>ONCF01000072.1 GCA_900316275.1 uncultured Veillonellaceae bacterium
ATTTACGTCGACGCCGTGCCCGAGGAGACGCGGCTGGCCATCAAGGCGGACGGGCAACTGCAGCTCGTGGAGCTCGAGCGCCCGGCGCATGCGCACCTCGTGGGCAACATCTACAAGGGACAGGTGCAGAACGTGCTGCCGGGCATGCAGGCGGCCTTCGTCGATATCGGCACGGGCAAAAATGCCTTTCTGCACGTCGGCGACGGCATGCCGCAGGATGTGCTGCACGTGTTGCCGGAGAAAACGCACATTCACGTGGGCCAATACCTGCCCGTGCAGGTCGTCAAGGACGCGACGGGCACGAAGGGGCCACGCGTCTCCACGCACATCTCCCTGCCGGGCCGGCACCTTGTGCTCATGCCCACGGTGAGCTACATCGGCATTTCGCGCCGCATTACGGACGAGGTGGAGCGGACGCGCCTGCAGGTTGTGGCCCAGCGCATCTGCCCGCCGCAGATGGGGCTTATCGTGCGCACGGTGGCCGAGGGGCTGGCTGAGGCCGAGCTCGCGGCCGACGTGCAGTATCTTGTACGGTTGTGGCAGAGCATTATGGCGCGCTTCCGGCTCAAGAGTCGCGGCGGCGTGTTGCTCTACCGTGATGCCGATCTCATCATCCGCGCCGTGCGCGACTACCTGAGCGAGGACGTCGAGGCCATGCTCATCAACGACGCGGCGCTCTACGCACGCGTGCGCGAGCTCGTGCAGACGCTCTCGCCTGCGCTGTTGCCGCGTATCCGGCACTATACGGATACGACACCACTGTTCCGGGCGGCGGGCATTGAGCCAGAGCTGGAGAAGCTGGGCGCGCGTCAGGTCGAGCTGCCGAGCGGCGGTTTCCTCGTCATCGACAAGACGGAGGCCATGACGGTCATCGACGTGAATACGGGCCGCTACGTCGGGCGGGATACGCTGGCAGCGACCGTCTACCAGACAAACCTGGAGGCGGCGCGCGAAATCATGCAGCAGATTCGCCTGCGCGACATCAGCGGCATCATCATCGTCGACTTTATCGATATGGAGACGGAGGCTCAGAAAGAGGGCCTGCTGCAGGCCCTGCGCGCGCTCATCCAGCTGGACCGCACGAAGGTCAAGGTCGTAGACATCACGAGTCTCGGCCTTGTGGAAATCACACGCAAGAAGACGCGCGCTAACTACGCGAGCCTTGTCTACAGTGACTGCCCCGTCTGTCACGGACTCGGCCGCGTGGAGTCGCCCGAGACCGTGGCCATCCGCATCAGTCGCGCCATCCGCCGCATGGAGCAGGCCTCGCACGCCCAGGAGGGCTACGAGGTGGAGGTACACGCGACCGTGGCCGAGGAGCTCCGCCAAAGCCAGCTCCTCGTCAACCTTGCCGCCGAGTATGGCACGGACATCAAAGTTACCGTCCGCCCCGACATGCACCCGGAGAATTACTCCATTTTGCAACAGGGCTAAGTGGCAGGGGAATCTGGAGCACTTTTCACAGGCTGTGCGCTGGTACAGCTTGTTTTTGTGTGCGCGTTTGCCGCGAGGTGTCCACAGGTAGTACTTATTGACTTTAGGCGGTCTTTAGGGTACAATACTGGTGCTAATGACAAATGTCATAGCAATGTAGTAAATCCAGCGGTAGAGATTGTGTTTTAGGCGCGTCTCTACAAGTAAAGCCTGCTGTGCTGGTGTAGTAAAAAAGATTTTATCTTTAGCGCTAGTTCTGGGGCGGTAAACGTTTGACCCAGAGGACGAGGAGAAGGTTGTCGAGTAGTCAGCGGATGCCTTCCGGCTGGTCCGGCCGAGAAAGCCTGTTTAAAGCCCTGTCGTGAGACAGGGGAGAGAGACAGGCGGGGACGCAGCAGGGGATATATAGGAGGTACTATATATGTGTGGTATCGTAGGTTATGTCGGTGACAAGCAGGCCGTGGATTTCCTGCTGGAGGGCCTCTCCAAGCTCGAGTACCGTGGCTATGACTCGGCCGGTATCGCCATCTACAACGGCGCGCAGATTCGTGTGGAAAAGAGCGTCGGCCGTCTCTCTGCGTTGCGCGACAAAATCAAGGACAAGGTGCCGACGGGCACCATCGGCATCGGCCATACGCGCTGGGCAACGCACGGCCGTCCGTCGGATGTCAACGCACATCCGCATACCGACTGCTCGGGCAACTTCGTAGTTGTGCACAACGGCATCATCGAGAACTATCTCTCGCTGAAGGAGGAACTCATCGAAAAGGGCCACGCCTTCAAGTCCGAGACGGATACTGAGGTCGTGGCACACCTGCTGGAGGAGGTCTGGAACGGCGATTTCGAGTCCTCTGTGCGTGAGGTGCTGCGCCGTATCGAGGGTTCGTACTCGCTCGTCTTTATGTGCAAGGATGAGCCGGACAAACTCATCTGCACGAAGCAGGACAACCCGCTGGTCATCGGCATCGGCGAGGGCGAGAATTTTATCGCCTCCGATATCCCGGCCATCATCAAGCGCACGCGTCGCACCTACATTCTCAACGACGGCGAACTGGCCGTCGTGACGAAGGATGCCATCCGCATCTCGAATCGCAACGGCGAGGCCATCACGAAGAAGGTCTTTGAGGTCAACTGGAACGCCGAGGCGGCGGAAAAGGGCGGCTATGAGCACTTCATGCTCAAGGAAATCAACGAGCAGCCGAAGGCCGTGCGCGACACGATGAGCCAGCGCATCGCCAAGGACGGCCAGAGCATCACCATGGACGAGCTGAAATGGGATGCCGACTACCTGAATTCCTTCAACCAGATTTACATCGTGGCCTGCGGCACGGCCTACCATGCCGGCCTCGTGGGCAAATACTATATCGAGCGCCTCGTGCGCGTGCCCGTGCAGGTGGATGTGGCCTCGGAGTTCCGCTATCGTGACCCGATTATCGACGAGAACACGCTCTTTATCGTCGTCTCGCAGTCCGGTGAGACGAGCGACACGCTGGCCGCGCTGAAAGAGTCGAAGCGCCGCGGTGCCAAGACGCTGGCGCTCACGAACGTCGTGGGCTCCTCCATCGCGCGTGAGGCGGATCAGGTCATCTACACCTGGGCGGGCCCGGAAATCGCCGTGGCCTCCACGAAGGCTTACACGACGCAGCTTATCCTGTTCTTCATGCTCGCGCTGTACATGGCGCAGATTAAGGGCACGGTGCCGCAGACGCGCGTGGCCGAGCTCATCGCCGCGCTGAAACAGGTACCGGCGCAGATTTCCGAGACGCTCTCCGACGTAGAGCCCATCAAGACGTTCGCCAAGCAGTATGGCTTCAACGACGATGTGTTCTATATCGGCCGTGGTCTGGACTACGACGTGGCGCTCGAGGGCGCGCTGAAGCTCAAGGAAATTTCCTATATCCACGCCGAGGCCTATGCGGCGGGTGAGCTGAAGCACGGCACGCTGGCGCTTATCGTCGAGGGCGTGCCCGTCATCGCGCTCGCGACGCAGAAGAGCGTTTACGAAAAGACGCTCTCGAATATTAAAGAGGTCAAGGCGCGTGACGCCGTGGTCATCGGTATCGCGGCCGCGGGCGACGAGGAACTGCAGAAATACGTCGACCACGTGATGAAAGTGCCGGAGACGGACGAGCTGCTCCTGCCCATTCTGGCTGTGGTGCCTTTGCAGCTGCTGGCCTACTATGCGGCCATAACGCGTGGCTGCGACGTCGACAAGCCGCGCAACCTCGCGAAATCCGTGACGGTGGAGTAAAAATCTATAATAGCTTAGTTCCTGACCGTGAAAGTTAGGGCTGTCCGAAAGAGAATTCCGCGCAGGGGTTCTCTTTTTTATGTCCTGATGCTTTGTTGACTTCCGGCCTACTTTAGAGTAGAATAGTTAAAGAAAATGACAAATGTAATAGCAAACACGCGGGCAGTTTCTGTTGGCGCTGCTATTGAGGGAGGATAACTTTACATGAATAACAAGGCTCAGGCATTCAATGATTTCCTGACAAATAACCAGATTGAGGCTTTCCAGGTGCAGGAAGTGCCCGACGACGCACAGGGCACGGTGGTGTTCCGCTCGGCTATCGAGGTCGAGGGGCAGCGCCTGCCGACGCTGGTGATTCTTGACCAAAGCCCGTACGCACTCATCCGCGTGCAGTTGCTCTCCCAGTGTCGCACGGAGGAGAACGAGCTGGCAGTACTGCGCTTCGTGAACGAGCAGAACCTCACCTACAAGCCGTTTAAACTGTTCTTCGATAATCAGGGCTCGCTCATCATGGACACGAGCCTCGTGCTGCCCGTGGCTGACGAAGAGGTCAAAGTGGAGGAAGCCACGCCGGAAATCGGCGAAGAAGTCCAGGGCATGCTGCAGGTCATCATCAACTACCTGAACGAGAACTATAAATCCTTCATGCAGAAAATCTGGGGTACCGGCGCGGAGTCCAGCAAAGCTGATGCGGTCAAAGATGAACTGTATACGGTTAAGTGAGCCACGCTTTTGACGGGGGACCTGCGAGGGTCCTTCTTTTTTTATAAAAAATCCATAATATGGGTTGACAGAAACCTTAGTTGTGCGTATAATAATACAAGTCGCCGCGAGAGTGGCAAGCACATCAGCCAAAGTTTTCTGCTAGGCAGCATCGAAAAATGGTTTAAAAAAGTGCTTGACAGGAAACGCTCAAGGCGCTATGATAATAAAGTCGCTTGAAGCGATGGAGTTGTTCTCTGAAAACTAAACAATGTAGATTC
>ONCF01000035.1 GCA_900316275.1 uncultured Veillonellaceae bacterium
GTAAAGGCAATCGGCTCTTCCACGACCACCTGGCTGCCCGCAATTTTCTGCACCTGCGCGGGGAAAGCAAAGGTCACGCCATCGGCAATATCGATTTTTGCCCCAGCCAGCACGAGGTTGTTTTGTACGTTCAGCTGGGCGCCGGCTTGCAGTCGCAGGCCCTGCGATTTATCGCCATCCACGAAATCATACGTGCCGGATTTTACGCCCGCTTGGAAAGCCTCATCGGTGATATCCAGCGTGGAGAGCACCAACTGCGAGGCATCGATGACCGCACTCTGGCCGACGATGATGCCATGGGGATTGACGAGCAGCAAGGGGTACTGGCCCTCCTGCTGCAGATGGCCGAGGAGCTCCGACACATTATTGCCTACGACCCGGTTCAGGATGGCGCCTGTCTGCGTATCAAACTTCAACGTCTCGTTGGCGGCCAGACAGAACTCCTGCCAGTTGATGATGTTGGCCGCAGCCCCGGCCTTGATAATGCCCGTCAGACCGCCATTATCGGTCAGAACTGCGCCCGCCCCTGTCAGACCACTGACGTTACCGGCCACGGTCGTGGCCCCCGTAGGCATAGCCCAGGCACTGCCGGCAGAAAGGGCCAGCAAAATAGCCGTCGTGAGCGCTGCGTGACTGATTTTATGCGTGAGTTTCATTTTCTGCCATCCTTTCTTTTAAAAGCTGAAGCTCAAAGTCGTATTCCAGAGCTTGTGTCCCCGGTCCAGCGTGTAGGTATCGCTGAGGTCGGTAACCGGTTTGGCATAATCCAGCGTAAAGGCTACACCCTGCTTCGCATCCAGATAACGGAAGCCGAGGCCCGCCGAGGCCAGTTTGAGGCTCCGGTCAATGGCCTGCGTGTTGTTGTTGTGCAGCCAGCCGGCATCGCTGAAGAGCACCAGGCGGCATTTCGGCGCGATTTCCGGCGTGTACACCTCCACACTGCCCGTCACACCGGTATCGGCAGCCACTATACGCTCATCAAAGCCCCGCACGGAATGCTGACCGCCGGCACCGAGCTGTTCGATCGGCAGCACATTTGACCGCGTATACTGGCCCTGAGCCCGCAGGCCCAGCAGCCAGTCGCCGCCGGTACGATACTGGTAATTGAGGCCACCGTGTACATAGCCGAAATTCTCACTGTAATTGCCATAGCCCACCTGAGCATATTTACCCGCATTACCGCGAATATTGCCCGCGTAGCCGGCCTCATAGCTGAACGTATGTCTGGTATCACGGTCATTATGGCGGTAGGTCACACCCACCATATCGACGTCGTAGCTGTAGTCTGACAAGGTGATGTTGTTGCCCAGCAGATACAGGCTCTGGTCGCTGGTGCTGTGCTTATGATCAATACCGAAATCCAGGATATCTTTGTTGCGGCTGCTATAGGAGAACGCGTGCTGATAGTGCAGGCCAAAGGTCGCGCCCTTACCACCGGCATCCAGCTGCAAGCCGCTGAGGCTGGGCTGAGCCATGTCCAACTGGACATCCGACCAGCTGCCGCTGAACGTAAAGCTGTCGGACATTTTCGGCAAAACCATTTTATAAGCAAAAGCCGCCTGCTTGACATCGCTCCAATGCCCCGGCGAGGAAACAATCGCCGCGCCCACGGTATCCGCACCGCGTCCCGCGCCCGTCTCCAGCCAGCCGGCCGTCGTACGCCAGTCACCCGTATAACTGTTGCCGCTGTTCGCTACGCTGAAATTGTAATGCGTCTGCTGCAGCGGGTCTGCCTGGACGGTCACCTCATAGGTCGAACCGTGCGGCACGAACGTCGTATGCAGTTTGGCGGCGCCGTTATCATTAGCATACTGCACCTGGCGGGACAGCGTGCCGATATTTACCTTGTCTTTTTTCAGCTCCGGCAGCAGCTGGAGCACCTGGGCCTTGGTCACTGCCTCACCCTGAATATGCAGCTTGCGCACCGTGACCACCATGTGCCGCGTATTGACGCTGGCATCCAGACGTTGCATTTTGGCCGCCGCCTGCTGCTCCCCCTGAGCCAGCTCCGCTAAAGGCTTGTCGGCCTCGGCCGGTGCGGCGCCAGGTGCCGCCTGTACACTGCCCTGTCCCCACAGGCTGACGGCTGCCGCCGCTGCCAGAGACAGCGCCCCATAAAATCTCTTACTGTGTCGCAAAATAATATACCACCTTTCCCAAAATCTCCAATCCCGTTTACGGCTTTCATTTTACCTTGTTTCTATTGCTTTGTCCAATTGCTAGAGCCTGCTTGTTACAGCGTTTCAAAATTCTTTGATTTTCTGAAACAACGGCTTCAGCTGTCCGAAAACGCCGTACTGCCGCCCTGACAAAGCCCCTGCACGACAAAAACCCTCGGACCGCATCCGCCCGAGGGTCAAGGAACCGCTGTTGCAACGTCTCCTGTAAGTATATTATCTTTGCTTAAGTTTACTTTAATAATGAAAATGCTGACTGAGCCAGCTATCCTTTTCGCGCGCACTGTGATAGTCGACCTGTGTCATGAGCACGGCGAACAGCACGTCGACGACATACTTCGCGCCCATGAGGAACACGCGCGGGCCGAGCCGCTCCATCGTGCGCACCGTGGCCACGGGCAGCACGACGTCGGCAATCTCCGCCAGCGTCGAGCTCCGCGCCGAGGTGATGAGGATGAAGTGGATACCACGCAGCTGCAGCATGCGCGCGATGTCGATGAGCATGCGGTTCTCGCCCGTCCGGCTGATAAAGAACCCCACATGCTCCTTGGGGACAGCGGTGCATTGCAGGTACTGCATGGTCATGGCCGGATGCACCGTCGAA
>ONCF01000073.1 GCA_900316275.1 uncultured Veillonellaceae bacterium
CACGCCATAAACATTGCTGTCGGCACTCAGCTGGTCGGCCACGGTGTTCGCGAGCTCGCGCACTTTATCGCGGTCGTAGCCCGAGACGCGCAGCATGATGGGATAGTCAGCCGGTGGGCCCGTCTGGATGAATTTGATATTGCTGCGCACATTCGGGAAGTTGTCCGCAAGTTCGTCGCGGATTTCCTGCGTGAGGCGCGTGCGCACGTCGGCGTCCTTCGCCACGACGACGAACTGCGCGTAGTTGTTCTGCGGCAGCACGGGCTCCGTCGTGAGCACGAAGCGCGGCGCGCCCTCGCCCACGTAGTAGGAGTAGTTGCTGATTTCGTCGAGGTGCCCCTGCAGGAACGCGGACATTTTATCCGCCTCGGCCTGCGAGGCCGCGAGTGACGAGCCCTCCGGCAGGCGCATTTCCACGATAATCTCCGGTCGCAGCGACGGCGGAAAGAACTCCTGCTTGATGAACTGCATCATAAAGACGGACACGGCGAACAGCGCCACCGTGCCACCGAGCACGATGCGTCTATGCGTGAGGAACCAGCCGAGCACGGCGCGGAACCAGGTGTAGAAACGGCTCTGGTACGGGTCGATGTGGCCGCTCGCGTCGCGCTTGACGTCCACTTTGATGAGGTACGTACCATAGAGCGGCGCGACCATGACCGAGACAATCCACGAGAGCAGCAGCGCGATGCTAATGACCGGGAACAGGGCCTGGCAGAACTCGCTCGCCATGCCGTTCGCGAAGGCGACGGGGATAAAGCCCGAGCAGGTGATGAGCGTGCCCGTGAGCATGGGCTTTGCCGTGGCACGGAACGCATAGCAGGCCGCGTCAAAACGGTTCATGCCGAGCTCCAGTTTCACGCTCATCATCTCGACGGCGATGATGGCGTCGTCGACGAGCAGGCCGAGCGCAATGATGAGCGAGCCCAGCGAGACCTTGTGCAGGTCAATGCCCAGCAGGTACATGGCCGTGAACACGCCCGTGAGCACGAGCGGGATACAGCCCGCAACCACGAGACCTGTGCGCAGGCCCAGCGAGAGGAAGCTCACGACGAGCACGATGACGACGGCCTCCATGAGCGTCTTGACGAAGTCATGGATGGAGTCGTCGACGACGCTCGGCTGGTCGGAGACCTGATGAATCTCGAGGCCGAGCGGCAGCTCCTGCTGCACCTGCGCTATGAGCGCATGCAAATCGCTGCCGAGTTTCAGGATGTTGCCGCCGTCCTCCATGGAAACCGCGATGCCCACGGCCGGTTCACCGTTGTAGAACATCTTCGGCTCCGGCGGGTCCTGCGTGCGGCGCTCCACCGTCGCGATATCGCCGAGACGGAAAATGCGCCCGCCCGCGTTGATGGGCAGTGCGCGGATGGCCTCCACGTCGTCAAATACGCCCGTCACGCGCAGATAGACGTCGTCCGAGGCCGTCTCCACCTCGCCCGCCGGCGTCATCTGGTTCTGCGTCTTCAGCGCGTTCGCGATGACCTGCGGGCTGATACCCAGCTCCGCGAGCTTCGCCTGCGCGATTTCCACGTAGACCTTCTCCGGCTGTACGCCCTCGAGCTCGACTTTCTGCACGCTGTCGACGGCGAGAATCATGCGGCGGATTTTCTCCGCCCGTTCGCGCAGCTCCTCGTAGCTGTAGCCGTCGCCCGTCACGGCGAAAATGGAGCCGTAGACATCATCGAAACGGTCATTATAATAGGGGCCGTACACGCCGTCGGGTAAATCTTTCTTGATATCCTCGCAGAAATTGCGCACGTCGCGCCACGTGGGGCGGATGTCGGCCTTCGGCAGGTCCTGACGGAGGTTCACGTAGATGACGGCCTGCCCCGGGCGCGACTCACTCTCCACGTAGTCGAGGCCCGGCGTGTCCTGGATTTTCTTTTCCAGTTTGTCCGTGACCTGCTCCTCCACCTGCGCGGCCGTCGCGCCGGGCCAGGCCACGGAGACGACCATCTGGCGCACGGTGAACTGCGGGTCCTCCATACGGCCGAGTTTGAAGTAGCAGAAAATGCCCGCGAGGAAGATGACGACGATAAAATACCAGACGAGGCCCTTATTTTTCAGCGAGACTTCGGTCAGATTGCGCATCAGTCATCCGCCTCCGTCCGTACGCTCTGGCCCTCGCGCAGCTTGTGCACGCCGGCTGTGACCACGCGGTCCGTCGGTTGCAGGCCGTGCACGACCACGCGGTTCGCGTCAAACGCCTCGACCGTCACGGCCTGCAGCTGCACGGTGTCATCGTCGCGCACGAGCCAGACCTCGGGCGTGTCGCCCGTCTGGTAAATGGCCGCGAGCGGTAGCAGCGCCGCGTCAGCGTTGGCGTTGTCCGCCGTCTGCGCGAGTGCCACAGAGGCCGTCATGCCGAGCTCCATGCCCGCCGGTGGCTCGGGTACGGACACGCGCACGCGATACGTACGCGCCGCGCTGTCCGCCATCGGCGCCACCTCGCGCACGACACCGCGCGTCGAGCCGCCGAGCGCCCAGAACGAAACCGTGACCTCGCGGCCTACAGGCACGTCGGCGAGACGGTTCTCGGGCACGTTGATTTCTATCTCAAGTTCGCCCGTCTGCACGAGCGTGAGCACGGTCTGGCCCGCGGCCACGACCTGCCCCTCCTCGGCCTGCACGGCGCTCACGACGCCGTCCGCGCCCGCCGTGAGGTTCGTGTAGCCCACGGCGTTGTAGCCCTGTGCGGCCTGCGCCAGCGCGTTCTGGTAGCTCGCGAACGCCGCGTCGTAGTTAGCCTGATACTGGTCGAGCACGGCGGCACTCACGGCACTCGCATTGTAGAGCTCCGTGTAACGCGAGAGATTTTTCTGCGCGAGCTCGAGCTGGGCGCGCGCCTGACCGACGGCCGCATCGCCCTGGTTCGCCTTTTGCACGACGTCGCGCGCGTCGATGACCATGAGCGTGTCACCGGCGCGCACGCGGCTGCCGGCCTGCACGTTGCGCGCGAGTATCTGGCCGCCGACCTGGAACGCCATATTCGTCTCGTAACGGCCCTTGACCGTGCCCGCATAGACGCCGTCCACGACGCCCGCGTCGGCGTTCGCGAGTTGCGTCTTGACCAGTGGCGGCCGCTCGGGCGCAGCCGCTTTATCGCCGCAGCCCGCCACGCTGAGCGCGAGCAGCGCGGCACAGACGAGTGCCAGCGCCTTAGTGCTACTTTTTGTCATCGTCAAAGACTCCCTCCTGCTCCACGAGGCCGTCCGTCGTCGGCGTTGCCGGGATGTCGCGCGCGAGCTGGTGCAGGTCGACGCGCGAGGCGCTGTCCGCCAGCGTATGGAAACCGTGAATGATGGTCTTGACCTGCTCCGGGTCCATGCCGCCCGCGAGGAAGTCCACCCAGCGCTGGATGACGTTACGCAGATAGATATGCTGCTGGCGGCCGTACTCCGTCAGGTAGACACGGCGCACACGGCGGTCGTGCTCGTCGCGCTTGCGCTCCACGAGGCCTTTTTCCTGCAGCAGATTCATCGTGCGCGTCACGACGGCCTTGTCGAGGAACAGCATGCTCGCGAGGTCATCCTGCTTCGAGCCCTCGGCGTCGTAGAGGCGGATGAGCATGACACACTCCGAGTATGTGAGATGCAGCTGTTCGCACGCCTCCACGACGAAGAGCTGCGAACGCCGGTGTAAAATCGAAAACCAGCGGCCGATGTTAATGTATTCGTCATCCATTATAATCACCTTTCCCATAACACATATAAAAGGGCCACACTGCCTGAACGACTTGGCACGATGTATCTTCCCCGCGGACATACCGTGCAAATGTGGTTGATTTTATCAACATAATATCCATATAAATTGTAGCATATTCTGTTCAAAAGTCAATGCGCGAGGCAGGACTTTGGCGGGCAAGCGCGAATAATACAGGTGTAAAACCGATTTACTATCTGTGGGAGACAACATTTTGTTTCCCAGAAGAAAGGGAGAGTTGGATATGGAACTGAAAGGCTCACAGACCGAGAAAAATCTTTGGGCGGCTTTCGCCGGCGAGTCGCAGGCGCGCAACAAATACACGTACTACGCCTCGCAGGCCAAAAAAGACGGCTTCAACCAGGTGATGAACATCTTCCAGGAGACAGCCGACAACGAAAAGGAGCACGCAAAAATCTGGTTCAAGCTCGTGCAAGGCATCAGCGATACGGCCACGAACCTCAAGGATGCCGCCGCCGGCGAGCATGAGGAATGGACAAGCATGTACCCCGGGTTCGCCAAGGTCGCGCGCGAGGAAGGCTTCACGAAAATCGCCACGCTGTTCGAGGCCGTCGCGAAGATCGAGAAAGAGCACGAGGAGCGCTATAACCTCCTGCTCGCCAATGTCGAGGGCGGTAAGGTCTTCAAGAAGGAAGACAAGGTCATCTGGCAGTGCATGAACTGCGGCTATGTCTGCGAGAGCGCGCAGGCCCCGCAGGTCTGCCCCGTCTGCGACCACCCGCAGGCCTTCTTCCAGGTCATGCCGAAGAACTACAAATAAACCGCTATACGTATGCAAACTAAAACACCCCACGCAGACAATTGCTCCTGCGTGGGGTGTTTTATACCATTTTTCGCCAAAAAATCCCTTGAAAAAATCGCACCCCGCCAGGATTTACATAGCCTCAGCTTCGTCAAAGACCGCTTCATCATTAGCTTTCGCGGCGCGGCCGTTCATCAGCAGGTGAACGAGCTGTGTGCGGCTGCGCACCTGCGTTTTCACGTAGAGGTTATAAATATGCTTTTTCACCGTGGAAATGCTGATTACGAGGCGCTGGCAGATCTCCTGATTCGACAGACCGTCGGCCACAAGCTCGAGCACCTGACTCTCACGGCTCGTGAGATGATAGTTACGCGCGAAGGATTTCGCCAGGCTGCCTAGGTCGCGCTGCTGCAGCGGCTCGATGACGTGCACGAGCATGTTCTCGATGTGCTGCTGCAGGATGCCGAGAATTTCCAGGTCACGTGCCGAAAAATTGCCGAGCTGCTCACTGCGGAACAAATTGAACACGGCGCAGACCTCACCAGCATGCTTTACCACGATGCCGCAGCCATAGGGGATGTCAGCCTGCTGCAGGAACTGCCGATAAAACTCCGTCTTGCGGCGTAACGCGTCCTCGACGATATCCGTATCCCGATAGACCGCCGTATCCGGCGTGCGGTCGCTGAAATAATGCAGGTAATCTTTATCGTAGTAGACATGCAGATACTCGTCGATTTCCCGCGCCGACATACCAAAGAAATAGCTGCGGTCCTCGTCGACAGCATCACCGCGCCGTAGTAGCAGGAACCCCTTGTTATATGGGATGAGCCGGCGGGTCGCGTGCAGCAGACACTGCGCAAAACGCGCAAAGTCCTCCTGCGCATAAAGTTCGAGCAGTACGTTATTCAACGTCAGCCATTCCGTTTCTTTCAGCATTTTTCTGTTCCTCCATCACAGTCCCACACATATGAAAAAAGCGCCATGCAGACCCCAGCCTGCACAACGCCTTTGTTGCGACTATCCGATTGTTGAGCCACTCTGTACCGTAGCCCCATATGTAAAGTATTTTACCACTACATGGAACAAAAGTCTACTGATTTGTAAAATTTAATACTAAAAAAATTGACTTAACACCTGTCATACACCATAGCGGTGGCCCGAAGAGCCGGCAGGCCACGTCATCCCTACCTATCCTGTGCATCAGCCTCACGCTGCACGCGGGGCCAGGCTTTGTTGACGGTCTCGCCGATGAGGCGTTTGCCGCCGATGTCCTGATGCAGGCCGTCGAGCGCCATGCCCGGCGCGAGGATGCCGTCCTGGCTGCGGAACACAGCTGCGATGTCGATGTGTACCTGGCTGCGGATGTAGGCATTGACCACGCGGAAACGCCACTGCCAGTCGGGCACGGTCTCCTCACCGAACACATGCGCAATGGCGTCGGGATTGATGGGCGGCAGCGTGAGCAGAATGGGCTTGATACCGTTAGCCAAGGCTTTAGCACGAATTTCACGTAAATCCTCTATGACAGCCTGTGGGTCTGCACCGGCCCGCAGGCTGTTCGTGCCCGTGAACACGAGCAGGTAGTGCGGCTGGAACGGTACGACGTCCTCGTCGAAACGCGCCGCCGTCATCTCCGCCGTGTCACCGCTAAACGAGAGGTTTAGCGCGTCGAAATCCAGATAATGCAGCCAGCTGTAGGCAAAGTCGGCGGGATTGTAGGAATAGTGCCCACCTCCGTGGCTGATGCTGTCACCGAGCACGGCTACCTGCCAGTGGTCAGTGGGGTCGGTGCGGATGGTCGACACGGCTGACCAGTCGCCGAGCGGCTCTTTGGCTGCGTTCAGCGCGCGCACGCGCCAGTAGTACGTGCCGAGGCGCGGCTTTTCGTCATAGATTTCAAAGTTCGGCGTCGTGAGCTCCGCGAGGGGCCGCGCCTCCGGATGCTCCGCCGGATTGGTGTTATAAATGTCTACAACATAGCTCGCCGCGCCAAACTGCCCTGCCCAGCTGTAGACAGGATAGAGCAGCGTCGTGCCCGGGCCGTCACCGTAGTGCGCAAGCGGCACGGGCGCCTGCATGTCGGGCATACTCGCGTCTGTATACAGTGTCTGCAGGCGGCTGAAATTGCCCACGGGCTCGCCCTCAAAGTCTATGGCCCGCACGCGCCAGTAAAGCGGCGCTTTGCCCAGTTTATCCGCCGCAATCTCCCGCAGGGGCGGATTGAAATAGTTCATATAGATGGCGCGCGTGCGGAACGCGGCCTGCGGCGAGACATCCGCCAGCGGCAGGCGCGTGGGCTGCTCCGTGAAAATCTCCATTTCGTATACGACGGCCAGTGGGTTCTCCGGCCAGTGCAAGAGCGGCGAAAAGGCCACGGTCTGCTCGGCCGCCAGTGCCACCGCCCCCGGCGGTGTGACCTCTCCCGCCTGCGAGCGGGCGTCCTCCCACCCCCAATAGCCCAACACCGCCATCAGGCACAGCCCGAGCGTCAGCACGGCCGCCCCGCCCCAGCGGCGCCACGTCTTCTTTGTCATGCGTCATTCCCCAATTATGCTATAAATTCTCAACTGCTATATTCATTATAGCATAATAACAAAAGGTGACGACCCTCTCTGGCACGCGAAGCGTGACTGAGAGGGTCGTCACTCCAAAAATTCCCGGTGTAAGCTGTTGCCCGCACCATTGGTGAAGATTATTCTTGCGCTCAGTATTGGAACTTCTGCAACTCGTTCTGCAGGCTCTGGGCCAGTTTCGCGAGAGACTCGCTCGCCGAGGCAATGTCGCTGGCCGAGGCGGACTGCTCCTCGGAGGCGGCGGAGACGCTCTCCATCTCACCCGCGACCTTGGAGCCGCCCGTCTTGATCTGGTCGGACTGCTGCTTGACGTTGTCCGTCTCCTGCCGCACGCCCTTCAGCTCGCGGTTCATGGCCTGCGCCCGCTCCGTGACGCCGTTCGCGCCGGCCTCGATTTTCTCGAACGTCTGCGTGAGCGCCGTGACGGCCTGCGTGCCATCAGCCACGGCCTGACTGCCCTGCTGCATAGCGTCGACGGCCACGCCCGTATCCTGCTGGATGCCCTCGATGAGGCCCGCGATGCTCGCGGCGGCCTCGCGGCTGCCCTCGGCCAGCTTGCGGATTTCGTCGGCGACGACGGCAAAGCCGCGACCGGCCTCGCCCGCACGTGCCGCCTCAATGGAGGCGTTCAATGCCAGCAAATTCGTCTGCTCGGCGATGGAGGAAATGGTACCGACGATGTCGCCGATTTCCTCGGAGCGCTTGCCGAGTTTATTGACCGTCTCTGCCGAGCTGTTGACGATTTCGGCCACGCGCTGAATCTGCGCCACGGCGTCCTTGATGCTCTGTGCACCAGCCCGCGCCTCGCGGTTCGAGTCGTCGGCGTGCTGCAGTACATCATCCGCCGTGCGGCCCAGCGTCTCGATAGACGTGAGCTGGTTGCCAATGGAGCCGGCCATCGCGTCGACGCTCTGGCTCTGTTCGATGGTCACACCCGCCGCATTCGTCACGGACTGCGCCACCTGGTCAGAGGCCTGCGCCGACTGCTGGGCGCTGGCCGTGAGCTCCTCCGACGACGAAGCAATCTGCGTGATAGAGTCGTTCGTATGGCGCATGAGGTTGCTGATGCTGTCGCGCATGGCGGTGAAGGAGTCAACCATCTCACCGAATTCATCACCGCGGTAAATAGAGCGCTGCTGCTGCCGGAAATCGCCAGCCGCCAGGCGTTTGCACGCCGCATTGATGACCGTGAGCGGGCGCGTGATGGAGCGCGTCGTAAACAGGCAGAAACCGGCGAGGATGACGATGGTCACGAGCAGCTGGATAACCATGTTGCGCACGAGGCGGCTGCTCTCGGCCTCCGTCGCGGCCATCTCGGCCGCGGCGTCCTGCGTGAGCTCGTCCTCCAGCTTCTGCAGCGACACACCGATAGCGGCTGCCGGTTTCGAGCAGTTCGCCGTGTAGAACGCGTTGGCCTCCTGCTGCTGACCGGAACGGGCCATGAGGCGCGTCTTGTCCATATCGCGTTTCAAGCCATCCCACTGCGACTTGATGTTGTCGAGGTCGCCTTTCCACTCGGGCTTGACCTCCGAGATTTTTTCCAGCGTAGCATAGCCCTCCATAAAGTCCTTGCCGCCGTTCTGCGCCTTTTCCTCGAGCTCGCCGAGACGCTTGTTGTCTGTCGTCGTCACGCTCGTGATGCTCATGCCCTGCGCATAGCGCATGCCATAGCGGATGTTGCCGATGGCCTGCATGCCGGCCACCTGCTGCGCGTTGATACGCTCCACCGTGGCCTGCGAGGTCTTGAGCCCGCTGTAACCTGTCCAGCCGATGAGCAGCATGCCGATGACAGCCACCGCTGCCATGACCAGGAGCTTCAGCGAGACCTTGAGATCATCGAATCCTTTCATGATAACACCTACCCTTTGTTGGGAGAAAACACATCCTTTTTCTCCCCTGCACCTAAAATAAATACTTTTATATTCCTTAAATTTCCCCATTCCTGTTACAAAAAGATGTATACAGCAGCCACTTTGGTGACTAATATGTAACTTCGCTATATATAGGGTAATTCCTGCCAACTTTATCCACATAATTGCTGACTTTATCCACTATTTTTTGTGGATAAATCGCAGAAAACGCTATCTATCGCCCCTGCAATAGGCCATTTTTCCCATAATGTTGTGGATAACTCTGGAGCGTCTGCCACATTTGCCACAAAAACGGGCATAATAAAAAGCAGCACGCATCGCGTACTGCCTGTAAATTCTATATGGTGCTCGCCGAGGGATTCGAACCCCCGACCCCCTCCATGTGACGGAGATGCTCTAGCCAACTGAGCTAGGCGAGCATATGAAAAGGTCTCGACCGTTAAGCGAGACCTGCATTATCCATGGTGGGGTTAACAGAATTCGAATCTGTGACCTCCTCGATGTCAACGAGACACTCTAACCAACTGAGCTATAACCCCATGACGTCTTAACGACAGATATTACTGTACCATATCTGCACGCGCGTGTCAACCGGTAAAATAATTTTTCTTTTTTTCAGCATTCTGTTCTATAATATAGAGTAATGCCCCGCCGTTAATAGCCAGATTGACAAAATTTAGTACCTGGTATAAAATTTAGGGCAGTCAGGCGGAACGGGTCTCACAAACGGGGCCCGCGACCGCACTTTACATTGTATATAAGGAGTCTACCATGTTTGTACACGAACTCGTTGCACAGGGGAAACCGGATGCCATCGCCATCGTCGACCATGACCGCCGCATCACCTATGCGGCACTGACCGAACTGGTAAAGAACTGCCGCAATAAACTCTACGCAGCCGGCGTGCGTCAGGGCGACCGCGTGGCCATTTTCTCGCGCAACAGCGCCGAGTATATCTACGCTTACCTGGGCATCGTCAGCCTCGGTGCTATCGCCGTGCCCATCAACTTCCAGCTGAGCAGCCGCGAAATTGCCTACATCCTGAAAGATGCCGGTGCCAAACATATCTTCACGTATCAGCCACTCGACCTCGTCGATGCCATGGCTCACCTGCGCTGCGATATGCCGGTCTACCAGCACGATATCCGCGAGTGCGGCGTTCTTGCGGACAATCTCCCGGAGGCACCGGCGCTGTCCGCGCAGTTTGATGAGGACAATCCCGCCTGCATCATCTATACCTCTGGCACGACGGGCAATCCGAAAGGTGCCGTGCTCTCGCATCACAACCTCGTCATCAACGTGCGCCAGCACCTCAGCGTCGTGCCGTGCGAGACGGACGACCACATCCTCTGCGTGCTGCCGATGTACCACGCGTTCGGTTGGACTCTGTCCGCCCTCTACCCGCTCTACTGCGGTGCCTGCATGGTCATCCTCGACGCGTTCACGCCGAAAGAGACGATCACGGTCATCCGCGAGGAGCAAATCACGCACCTCTACATCGTGCCCTCCATCTGCAGCCTGCTCACGAAGCTCGCAAAACCCGAGGACATGGCCTCGGTGAAATACGTCATTTCCGGTGGTGCACCGCTCCCCGTGCAGATCGAGAAAGAGTTCAACGCGAAGTTCGGCGTCGACATCAGCGAGGGCTACGGCCTGTCTGAGGCCGCGCCGCTCGTCACACTGACAAAGCCCGGGTATCCGGTGGCAGGCTCCATCGGCACGGGCCTGCCGTACCTCGAGTACAAAATCGTCGACGCTCAGGGCGACCCGGTCCCCGTCGGTGAGCCGGGCGAGCTCGTCATCCGGGGCGGCAACGTCATGCTCGGCTACTGGAACCTGCCGGACGTCACGAGCGATGTGCTGCGCGGCGGCTGGCTGCACACGGCCGATGTCATGCGCGTCGACGAGAACGGCTACTATTTCATCATCGACCGCATCAAGGACATGATTATCAGCATGGGTGAGAACATCTACCCACGTGAGGTCGAGGAGCTCATCTATCAGTTCCCGGGCATCGACGAATGCGCCGTCATCGGTATCAACGACAAGATCCGCGGTCAGGCGGGTGCCTGCTTCTACAGTGTGCGCGAGGGCCAGACGGTCGAAATCCGCGCGCTGAAGAAATTCCTGCAGAAGAACCTCGCCCTCTTCAAGATTCCGCGTGAGTTCCATCTGCTGGACAAACTGCCGCGCACGACGACCGGCAAGATTGCCAAACGCCAGATTCTGAAAGAGTTCGAGGAAGCCAAGGCGGCTGGCAAAACTGAAAAATAAAATTTCCATAGACAAATAAAACGACGGGACAGCTTAACGCTGTCCCGTCGTTTTATTTACCACCCGTCCACGGACGGAACTTGTCGTAGGTGAGGCCAAATTTTTGCAGGCATTTACCGATGATATGGTCGATTTGCTGCTCCACGGTGTCGGCACCATTATAGAACGTGAGCATGGGCGGGATGATGGTGCAGCCGTAGTCCGCCGCCGCCGTGAGATTGCGCAGGTGCAAGCGTGAGAGTGGCGTCTCACGCGGTACGAGCACGAGGCGCCTTTCCTCCTTGATGCAGACATCGGCCGCCCGCAGCAGCAGATTCGTGGCAAAGCCCGAGGCAATGCCCGCGACAGAGGCCATGCTGCAGGGCATAATGAGCATGCCCGCCGTCGTGAACGAGCCGCTGGCAATCGGTGCCGCCAGGTCCTGATTGTCATAGACGACGTCGGCGAGAGCCTGCACGTCCGCGAGCGCGAGCGGCGTCTCCAAGGCAAAATTGCGCACGGCGCCTTCCGTGATGACGAGATGTGTCTCGACCTCCGGCATAGCACGCAGCACCTGCAGCAGGCGGTAGCCCATGATAACGCCGCTGGCCCCCGAAATTCCGACAATCAATCGTTGCATGATGGCATAGCTCCCTCTAACCTATAATGTGTGTGGCTCCTGTTGCGCAACCGCCGTATAAAATGTGCAGGCAAACCGGACAGTGGCTGGTGCAGTACGTTTGCCGTGATAAGTTAAAAATGTGGTTGATTTAATCAATTATTCTACAGCCCCGCTGTTATGACCGCGCGGCCCCTTGCTTGCGCGTCAGCGCGTGCAGATAGCTGATGAGCGTCTTGTCGTCGTCGTAGAGCGGGCGGCCCTTTTTCGTGACGATACCCGACTGCAGGTAGATGGGCTCGGCCAGCGGCACGAGCACAAGCTGATCCTCGGGCAGCACGGCCTGGCGCGTAAGGAATGTCGAGGCGAGCTCGTGGCGCACGAGGTTTTTGACCGTATGCAGATACGGGGAGTAGTGTATGACCTGGGGCTGGCAGTCGTGGTGCTCATAGAACTCGTGCACCTCGCGGTAGACGAAAAAGCCGCTGTCGAGCAACACGAGCGGTTCCACTGCCACATCGGCACAACTCACACTCTCCCGCTCGGCCAGCGGATGCCCCGGATAGGTCACGAAACAGATTTCACAGGTCGATAGCTGCTCGTAGCGCAGTTTGTTGTTGAGCCCGGCCTCGTAGTTCGTGAGCGCCATGTCGAGCTTCTCCTCCTCCACGAGCTGCAGCGCGTTGATGCCACCCGACTCGATGATGTCGAGTTGTATCTCGGGGTGCTGCGTGCGGAACTCGCCGAGGATATGCGGCAAAAACAGCGTGCCCAGCTGCAGCGGCATGGCGAGGCGGATACGGTTGCGGTTGTGCGCCATCGCGTGCACGTCCTGCTCGAGCTGCTCCATCTGCTCCAGCACGTGCGTGATCTTGCCCAGCAGGCGGCTGCCATCGTGCGTGAGCATGAGCTTGCGCCCCTCGCGATGGAACAGCTGCAGCTCCGTCTCCTCCTCCAGCGTGCGCATGGCCACGCTGACCGTCGGCTGCGAGACATGCAAATGCTCTGCCGCCTTCGTGATGTTCTGCCAGCGGCAGACCTCATAGAAATACCGCATTTGAATCAGCGTCATCGTTTTCCCTCCGTTCTTTAGCTACTCGCCCTCATTATAGCATAGGCAGTACTCATAGTTAAAGGCTATATACCATAAAATACAAGTATTTCACAAAAGCCTGATGCTATGTCATAATATAGACAAATTAAAGATACAGGCGTCAATAAACACAGTTAATAGATAAGGAGCGATTACCATGATGAACATCTTCTTCAACTACGTCAAAAACTACACGCAGGACATCATCGAGGCCAATGCGATTTTCGCACAGCAGTATGAAATCCAGCCCGGTATCTACTCCAACGTCGACCCAGCTACGCTCATCGACTGCAACTGCGCCGATATCGATATCAACCGCTAATTGGTCCCCATAACAAGCATATCCGACCCTCTTCCATACAACACACATCCATTTGCTTTTAGCGGCTCGCAAGAGCCGCTATTTTTCTGCACAAAGGCCGCTTTTCTTGGAAAAATTTAACGTGCCTTATGTACAATAAAGGCGAAGCGAGTATCCCTACAGGAGGTGAGACCGATGACATTCGGTATACAGGGAAGTAATGGCTATGGCACGGGCTTTGACTGGGCCAGCCTCTATAACAATGCCCATGACAAGCGCAGCAACGCGGCAGACAGCCAAAATACTGCCAACGGCGCAGGCAACACGGCCAAGGGCGCTGACGAGGCCGAGGACCCGCAGCGCAATCCGCTCGACCCCACGCAGGACGAGAACGTGCTCACGGGCACGGACGACGACAAAAAGCTCTCGCCTGAGGAGGAAAAGGCCAAGGCCAGCGGGCACAAATCGACGCCCGCCGAGTGTGAGACCTGTAAGCGCCGCAAATATCAGGATGGCTCCGACGAAATGGTGTCGTTCAAGGCGGCGGGGCATATCGACCCCGGCAATGCAGCCTCCGTGGTCATGAGCCACGAGCAGGAACACGTTTCCAACGCCTACCAAAAGGCCAAAGACGGCAACGGCGAAGTCGTGCGCGCCTCCGTGCGCCTCA
This sequence comes from uncultured Veillonellaceae bacterium, assembly GCA_900316275.1. Classification (GTDB taxonomy): domain Bacteria; phylum Bacillota; class Negativicutes; order Selenomonadales; family Selenomonadaceae; genus UBA2897. The sequence goes on from ONCF01000073.1 coordinate 13,849, forward strand.
AGACGGCTGTCTGCCCCGAATGCGGCCGCACGTACATCTCGGGCGGCGAAACGACGACACAGATTCGCTACTACAACGAGGACAACCCCTACCAGAAAGACATGAAGGAATCCGATGCCGACAACAAATACCGCGGCGCCAACGTTGATATTCCCGCGTAAAAAGTATATAATAATAAAAAAGGGGAGCACCGCCTAGCGGCAGCCCTCATAGATTAATCATCGAAAAGATGAGTCGCTACAAGTGTCCAGCTAGGAGCGGCTCATCGCTTTGTTTCTATCAGAATCAAGAGAATCAGCAAAAGTGCTAATATCAACTGTTCCATAGGCATGCACCTCGAATCCGAGGGCACGAATTTGCCGCTATAACGGTGCTTTGGGTATTTTAGCACAAAAGCCGGTCACCCGTAAAGCGGGAGGCCGGCTATTTTGGTGCCATATTTTCGTAACTACTTACAGCTTAAATTTCTTCGTTTCCGCCTGCAACTGTTCAGCCAGCGTCGCCAGCGACTTCGAGGCTGTGGCAATTTCCTCGGCCGACGCACTCTGCTCCTCGGCATGCTGCTGCAACACGCCGAGCGGCTCCGTGATACGGTTCGCAAACAGACGGCTGATGACGAGCGTGAGCAGGATACCCAGCAGCGTCACGACGGCAAAGGCGATTTTCATCGTCGACATTTCTGCGTAAACGACGCTCTCCGGCACGGCCAGTACCATAATCCACTCGGGCCCCGGCACCGTCGCATACGAGACGACGGAGCTCACGCCGTTGATGTCGGCGCGGAACAAGGGCCACGCCTCGCCCGGTGCTACGGAGGCACTCTGGGTGAACGGCTCGCCGGTCTTCGGTGGTGTCGATGGTGGCGTGCTCGCGCACCCCGACCTGACCAAAGCGGCCAACCCCATCACCTACATCAGCGCCAAGAGCGCGCCGACGCTTTTCATGCACGGCACTGCGGACACCGTCGTCTCGCCGAGCCAGACGGACCTCGTTTTCCAGGCACTCAAAAAAGCTGGCATCCCCGCTGACCGCTACCTCGTACAGGGGGCGGCTCACGGCGGCGTCTACTGGGAGCAGGAGGAAGTTTTCGACATTATCACGAACTGGTTTGATAACTACCTGAAACGCTGAGCATACGCTTTTCACGCATAAAAAACCCGCTGCGCTGTTGCACGTGCAACAACGCAGCGGGTTTTGTGCCATGCTGACAGGAGCAACAGTCCGCCATTAGAGAAATAACAAAAACGGCAAGCCTGCCCCGGCTCGCCGTTTTTGTTCTATGGCCTCAAAGCATTACTCTTCCTCAGGATAGCACATCCCCCACTGTGCGCGGGCCTGTGTCATGAGCTGCATGACGTCGCGCGTGTAGTCGAGGTGCATGCGCTCCGGCTCGCCCGCGACGGCACGCTCCATATCGAGGATTTCGTACTGCAGGGCACGCGCGGTGTCGCCTGCCGTGAGCTCCTCCGTGTGCCCGTCTGCCGTCCACGTGATGACGGCCTTATCACCGCGCGGGTAGTTATAGATTTCCACGTAGGCTTTATCAAAAGAGAGCGTCACGCGTTTCGGCTGTTTGGCGTGGAGTGAGAGCATAATGGTTGCCATCTCGCCCGCATCGTTCTGCAGCAGCATACTCGCCTGCTCGTCGACACCCGTGGGCGCGTAGCGCACCTGCGTCGCCATTCGCGTCGGCGCCGCCGACATATACCAGCGCATGGTAGAGAGCGCATAAACACCGATATCCAGCATGGCGCCGCCCGCCAGGTGGCGGTTAAAGAAACGATTCTCCATGTTGTACGGCTTATAACTGCCAAAATTCAGCGTCATAACGCGCAAAGGGCCGAATTCGCCAGCCGCCTGCCGCGCTGCCAGTTGCTGGTGGATGGGCATGTGGTACACCGTCTGCGCCTCGCCCAACACGACATTGTGCTTTTTCGCTAGCGCCACGGCCTCCTCCAGCTCGGCGCTGTTCAGCGTGATGGCCTTTTCACAGAGCACGTGCTTGCCCGCCGCCAAGGCTTGGCGCAGAAACGGCAGATGCGTGTTATGCGGCGTCGAAATATAGACGATATCGATATCCGGGTCCGTGAACATATCCTCCGGCTGCGCGTAGACCCGCCCGATGCCATACTGTTGCGCAAAAGCCTCCGCCTTGGCATGTGTACGGTTACCCACCGCATAGAGCGAGCCACCGAGCGCCTGCATAGCCTCCGCCAGTTCGTGCCCGATCACGCCTACCCCCAGCGTAGCCCAACGGTATTTGACCTGACTCATAGTTACTTCCTCCAAACTTCACCTAAAATCATCAATGTCTTTGTTCGACATTCACCAACATATTCCTGCACCTATCGCGCCATCCTCTTGATGAAAAACGAAACCCCCGCTGCATTTGTTGCACGTGCAACAACGCAACGGGGGTATTTTTATGTTGTGTGCAATACTACTTAGCGGCTGCTATCAGGCTTTGGCGCCGGTGGAGTACATCTTGATTTCCTCCGGGTTGTCCTGGATGGTCCAGACGCCGCAGGGGCAGACGCCGGCGCAGATGCCGCAGCCGATGCAACGCTCGGGGTCGCTGGTGTACTCCCAGGAGCCGTCCTCGTGCTCGACGCGCGTGATGGCTTTCTGCGGGCAGCTCTCGAGGCACATCTTGCAGTCGCGGCAGGTACCGCAGCTCACGCAACGCGTGTGGTCGTCCACCGGGTCGCAGAGGTTGCAATGATGGCAGCGCTCGAAATAGGCTTTCGCCAGACGGTCGGCCGGGATCTGCTGCTTCTGCGGGAACGGCTCGTACGTACCGGCGAGGTACTGCTCCACGGCCCAGGCGGCCTTGCGCCCGCTGCCGATGGCGTCCGTCAAACGGCCCGGCTTAATCGTGTCACCTGCCGTAAAGACGCCCGGCAGGATGCTCTGGTTCTTGTCTGGGATGAGCCAGCTGCCACGGAACTTCTGGATGCGCTCGTCGTCGGGCAGGAAATCCAGCACCGGCTCCTCGCCGATGGAGACGATGACCTGGTCCGCCGGGATGAAACGGCCGTCATTCGCGTAAACACCCTCCGGCGTAATCTTCGTCGTAAAGAACGGCCAGACGAGCTTGCCACCGCAGCTCTCCACGTAGGCGATTTCCTTCGGGAACGCGGCCGGTTTCTGCACGTCGACGGCGATAACCGACTCTGCGCCCATATCGTAGGCGCCACGGCAGGTGTCCATACCGGAGTTACCGGCACCGATGACGACGACGCGCTTGCCCGTCGCCGGGTGCTCGCCACGGTTGATAGCCTTCAAATACTCGAGGCCCATCGTGAGGTGCTCGACGCCCTCCCAGTTGAAATAACGGGATTTCGTGCCACCCGTGGCCACGATGACCGCGTCGCTGTCCTTTTGCAGCTCGGCGAACTTCGCTTTATCCACGTGGCAGCCTTCGACGAATGTCACGCCGACGCTCTGGATGCGCTTCAGCTCGGCCTCCAGCAGTTCGTGCGCGAGACGGCCGCGCGGGATAACCTGCTCCAGCTTGCCGCCGATATGCGCAGCCTCATCGTAGACCGTGACCGTATGGCCCTTGCGGGCCAGCTGCCAGGCCGCCGAGAGACCGGCGACACCACCGCCCACGATGGCGATTTTCTTGCCCGTGTGCTCCGTCGGTGGAGCCACCTGTACAAACGCCGAGCGATAGCCGAGGTCGCCAATCTGAATGGGCTCATCAATCGTGCCACGCGTGCAGGCATCCATGCCGGGGTTCGGGCAGACCGAGCCGCAGACGGAGCCGGGGAACGGCGTGTAGTCGAGCTCGAGCTGCAGCGCCTCGTCGAGTTTGCCGAGGCGGATGAGGTCGTAGCGGCGCTGCGTCGGGATGCCCGTCGGGCAGTTGAACTCGCAGGGCGCCGCGTATTTCGCATTGTCCCAGCTCGGCACGCGCAGACGGTACAGGCCCGTGCTGAGCGTCGGATGCACGGCGAAATCGTCGTGCGCGACATCGGAGAAAATGCCGCCCTTGACCCACTCGCGCTGACGGAACGTGCGCATATCGACGAGCGGCTTGCTCTGGCTCTTTTTCTCGGCCGCCGTCAGCGGGACGAGCTTCTGCCACTGGCTCCAGTCCGTGAGCTCCGCCTGGAGCTCCGTGCGGCCGACGTGCTGCAGGAAATCCGGCAGGCCAGCGGCGAGAAAGTCCTGGTCTGCCTGCTCGAGCGGCAGCTGCTTGATATCGGCCGGCACCGCGTCAATGGGACCGCGCACGTAGACGACACCGCCCACCATACCGACACAGGGGCGCTCGCCGAGCACGGAGGCGAAATTCGCACTGTCCTCGCCGCAGACGATGGCGCGGCCGCCGCCCATGAACTCAAACGAGAACGAGCCGACATTCTTCAAAATCCAGAGCTCAGGCTCCTCGTAGAGCGGGTCGTGCTTCATGAGCGAGCCCGTACGCGTGCCGCCGCGCCCGCCGATATAGATTTTACCGCCCGAGGAGCAATGGCCTGCCGTATCACCAGCGTCGCCCGTGACGGTAATCGTGCCGCCGGAGTTCAGCCAGCCCACATCGGCCGAGGCTGAGCCCTCGACGGTGATTTCCGTGCCCGGCATGCACATCGAGCCGACGCGCTGGCCCGGGTTCGTCACGTGGAAATGCAGCGTCTTGCCGTCCGCATTCCACAGCGGACCACCGATGTCGTGCTGACCGGAGGCCGCGATTTCAAATTCGGTTTCGCCGTTTTGCACGGCTGCGCCGATAGCCAGGAGCAGATCCTGCGTGGACATGCGCTCATGGCCTTGCATGGTTTCCATCTTAAACATAGCTAGCTCTCCTCCCTATCAGCACACGTATTGAATACCAAGGCGATCAGCAACTGCTTTATCCGTCGAGACCAAAGCATCGCTGCGGCCGATTGGCAAGGAGCTGTTACCGATAGGAGCCATGAGTTTCTTGAGCTCTTTATCAAACGTCAGCACGTAGTCGACAATCTTCTGCGCGCCTTTATCGATATCGAGGCGCTTCACGAGGCGCGGATCCTGCGAGCAGATACCCATGGGGCATTTACCCGTGTTGCAGGAGTTGCAGCGTCCCTGTTCGTTGCCGATGCAGCCGAGCAGCTGGATAAGCACCTTGCCGCAGAACACGCCGTTCGCGCCGAGGCACATCATCTTGAACGCGTCGGCGGCCGCATTGCCCGTCATACCGATACCGCCGCCGCCATACAGCGGAATCTGCCCCTGCAGGCCCTGCTTGACGGCCGCGAGATAGCAGTCGCGGATTTTCGAGACGACCGGATGGCCCGTGTGGTCGAGTGAGACCTCGTTCGCCGCGCCCGTACCGCCCTGGATACCGTCGATAAAGAAGCCGCCGCAGATATGGTACGGGTCACGCAGGAGGTTGTTATAGACGGAGACCGACGTCGCCGAGGCCGCGCACTTGATGGCGACCGGCACACGGAAACCGAAAGCTGCGTTCATGGAAAGGTGCATTTTCTGCA
>ONCF01000077.1 GCA_900316275.1 uncultured Veillonellaceae bacterium
GAGGCCGTAGGAGAGAATCTGGAACGCATTGCCAAACGTATCGCTGGCCACAAGTGATTTGCCATTGGCTGCCATTTTCTCGGTAAGCCCGCTCGCGTCGTAGCCCATCTGCTCAAAGCCGGCCATGAGGCTGCCCATGATGTCGAGACTGCCCTGGTAGCCGTACCAGTTGAGGATGAGGAACGCATACACCGCCGTGTGGAGCATGACCTCTGTAAGATATTTTATCTTATCACCGGTAATCAGGTCAAGCGCTATTTTCACGCTGGCCTGCACCGTGGTGAGGATGAGCAGGAGCTTCATCGCGGACATCGAGGATTGCCGCCGTCTTGATGGCCGTCTGTATGGCCTGCTCGATGTTCTTTTCATCCCAGACCGCGATGGCAGCCTCGGCCTTTGGCTGCATCGGGAGCACTGGGGCAAATGCCAGCGTCAGACCAAGGCAGAGCCCCGCCGTAATGGCGCGCTGCTTCTTTTTTGTCAGTATCATAGTACCCTCTCCTTTGCTCGTTTCTATTTTTCCTGTCCATTATGGGCAGTTTTTCTTCACATTAACTGCAGGATAGCATGGAGAGGCCATTTTTTTTTCTTTTGTTCTTGCAGGGGCATCCATAATCTGCGCAAAAAAAGAAGCACCGCATAGGTGCTTCCTGTTGTCTCTGCATATGTTACTGTATAGGCTGCAGGTTGCGCGACTGCAGGAACGCGATGATTTTCTCTGCCGTCCAGCCGAGAACCTCCTGTATGTCGCTGACCGTCCTGCCCTTGTCCTGCATGCGGAGCACCATGTTCTCCTCTGCTTCCTGAAAGCCTTCCGTGTGGCCTTCAGCACGCCCTTCGTTGTACCCCCGAATCACACCGTCGTTGACCAGTTTTTCCATTGCTTCACACATCGTACTCACCACTGTGTTGTTGGACTTCAAATAACTGGCACGCTCGGCCAGTTCCCTGTAATACATGTCTTCCGGCTTTTATTATAGCTTTCGCGTACCTATATTATACTATGGAGCCCCCGCGATAGCAAAGGATACTGCTCGCAAAGCCCCGCCACCTGCGGCATGACCTTTCTCTCTTCCTCGCTCATGCAGCCGTGCCAGCCCATTTCTGTGACGAACGATTCCTGTCCTCCATCACATCAACCAGCCGGGATTACTAAACAGGTCTGCTTGAGGTTTACACCATATTGGTGTATTATGATTATAGGTAATGATATTTCTTTTTTAACAAAAAATAGCTGTAGCAACAGCGAATTACCCCTGTTGCTACAGCCTTTTTGCATCTAAAGTATTATATACCGCTATTCTTCTCTGCCGCCTGCTGCGCGAGTATGACGCGGTCGGCGGGGGTGAGCGGGTATTGGGCCAGGAGGTCGGGACGATACTTTGCCGTCATGCGCAGGGACTGCGCGTGGCGCCACTCGCGGATGCGCGCGTGGTCGCCGGAGAGCAGTACCTCCGGCACCTCCTGTCCCTCGAACTCACGCGGGCGGGTGTACTGTGGGAACTCCAGCAGGCCGTCGTAGAACGAGTCTGTGGGCGCAGAGGTCGCGTCGCCGAGCACGCCCGGCAGCATACGCGAGACCGCGTCCGTGATGACCATGGCCGGCAGTTCGCCGCCCGTGAGCACGTAGTCACCGATGGAGATAGCCTCGTCCGCAAGCGAATAGATGCGTGCGTCGAAGCCCTCGTAGTGACCGCAGATAAAAACGAGCTGCTCGTACTGCGCGAGCTCACGTGCCTTGGCCTGCGTGAACGTAGGCCCCGAGGGGTCCATGATGAGCACGCGGCGGCTAGCGGCGAAAGCCGCCGTATCGGCCAGCACCGCCCTCACGGCGCGTGTGAGCGGCTCCGGCTTCAGCACCATGCCTGCGCCGCCGCCAAAAGGCGAGTCGTCGACATGCTTGTGCTTGTCAAAGGAGTAATCGCGGAAGTTCGTGAAATGAATATCAAGAATCCGGTTGTCCACGGCCCGTTTCGTGATGCTGTCGCCAAACGGCCCCGCAAACATCTCGGGAAACAGCGTAATCATATCGATGCGCACCGCCGCGCCTCCTTTCTTCTCCCTAGCTTACTCGCCGCGCTGCGTGCCGTCCTCGACAGTCTCCGGCAGGTCGACGACCATGCGGCCGCCCGGCACGTCGATGAGCTTCACCACGACCTTCAGTGCCGGGATGAGCAGTTCGCGGCCATCGGGACGGTGCGTGACGTAGACATCGTTCGAGCCCGTATGCAGAATGTTCTCCACCTGCCCGAGCGGCTCGCCCTGCGCACTTTCCACGTTGAGCCCGAGGATGTCGAACTCATAGTAGCGCCCCTCGGGGAGCGGCATGGCCTCACTGCGCGCCACCGTGAGGTAGCGGTTCGTAAGTTGCATGGCCTGCTCGCGCACGGGGTACTCGCGAAACTTCAGGATGACGAACTGTTTGTGGTAACGGCAGCTCACGATATGCAGCAGCTCGTCGCCCACCATGACCTCGCGCATGTCCTTGAAGCGCTCGGGGAAGTCCGTCATGGGGATAATGCGCAGCTCGCCCTGGATGCCGTGTGCCGCACCGACTTTGCCGATAACGACGCGGTCTTTGCCCGGTTTCGCGGCAACTTTGGCCGCCTTGCGCGCGAGTTTCTGCGCCTTAGCTGCGGATGGCGATAACCTTGTCATCTTCTACGAGAATCTCCACATTCATGATTTCGCGCATGTCGTCGCCGACGTGCACCTCGACCTGATGCTCGAGCTGCCCCTGCACGATTTCCGCGCCGAGCGCGAGGCCCTCGGTCTGCTCCTTGCGCTGCAGAGCCTCCTCGCGGTACTGCATGCGCTTGCCGCGCTCCTCCGCGAAATGCTGGCGGATGGCGCTGAGGCGGTTGATATCCTCCGGCGTCGGCTCCTGCGTGTCATTCTCCTGCAGCACGCGCTTCTCCTGGATGTTAATCTGCTGCACCTCGAGCTCGGCGCGCTTGATGCCATCTTCGAGGTCGCTCAGGATTTTGTTCTTGAGCTTCTCGGTCAGCTTGGCCTTGATGGTGACAGGCACCTTGAGTGAAATGGAATCCATTGTGCTAATCCTCTCTTTTTTACGGGCTCCTCCGCAAAAAAGCGCCAGCCCGTATCTGGGCTGGCGCCTTTATCGGGGATGATTCCCTTAGATAATCTCAACTGTGACTCGCTTGTTGGTCCGGACGGCTGCAGCCTTGACCACCGTGCGAATAGCTTTCGCAATCCGTCCCTGGCGGCCGATGACCTTGCCCATGTCGTCCTCGGCGACGTGCAGTTCCACGCTGATGTGGTGCTCGTCCTCCTTGGCCGTAGTGACGACGGCCTCCGGATGATCAACAAGTGCCCTGGCGATTACAGCAACGAGTTCTTGCATGCTGGTCCCTCCCGGGCTTAGTGCTTCTTGCTCTCGGCAAACTTGGCCATGATGCCCTGCTTGCTCAGGAGATTCTTCACGGTGTCAGTCGGCTGAGCACCCTTGCTCATCCAATCCAGAACTTTATCCTCGTCAACGTTGACCACAGCGGGGTCCTGGGACGGATCGTAGTTACCGAGAATCTCGATGAAACGACCATCACGCGGAGCGCGGGAGTCAGCGACAACAATGCGATAGAACGGATTCTTCTTTGCACCCAGACGGTTCAGACGAATCTTTACTGCCATGCACATTCACCACCTTTCGTTGCGGAACGCATACCTCGTTATAATATAGCGGATAGCCGCCGCATTGTCAATATATAAAGGAGTTAATCCTCAATACCGAATTTAGAACGGAAGCTTGGGAAAGCCCATGCCTCCGCCGAGTTTGCCGAGGGCGCCGAGGCCGGGGAAACCGCCCTTCTTGCCCTGCATCTTTTTCATTTTCTTCATCATCTTGCGCATTTCGCCAAACTGCTTGAGCAGCTTGTTAACGTCCTGCACGCGCGTGCCGGAGCCGAGCGCGATGCGCTTGCGGCGGCTGCCGTTGATGATGGAGATATCGGCGCGTTCCTGCGGCGTCATCGACTTGATGATGGCCTCAATCTGGCGCACTTCCTTGCCGTCGAGGTCGATATCCTGCCCCTCGAGCTGCTTTTTCAGCCCGCCCATGCCCGGAATCATGCCGAGGATGGACTCCAGTGAGCCGAGTTTTTTGACCTGCTGCATCTGGCTGAGGAAATCGTCGAGCGTGAACTCGTCCTTGCGCAGCTTACGCTCCATCTTCTTGGCCTCGGCGAGGTCAAAATTCTCCTGCGCCTTCTCCACGAGGGAAAGCACATCGCCCATGCCGAGGATGCGCGAAGCCATACGGTCGGGGTGGAACGGCTCGAGTGCCTCGAGCTTCTCACCCATACCAACGAACTTGATAGGCACACCCGTGACGGCCTTGATGGAAAGCGCCGCACCGCCGCGGGCATCGCCGTCCAGCTTCGTCATCACGACGCCGTCGAGGCCGAGGTTGTCGTTGAACGCCTGCGCGACGTTCACGGACTCCTGACCGGTCATCGCGTCGACGACGAGCAGGATTTCGTGTGGCCGCACAGCGCCCTTGATGTCGCGCAGCTCCTGCATGAGCTTTGCGTCAATCTGCAAGCGACCGGCCGTATCAATGATGACGACGTCGTTCGCGTGCGACTGACTATAGGGGATGGCCTGCTGCGCGATGGTCACAGCATCCGCGCCCTGTGGCATCGTGAACACCGGCAGGTCGAGCTGCTCGCCCACAACCTGCAGCTGCTTGACGGCGGCGGGACGGTAGATATCAGCGGCCACGAGCAACGGGCGCTTGCCCTGTTTTTTCAGTGCGAGGCCGAGCTTGCCTGCCGACGTCGTTTTACCGGCGCCCTGCAGACCGACCATCATGACAATCGTCGGCGGCTGCGCGCTCATCGTAATGCGGCTCTGCGTGCCGCCCATGAGCTGCGTGAGCTCCTCATCGACGATTTTGATAACGACCTGGGCCGGTGTCAGCGTCTCGAGCACGTTCTGCCCGACTGCGCGCTCCTTGACCGTCTTAACGAACTGCTTGACGACCTTGAAATTGACATCGGCCTCGAGGAGCGCCATACGCACCTCGCGCATGGCCTCGTTGACATCATCCTCCGTCAGTTTGCCATGGCCGCGCAGTTTCTTGAACGTCGTCTGCAGGCGGTCGGATAAGCTTTCAAAAATCAACGTCATACCTCCCGGCCGGGGCCCATGAGCGGTGCCAGCCGTGCCAGCACCGTATCGACCGCCCGGCTGTTCTCCGGTGTGCGCAGGTCCCGCACCGCCTCGGCGATGCCCTGCAGCTCCTCCCGCTCGGCCGCATAGCGCGCCACGAGACCGAGTTTTGCCTCATAGCCCTCCATAGCCTGCGTCGAACGGTGGATATTATCGTAGACGGCCTGCCGCGAGATGCCGAGCGCCTCGCCGATTTCGGAGAGGGAAAAATCCTCATCGAGGTGCAGCCGCAGGCAGGCCTGCTGTTTCTCCGTGAGCAAAGCCCCGTAAAAGCTGAACAGTGCGGTCAAATACCAGAATCGCTCCATGCTCACGCCTCCACGCGGAACCGTTGGTTTATAACCGGTTCCCAACTTGCTTTGCCAAGTAGAAATGCTTGACAAAAGGTATTATAACGAAGCACTGCTCTACTGTCAAGGTTTTTTACTTGTCAGCTGGCAAAATTTTACTGCTGACAAAGTGAATGTGTCGCGAGTCACACAATCACGGACAGATTTGTACTATAATACGGTTGATAATGTTTTGCATCACCATGGCCGCCAAGTAAAAAGCAGCCATATCATATGAAAGAAGGAGCCAGAATCTATGCCAGAAATCCGCTACAACGCCGACGTCGCCGCCCTGCCTGCGGGGCATCCGCTGCGCCTCATGCAGGACGAAAACAAAAACATTGCCGCGCTGCTCGACACGCTCACGCCGCTGGCCGCGGGCGACGACACAGCCGCCGTGCTCGCGCAGCTGCGCACGTGCTACCAGCTCTACAGCCACTACGGCAAGAAGGACACCGTACTCGTGCCCGTGCTCTACACCTACGGCGTCACGGGGCCGGGGCAGATCATGTGGCAGGCCGACGACGAAATCAAGGACGAGCTCAGTGCCCTCTGCCGCCCGCTGCAGGAGGATGCGGAGAACCTGCCGCTCTACCGCGGAAGCATTGCCACGCTGCTGCAGCAGATCCGTGCCATGATTGCCAAGGAGGAGCAGATTGTCGCGAACCAGTGTCTGCGTTTCTTTACGGACGAGCAGTGGTACCAGATTTATGGTGACTTCCAGGAGTTCGCGCCGGCCTTTGGTGTGGAACAGACCAGCTGGGCACCCGCCGAGACCTGGCTCGCGGCGCAGGCGGCCGCTATCAACACAGGTGAGCTGTTAGCCAGCAAAATCACGCTGCCCACAGGCGAATGCACGCTCGGTGAGCTCCGCCATATCCTCGCGCTGCTGCCGCTCGACATCACGTTTATCGACGCCGCTAATCACCTGCGCTTCTTCGTCAACGAGGGACACGTCTTCGACCGGCCCAAGGTCGTGCTCGGACAGGACGTCATGAACTGCCACCCGCCCCGCATCATCCCCGTCGTGGAAAACCTCCTCGCCGATTTCCGTGCGCACAAGCGCGACCACATGACCGTGGCGCACCGCATCAAGGGCCGCCCGGTCATGGTCACCTACCGCGCCGTCTACAATGCGGCAGGTGACTACATTGGCACCGTGGAGTTCGTACAGGACTGTCAGGACATCCTCGACCAGTTCCGCGCCTGATACAGCAGTAAAAACAGCATACAAACAAACGGCAGGCGCCGTCATGATGCCTGCCGTTTTGCTGTCAATATCATCGTTAAGCAGTAAAGCCTCCTGCATTCGCCAGATCCTCTTGAGCGCTCCGGCTGCGTGGGCTCGGTATCTTTACTGGTACTCCTACGTTGCTTATTGCTGGCTGAAACCGTAATCCAGCAGTGCGGCCGCCTCGCTGAAGCGTGTGTCCTCGTCCTGCGAGTGCATGACGACGGTCACGAGCGTCGTGCCGTGGCGACGGGCGGCGGCCATGAGGCAGCCACGGGCGGCGTTCGTCCAGCCTGTCTTGCCCGCGATACAGCCGGGGTAGGTCTCGAGCAGCTCGTTCGTGTTCTCACAGTACTCGACGCGTCCTGCGGGACGGATATAGTAGATGCGCGCCGCATCGAGCCCCGCAATGGCGCGGAAACGCGTGTCGCCAAGCGCATAGCAGGCGATGCGCGCCATATCGTGCGCCGTCGAGTAGTGGTCCGCGTCGGGCATGCCGTTCGCGTTGACGAAATGCGTACCCGTGCAGCCGAGCGCCTGCGCCTCCGCGTTCATCATGGCCGCGAACTGCGTCATATTGCCTGCAATCGTCTCGCCCGCCGCCGTGGCCGCGCCGTTGTCCGAGACCGTCATCATCTGGCGCAGGCAGTCAGCGAGGCGCAACTCATCACCCGCATGCAGGCGCGTGCACTCGACGTCGGCCGCATCCGCACTCACCTCGACGACCGTGTCGGGATTGCCCTTTTCCAGCGCCAACAGGCAGGTCATCATTTTTGTCATACTCGCAGGATACTCGCGCTTGTCCGCATTTTTCGCATAGAGCACCTGCCCCGTCTGCTGATTCATCACAATGGCCGCGTCTGCCGTGATGACCGGTGCCGCGGCCTCTGCCAGTGTCACACTGCCCAGCAGGCAAAAACCTAACAACAGCACGCATAACTTCTTAACCAATCCTTGACCACATCTCATCTAAATATTCATCTCCATAACCTGATCAGACAACATCCCTTATTATAGCGCACCAGCCCGTCCGCTGCATGAAAAAATGCTGTACCCGCGCGCATTTGCCGAACCTCAGTCCCGGTCACCTGCATCTTTAGTAGTATTCATGCTCATGCGCAGGTTATATTTTTATTATTTTTTATGTTTTGTTATATTATACTCACAATTTGGCACGATTTTGTAGTATAATGAAATTGTATATGGTAAAACAAGACAAACTGCGCGTGGATAGGAAGACAAAGGATGTGGTGATGCGTATGTTGACGGGAAAACAGATAGAAGAAACAATTTTGGGGCTGGCGGTCGGTGACGCACTGGGTGTGCCCGTGGAAGGACACGGCCGCGCGGATCTGGCAGAGCGGCCTGTGCGCGATATGCTGGGCTACGGCACGCACAGCCAGCCGCCCGGCACCTGGTCGGACGACACGAGCCTCACGCTGGCCACGATGGAGAGCATCGGCCGCACGGACACCGTAGATTTCGACTCGCTCATGCAGAACTTCTGCCACTGGGCGCTCGAGGGCGCCTACACACCGGCCGGACATGCTTTTGGCATCGGCAGCACGACGGACGCGGCGCTGCACCACTACCGCCAGCGCACGCCTGCCCTGCAGGCCGGTGGCATTGCCGAGCAGAACAACGGTAATGGCTCACTCGTGCGCATGGTGCCTATCGCGCTCTACATCTATGCCCATCACGGCACGAGCTTCCCCTCCAGTGACCTCAGTCTCATCCACAATGTCTCGGCGCTCACGCACCGCCATGCGCGCGCCAAAATGGCCTGCACGTTTTTCGTGCTCGTGGCTCTGCAGCTGCTGGACGGCGCTACACCTATGACGGCCGTGCGCGAGGCCGGGCAGCGTTTCCGCGATATCTACTGGCAGCGCAGCGGCTACGAGCATGAGCGCTGGCAGTTCGAACGACTGCTCGATGTACAGGCCTTCCGCGACCTGCCTGAGGCCGACATCCACAGCAGCGGCTACGTCATCGACACGCTGGAGACGGCCTGCTGGTGCCTGCTGCGGGCTGAGAACTACCGCGCCTGCGTACTCACAGCCGTCAACCTCGGTGGCAAGACGGCCTCCAGCGGGGCCATGGCCGGTGCCCTCGCCGCCATCCAGTACGGCTACGACGCCATCCCGCAGCCCTGGCTCGCCGCCCTCGTGCGCCGCGAGTATATCGAGGACATGTGCGAGGCCTTCGGCCGCAATCTGACCCGCTAAAAATTATCGCACGTAAAAACGGAGAGGCAAAACCGTCCCTCCGTTTTTTATTTTAAAAGCCAGCCAAGTGGATAAACCAGAGCAACACAGGCACGACAACGAGCGCGGGCAGGTAGTTGATAACCTTGAGCTCCGTGATATGCAGCATGTTCAGGCCGATGGCGAGGATGAGCAGCGAGCCCGTCGTGGAAATCTCCGTGATGAGCTCGGGTGAAAACAGCGGCGCCAGCGCCTCCGCGAGCAGTACGATAGCGCCCTGGAACACGAGCGTAAAGCCCGCCGAGCCCATGACGCCGATACCCATAGCCGCGCCCATGATGATGCCCGAGCAGAAATCGAGCAGCGACTTCGTATAGAGAATGGTATAGTCACCGTCGAGGCCCGCATTCAGCGAGCCCACGATGACCATCGCGCCCACGTTCATGATGAGACAGGACGTCACGAACGCATTCGCGATGCGCGCCCCCTCGCCCTCACCCGTGGCGAAACGGCTCGTGATGTGCTCCGTGAAGCGGTTCACACGCCCATCCCAGTCCCAGCCCTCGCCTACGGCTACGCCGACGACGATAGCCACGATGAGCAGCAGGATATTCTGCTCGCCCACAGCGCCCTGGATGCCGATGAGCACCGTGCAGAGGCCGAGTGCCTCCATAATGGCGTTCGTGAGCCGTTCGGGGATGCCGCGCCGCAGCAGCAGTCCGATGCTCACACCGGCGATAATGGCAATAGTATTAACAATAACGGCAAACATATATCAGCCACCTTTCGTTTCCTGCTAGCGATGATCATCCCTCACCTTCCTGACTGGTCAGCGGCCTGCTGCTCGAGATAGGTCTCCATCGCAGCCACCACCTTTTTGGCGTCTTTGACCGCCGTCACGACATTGTGTGCGCCGAGCACGACGTCACCAGCAGCGAAGACGCCCTCGCGGGTCGTATGCCCCGCGTCATCTACGGCGATGCGGCCATGCTCGTCCGTATCCAGTCCCGGCGTCGTGCGCACGACCTTGTCCTTCGGGTCCTGATTGACCGCGATAATCGTGCTGTCTACGCGCAGCAGCTCTGGACGGTCCTCATAGAGGCATTGCCCATCCGCCGCGAAGTGTCGCTGCGCGAGCATGGGTCCCTCGGGTGTAATCTCCGTCGTGTTTTTCGCATAGATGAACTCCACGCCGTCGGCCTGCGCGTAGTCGGCCTCGCGCTCGCCTGAGGAGACCTCATAGTGACGGGCCACGAGGTAGACCGTCTCCACACCGCGCCGCACTGCCATGCGCGCCGCATCCATGGCCACATTGCTCGAGCCGATGACGGCCACGGTCGTGCCGAGCTCATACACGGAGGGGTCCTTGAGATAGTCGACGGCATAGTGGCAGTTGCCGTTCGTCTCGCCGCGCACGCCCAGACGGCGCGGCCGCCAGACGCCCGTGCCGATAAAGACCGCCGCATAGCCATCCGTAAAGAGATCGTCGAGATGCAGCGCGCCGCCCACGGTCGTATGTGGGCGGATATGCACGCCGAGCAGCTTGAGTTTATGCTCGTAGGTATCGAGGATTTCACGCGGCAGACGGAAATCGGGGATACCATAGCGCATCATGCCGCCGATACGGCTCATGCGCTCGAAAATCGTCACATCATAGCCATGCTGGGCCAGCTTCGTGGCCACGGTGAGCCCCGCCGGCCCTGCCCCGATGACCGCCACCCGCTGTGGCTTGCGCGGTGCACGCTTCATCAGGCTGTATTTATGCAGATAAGTATTCGAGATATAGTGCTCGATGGCCGAAATCTGCACCGCGCTGCTGCCCCGCTCCTTGCCCAGGATGCAGTGCCCCTCGCACTGTTTCTCATGGTCGCAGACCATCGAGCAGATATCACTCATAGGGTTATTTTCAAAGAGCATAATGCCCGCCTGATTGCCCCGCCCTGAGAGAAACAGCCGAATCATCTCCGGTATATGCGTCTGCAACGGGCAGCCGTGCAGCTGGCAGAGCGGCTCCTGACACTGCAGGCAGCGCCGTGCCTCATGAATGACATGTACCCCCATTGTTCTCACCTTCCCAAATAGTTGTCTTACTGCTACCGTTATCTGCCTCTGGTTTCCTGTGCCATAAAGCACCGTTTCCTCCTGTTTGCCCCTCTATTCTACCTTATCGCACAGCCGGTAGCAAGGCGGCATCTGTACGCAGAAATAGTTCACACGTAAAGCGCGTACATTTTCCAGCAGTGTTTCCGGACGTCCTTTTGCCTCACCCTCGGCACGGCCCTCGAATAAATGTTCACTATTTGTCCACTTTTTCGCATACAGATATAATTATACCAAAAGCGTCAGGAAATCCTGACGCTTTTTTGAGTAAATAGCACACCCTCGCTGCAATGCTAAAACCAGCTTATCGTTCCTGTCCCCACGAGTCATCCTGCAGGGCGGCGGGCTTTTTGCCCGCGAAATGTTTGATGATGAACTGCTGGAAACGCAGCGCGGCCGGGCTGAGCGGGCGGCTGGCGTTCCAGGCAATGCCCACGGCGCGGCGGCACGTAGGGAATGAAATCGGGATATAGACGATGCCGAGGTGCTCCGTGCTCGGTATCTGTGGCAGCAGGCTCACGCCGAGGCGCGCGGCCACGAGGCTCGCGAGCGTATTCACGTCGTCGCCTTCGAACACAATCTCCGGGTGGCTGGACGCGAGCTCGAACGACTGGTCCACGACCATGCGCAGGCTGTAGGACGGCTTCATTGTGATGAGTGGCTCGGCCTCAATCTCCGCGAGCGTCACGCTCGCACGCGTGGCGAGCGGATGGTCCTTCGGCACGACGACGAACAGTTCCTCCGACCAGAGGTAGTTCCAGGCCACGTTGTCCGACATGACCATGTTCGAGCAGAGACAGAGGTCCGTCTGCCCCGCCGCCACCTGCTGCGCGAGATAGGCGGAGTTGTTCTGGTTCAGTTTGATCTGTATCTGCGGATAGCGCGCATGGAACTCACTGAGCAGCATGGGCAGAATGTAGCCGCCGAAGGAATGCAGGAACGACAGATTGACCGTACCGCTGCTCCCCTCTGTGAGCTCCGCGATTTCCTGCTGCGCCCGCTCGAGCTCGCGCAGCACGCGGTCGACATGAAAAAGAAAATGCTCGCCCGCCGAGGTCAGCTCGAGCCCCGCGTCCCCGCGTTGAAACAGCGGTACGCCGAGCTCATCCTCCAGCTTCGCCATGGAGCGGCTGAGTGCCGACTGCGAGACAGACACGGCCTGTGCCGCCTTGGTATACTGGCGGATGTTGGCCATGGCCTGGAAATATTTCAACTGTGCTAGTTCCACGTGACTGCTCCTTTGCCCTTCTTGCCCCTGCGCAACTAAAACTGCGTAAATAATTTTGCATTCTATGCATAGTCCATATGTTTATGGTGTCTATTATAAAGCCACATACACGGCTTTAGCAAGGGAATTGTATCATTTTACGCGACAATTTCGTCATAACAGCTATGCGTGTCATGCATAAAGTTTATGGTCGCTGTGTATTCGACAAGCAGCCCCTGTCGTCTTACAATGGGAACCACGTTAGGACAAAGCCTAGCGCCAAGCCATTATTTTCCTATTTGGCAGGAGGTCTATCATGTATCGTAAATCAGCCAATATATCCGCAGACCTGCAGCAATGCTGCACGCTGGCAGGCGTCGGGGTGCAGGAGGCACGCGCGCTGCAGTGCGAGCTCAATCCCCATGCCTGCCGCCCTGCCGTGCAGCCGACCGCTGCGTCGGCACCAGAAAAGGAGTCTTCTACCTTGAATGCTACTGCTGCCACTGCCCCAGCTTCAGACACGCAAAAGTTGTGGACGCGCGACTACATCTTTGACATCGGCGTGAACTTCCTCGTCTACTGTGTGCATTTCTTGCTCATGCTCTGGTCGACGGCCTACGCCATCCGGATGTGGCACGCCTCCATCGGCATGGCGGGTCTCGCCTCGGGTATCTTTATCGTCGGTGCGCTCTGCGCGCGCATCCCGGCCGGCCGCTTCATCGACTTTATCGGCCGCCGTCGCACATTCCTTATGGGCACGGCCGTCTTTTTCCTCATGATTGCGGGCTACAAACTCGCACCCAGCCTCGGCGCGTTCCTGCTCGTGCGCTTCGTGCACGGCATGTCGTTCGGCACGACCTCGACGGCCGCCAGCACGGTTGTGGCTGCGCTCGTTCCCCTGAAGCGCATGGGCACTGGCATCGGCTACTTTACGCTGGGTGTCACCGTCGCCTCGGCCATCGGCCCCTTCCTCGCCATGAGCCTCACTGCCAGCGGGAGCTTTGACCTCGCACTTGCCATCTGCGGTGTCGCCACGTTCGCCATCTTCCTGCTGTCGTTCCTCATCCGTACGCCGGAGCGTACCGTACTGCCGCAGGAGCGCGCTGACCTCAAACATATCTCGTTTGGCCGTTTCTTCTGCTGGAAGTCGCTCGGCATCTCGACCATCGCGCTCATGGGCGGCGTCTGCTACTCCACGGTGCTGAGTTTCCTCGGTGCCTACACGGCAGCTATGGGCATTACCGGCCTCGGCGCAACCTGCTTCTTCCTGTTCTTCGCCGCGACCTCGTTCCTCAGCCGTCCGCTGACGGGCTGGCTGCTCGATAACTACGGCGGCAACGTGACCATTTCCCCCGCGCTCCTCTGCATGGCCATCGCCATGGGCTTTATCGGTACGGCCACGGGTGACCTCGGCATGATTATCGGCGCGCTGTTCCTCGGCTACGGCTACGGCACCATCACGGCCTCCTGCCACGCACTGGCCGTACATTGCGCGCCGCTGCACCAGGTCGGCATCGCCACGAGCACCTATTTCTTCTTCCTCGACTTCGGCATCGGCGTCGGCCCCTACACGCTGGGCAGCTTCGTGCCGAGTCTCGGTTTCTCCTTTGTCTACCTCGCGGCCGGCGTCATCTCCGTCGCGGGCATGGTGCTCTACTTCGTGCTGCTCGGCCGCTACGGCCGCTTCACGCGCCACCAGATGGACCGCACAGCCGAGGCCAAAACGCTTGTGGAGGAGCGCCGCCAGCACTTCTTCCGCCAGACGCTGGCGCACGCGTAACATTTCATAATACAATAGCAAAAAGGCAGCCCCTGCGATACCTGACCGGTCGCAGGGGCTGCTAAACTATCTAAAGAAACGCTGCCGCACCAGGCATACAGCTGCCATATGGCTCAATCGTGCGCTCACTCCCCCGCCGTGCGGATGAGGGCGGTGACGAGCTCGCAGGCGTCGTAGAGGTCCTGCTCGAGCAGGGTTTCCTCCGTCGTGTGGCAATCGGTCATACCGACGCCGAGCACGAGCGTGGGGATGCCATAGCTGTTGAAATGGTTCGCGTCGGAACCGCCGCCCGACTCCACGAGCTGCACGGGGAAACCACAGGCGTCGCAAGCGCGGCGCGCGAGCGCGATGGCCGGGCTGTCCGCAGGCATCGTGTACGGGTCGTAGTCCGGCAGGAGCTCGACCGTGACGTCGCAGTCCGTTTTCACAGCACCCTGCTCAAAATGGTCGATGAGTCGCTGCGTGAGCTGGCCGAGTTTCTCCTTATTGCGGCTGCGCGCCTCGTAGCGGATGGTGCACTCGCCCGCCACGACGTTCGCCGCCGTGCCGCCCGTGATGGTGCCCGCGTTGCAGGTTGTCTCGGCGTCGAGCCGTCCCTGCGGGGCCGTCGCCAGCAGCTGGCCAGCCGCGATGATGGCGTTGTGCCCTTTCTCCGGCGCCACGCCCGCGTGCGAGGCCCGGCCGTGCACGTGGATGAGAAACTGGTTTTTCCCCGGCGCGGCCACGGTCATGAGGCCCGGGTGGCCGCCCGTGTCCAGCGTGTAGCCCACGTCGGCATGCAGCAGGCTCTGGTCGAGGTGCTGCGAGCCGTGCACGCCGCCCTCCTCCGAGATGGTAAAGACAACCTGCAGCGGGCCGTGCGGGATGTGCTGCTCCTGCATTTGGCGCAGGCCCTCGAGGATTGCCTCGACGCCCGCCTTGTCGTCGCCACCGAGGATGGTCGTGCCGTCAGAGCGGATGACACCGTCCTGCAGCACCGGCTTGATACCCGCGCATGGCTCGACGCAGTCCATGTGCGCCGTGAGCATGATGGTCTGCCGCCCCGGCACCGTCGCCGCGAAGTCGGCCACGATATTGCCCGCATTGCCGCCGAGCGCCTCGCCCGCGTTGTCCTCGTGGATGGCCGCCGCGCCGAGCGCCTGAAGCTTCGCCTTCAGGATGTCGGCGATAGCGCGCTCGTCGTGCGTGGAGCAAGGGACCTTGACGAGGTCAAAAAATTCGTTGAGGACACGTTTTTTGTCTATCATAGTAATCCTTCTTTCTGTAGCAACCAAGGACACCCCCCAGTCGCCTGACGGCGACAGCCCCCTCAAAGAGGGGGCCGTTTTTAGTGCCAAATTCTTTTTATTTCAACAACAGCATAAGCACGAACGCGGCGACGAGACAGGGCAAGGCGTTGCGCTTCGTGATTTCCATGGGGCTGACCTTCGCGAGGCCGGCGCAGATGATGGCCGCGCCTGCGACTGGGCTCATGGAGCGACCCATGGCGCCCGCAATCTGCGCGAGCGAGCCGAGGCCGGAGATAGTGAGGCCGAACTGCTCCGCGAACGGCGTGATGGCACCGTTGAACGCGAACGCAGCCGCGTCACCGGAGCCCGAGATGACGGCGATAAAGAACGGACCGAACGCACCAGCTGCCTGCGCTGCCGACTCGGAGTTTTTCATGAGGTCCGTGAGTGCGCCCGTGAGGCCGATGGCCGTCATGCCCGCCGTGAACACAGAGGCGCAGACGATGAGGCCGATGACATCCGCATAGGCATTGCCCATGCCCGTAAAGAACTTTTTCCAGATTTCCTGCGGGTTCGTCATGGTCACGAGGAAACCGAGCGCCACACCGACGAGCATGGACGTCGGCACGCTGACCTCAGGCAGCACGGCGACCTGTTTCGAGCCAAGGATGAGCAGGAACAGCGGTACGAGCGGCACAAGGGCCTTGATAGGATTTACTTTGAAATTCTGCGCGTCGATGTGCTCCTCCGCGTCCATGCTCGCGAGCACAGCCTGACGGCGCTCCTCGTTCGCGCCCTCTTTCCAGAAAATAGCCAGCGCCGTGAGCACGATGACGCAGGCTATGGACGCGATGATGGACGCCGGGGTCTCCTCGATGATGACGGTCATCATATCCGTGCCCGCGAGGTCCGCAACGAACGGGTTATGCGCGTTGCCCGGGCTGATGGCCGAGCCCCAGGTGCCGCAGAGCACGACGGCGCCGGCCATCGCCGGATGCACGCCCGCCGCGATGAGCGTCGGGATGAGGATGGAGCCCACGGCGGCCGAGCAGCCGGACGCCGAGGGGATGGCGAGACTGATCCACCACGTGAGGAAGAACGCGATGGGGATGAGCAGCACCTTGCCACGGTTCAGCACACCCGAGATGGACGAGACGAGATGCCGGTCGCACTCCGTGAGCTTCATCACGTAGGAGAAACCCATGACCGTGCAGATGGTCGGCACGAGCGAATTGTTCGTCATGGCCTTGGTAAAGGCCTTGATGACGTCGTCCGGCAGACCACCGATGAGGCACATGACGAGACCGGCGAGGAAAAGCACCAGCCGCGCCTCATACTTCTTCACGATGGCGGCAAAGGCCAGGACAACAATGAGACTGCCTGCGATTACCATAGAAAAAACCTCCTAAGTAGAACAAATAATACCTTATTCAGGCTCTACTGAGAAAGTTCTATATTGTCTGACAATATCCTGCTATAAACAAAACTAATGCGTATGTTACTGTATTGCAGACAACTAAAGATTGCAACATGTAACCTTGTAAATAAACTCTGTTGCTGCGCTGCAGGATGCCGCTATGCACAGCCCTTGCCTGGTGGCGCAAAAAGCCGGCCTGCGCAAAACAGACCGGCTATCAAAGCACTATTGCATTTTCACAGGCCATGCGCGCGTTGCCAGCTCTGGGCCCAGGCCTGCGGCGGGCGGCCGTAGGCACTCTGAAAGGCCTGTGCTGCGTCCTGCGTGCGACTGAGCTGCTGCAGATAGCGGCGGTAGCCTGCCCAGCCGTACTGGTCGATGAGCTCCGCACAAGCGAGCTGCACGAGTGTGGAGACGGCATCATTGCCATACCGGGCGTCCGCCTGCTGCCAGCCATCCTGGGTCGCGAGTGCAGCGAGGTCGGGTACAGCCCCCTGCCGCAAGTCACGCCGCCAGGCGCGCTCGTACTGTGCGAGCGTGCCGCCATACGTGGCCTGCAAACGCGCTACGCCCATGAGGTAGCCCATGCCGCGCTCGAGCCAGACAACGCCCTGCGCATTCGGACCCGCGAGCTGTGCCGCGAGCATGCGCCCCGCGAGCACGCCCATCGTGAACTGCTGCTGCCGCGCCGCCTGTAGATCCGCCGCGTTGATGATGATGGTGCTGCCATTCTCCAGCCAGAGGCTCGCCCCCGCGAGCTGCTGGGCCTTGGCCTCGCTCACGCCGCACCACTCCGCCGCCGCGCGCGCCATGTCCGTTTGGTCGACCGCCAGTACGACATCATAGACGCCATGCAGGCGCACCCCGAGACGGGACTCCGCCAGTTGCCGCGTCGCCGCGAACTGCGCCGTGAGTGCTGCCTGCACGTCGGGTGCCCCCGGTCGCGTCGTGAAATGCACCTGCGCCCGCGCCTCGCGCTGCTGCGCCCACCAGCCCGCATACTGACGCAGGAACGTCGCCGTGTCGATGCCGAACGTCGCCGCAAATGCCGCGTCGCCATCCGCCGCCGTTTTGAGCGCCTGAAAATAGGCCACGAGCCGCCCGCAGGGGTCGTCACCGCCGTACTGCGCGAGCAGATAGCAGGTCATGAGGTCCGCGACCTGATAGGAGTGAAACTGCGGCTGCATGAGCTGCTGGCGCTGCGACATATCGGCGTATTGCAAATCGCTGATTTTCGCGAGCGTCGGCACGGCGAGCAGTGCGTCGAGCGTGTCGCGCTGCCATTTCTGCACGGTCTTGCCGCCCATACACTGCGCGAGCAGCGCGCCCACGTAGTCGGCCGAGCCCTCCTCCAGCCAGAACAGCGAGCGGGCATCGCTGCTGCCGCCTGCCGCCAGCTCGTACTGCACCTGATGGAAAAGCTCGTGCCCCGTCGTCGACCAGCGGTCGCTGCGCTCCGCCATGACGCCCGCCGTGCCGTTGATGGCCGTCACGTGGCGACTGCCGCCTGTCCAGCCGCCCGAGATGCTGCCGATGGCCTGCGCCTCCTCCGCCGAGAGATCAAACGCCTGCTGCAGCACCTGCTCGTAGTCGACCTCCGTGCCCGCCGCATAGACCGTAACGTGGTGCTGGAGCGTGAGCCCTGTCTGCTCCGCGAGCAACGCCTCGAACTGCGCCGCACTTGCGCGCACGTCCGCGAGCATCTCCGCGTCCACCTCGCCCGCCGTACGCACCTCGATACCGCCGCCATCCGGTGCATCGAGGCCCAGCTGCGCGCCATAGTGCTCGTAGAGGGCCGCGCCGCCCGCCACGGCCGCGAGCAGCAGCACGGCACAGACGAGGATTTTTATCAGCTGCGTCATTTCAGGCCTCCTGCTGGCGCTGCCAGCGGCAGGTCAGGTACTCCAGCGCGTCGATGAGGCCAAACAGCAGCAGCCCCAGCGCGCTGAGCACGACGATGCCCGCGTACATCTCGAGGTAGTTCACGCGCAGCCAGGCATCCATGATGAAATAGCCCATACCGTACTGCGTGCCGAACGTCTCCGTAAAGAACAGCACGGAGACGGCTGTCGCCATGGCCACGCGCACGGCCGTAAGAAATTTCGGCCAGGTCGCGGGGAAAATGACCTCGCGCACCAACTGCCAGCGGCTCGCGCCCAAAGAATAAAGCGGATAGTACATCTCGAGTGGGATGGCTTTAATCGCGTCGCGCACGGCGATGACGACCTGGAACACGATGATGAGGAAAATCATGAGGATTTTCGAGAGCTCCCCCACGCCCGCCAGTAGCATGAGGATAGGCAGCAGGGCGATTTTCGGCACGGGATATGTGAGGTAGACGAGCGGCGCGAGGAAACGGTCCGCGCGCGCCGAGTAGCCCATAAGAAGCCCGAGCGGATAGCCGATACCCACGGCCAGTGCGAGGCCGGCTGCGATGCGTCCGAGGCTGTAGAGGCTGTGAATAGCGATGAAGTCGCCGAACACCTGCACGAGCTTCACGGCCACCTTTTGCGGCGTGGGCACGATGGGCAGCTGCATGATTTGCGCTGCGAGCTCCCAGAGCACGAGCAGGATAATGGCGCCCGTGAGATAGAAACGCAAGACCTGCGCGAGTTTACGCATGAGCGGCCACCTCCCCTGGCATTTGCCGCATGGCGCGGATTTTCTGCCGCAGTGCCAGTGCCTGCTGCTGGAACGCGGCTGTGCCACGCGCCGCCGTCTGGCCCGCGAGCGGATTGGCGATGATTTCTGCGATATGCCCCGGCTGCGGCGCCATGAGCACGATTTGCTGGCCGAGGTAGAGCGCCTCCTCCACGTAGTGCGTCACGAGGATAGTCGTGACCTGCGAGGCCTGCCAGAGCGCGCGGAACACCTCCTGCATTTCCTCGCGCGTGATGGCGTCGAGCGCAGAAAAAGGCTCGTCCATAAGTAAAATATCCGGGCGCAGTAAAAAGACGCGCGCCAGCGACACGCGCTGCTGCTGACCGCCACTGAGCTCGCGCGGGTAGCGGCCGAGCAGGTCACTGAGGCCCAGCTGCCTGCAAAGCGCCACATAGGCCGCCTCGTCGATGGACCGCCCCTTGATACGGCAGGCGAGGCGGATGTTCTCCGCCACCGTGCGCCAGGGCAGCAGGCCATAGTTCTGCTGCAGGTAGCCGATACTCTGCTGCGCGGGCGAGACGGGGGCACCGTCGACGCTGACCATGCCCGACGTCGGCGTGAGCAGGCCGGCCGCCGCCTTGAGCATGGTCGACTTGCCGCAGCCCGACGGTCCTATAACGGCACAAACCGTGCCTTGCGGCACGGTCAGGCTGACGCTCGCGAGCGCCCGGTATGTATTTTTTCCCGTGGCATAGTCCACGGTCACGTCCTTCATTGCAATGCTGGGCATAGCAACCTCTTTCTTCGTAAAAAGTCTACTGACAACGCATAACGGCCTCTGCGCTGGCAACACTAACACACGGCCAGCATCCGTGGACGTCCACCTTTATTTGTTCAGCAAATCCACCACAATGTCATTGTAACTATAGTTGCCGTGAATGAGGTCCTTCTGTACGAGCCAGGCCAGGCAATCCTTGACATCGCTTTCCTTCGGCAACGTTGCCTGTGAGTAACGCGGCAGACGCAGCGCCTCTTTGGCCTCGGCTGGGAAGCCGCTCGCCTCGATGACGGCATCGATGTACTCGGCGCGGTCTGTCGTGTTCAGGTAGTCCACGGCCTTATTGTAGGCGCGATACATGGCCTGGATTTCGGCCTTTTTATCCGTCGTGGCCTGCTGCGTGAACATGATGACGCCGGGGTTGATGCCCAGTTCATCCGAGCCCGTGATATAGCGGCAGCCGTTGTGCACGGCGATGCTGGCCATGGGCTCCGGCAGCGTAGCCGCCGCGAGCTTGCCGTTCTGCAGCATTTCGAGGCGCGTCGGGATTTTCGGGATGATGACCTTGTTGATACTGTCGCCCGTGAGGCCGTCGTGCGCGAGAATCTGGTCCGTCACGTACTCGATAATCGTGTTGCGCGAAACGGCCACATCCTGCCCCGCAAGGTCCGCGGCCTTCTGTGCCGTCGTATTTTTGCCCGCGATGAGCTTGTAGCTGCCGTCCGTCAGGGAGGTCACGCGCACGTCAAAACCGCCGTCCCGCGCGAAGCCCACGGCCAGCATATCGGAGACCGCGCCGTCGAGATTGCCGCTCTGCAGCGCCGCGTCGCGGTCCATCGCGCTCTTGAAATGCTCGATGTTGACCTTAAGCCCCTCCTGCTCGAAATAGCCTTGTTGCGCCGCGATGAGGAACGGAATGGAGTCCGTGTCCGGCATCACGCCGATAGTAAGCTCTTTTAAATCACCCTTGGCGGCCTGTTTGCTGTCTGTACCGCCGCAACCCGTGAGGAGCAGCGCTGCCGTGAGCACGCTCACGAGCGCCAGCACCAGATGTTTCATTTGCATAAAATTTATTCCCTTTCCCTAAAGACGTCCGCCATCAGCGCAACCAGCCCAGCACGAGCTGTGCGCCCGCCTTGGCGTAGCCGAGTGCCTGATTGATGACGCCTTCATTTTCCTTGTACGTCTGCACGGCCTTGTCCTTGACCGCATTCGCCTGCTGTCCGACGGCCTTCGCCGTGTCAATTTTCTGGTCGATGTCCTGCACCGTCGACTGCGCGTCGGCAATCTGCTGTTTTACAGACTGGGCCTCGCTGCCCTGCTTTTTGCCGCCCGTCACGGCGGAGAGCACCTTGTCCAGCGCGCTCTGCTGCTGTTGTTTCTCCAGCTCGGCCTGCCGCGCCTCCAGCTGCTTGATTTGCCGCTCCAGCGCCTGTTTCTGCTGCTGCAGGTCCGTGACCTGACCGTCCAGCTTGGCCTGCCGGTCCTTCATCTGCTGCTGCTCGAGCTTTTGCTGCTCGGCCGCCAGCTGCCGCTCCTGCGACCAGCCCGCGAGCATAAAACCGAGGAACAGCGCCACGGCAAAACCGCCTACGAGAATGGCCGCCCGCTTGCGCTTCGGCGTCCAGAAAGGCTGCTTGCCGGACTGACCTGGCTGACCCGAACGCTGTGGCATCCCTAGCGCGGGCTGCTGCGGCGTGAGGCGGCGCACATGCCCCGTCTGCGGCTGCACGGGTGGCATATAGGTTGTCTGCTCCTCTGCCAGGCCTGGCTGCACGGCCGGCATTTCGCGCGTATCGTGCAAATTCACGCGCTGTTGTGCTGGATTGCCGCTCCCCGACGCAGCGGACGGTCTGCCCTGGGCCTGTGCGCCCGTCTGCTGTACGGGCATGAACGTCGTTTTTTCCATATCATCAGTTGGTTTAGTCATTTTTCTCCTTGTTGGCGGAGGCTTTAGCCGCCTCCTGCTCTGCCATATAGGCGTGCTCTTTCTGCATCGTCTCACAGAGACGGCGCAGCGTCCAGAGCGTGTTAAACGGGGTCACTACGGACTTGTACGGGATGTGGCTCACGCCGTCCTGCTGGAACTGCGCGAGCACCGTATCGAGGCGTTTCCCGCGAATGCCCTGTAAAATAAGCACCTCATGTGGGAACGCAAAGCCATCGTCCTCAGGCTGTGCCGTCGCGCGAAAGCCCGGCATACCCAGCAGATAGCCGACCTTTTCGTACCACTGCTCCTGTGGGATGACGCGACTCGGTATCTGCAGGTGGCGCAGGGACTGCTGCGCCAGCGCTAGCTTTGCCTCATCCTGAAAGCCATAGAAAAGCGCTTGTTCGGACTGCTTTTTCTGTTTCTTCATCGCTCTACTCCACCCTCACTGGGTCAGGCCACGCATAAGCAGGAACGTCACGACCTCGTCGAGTGAGACGCCCTCCTCGGCCGCGCGCGCCGCCAGCGACTGCCGCAGTGACTTCGGCAGCTTCACGCTGAGCACGTTGTCCTCCGGCGTCGGCATAGCTGCCTGCTTAGCCGGTGCCTGGCTGCGCGGTGTATTCTTGCCGCGTGATGTCGCAGCCGTAGCAGACTTGCCGCCCTTGCCAGCCGCAGACGGTTCACCCTGCGTCGTTTTCGTACTGGCTTTAACCTGCGTTGCCTCTTTACCGGCAGTGGACTTATTCTGCTTGCCCTTACTCTGCAAGGGCTTGGGCTGCTTGGCCGCCTGCCGCTTGTTGGCTGGTTTCTGTGCATTCATGTTGTTATCCTCAGCGGCTGCCTGTTGTTTATCAGACTTGGCATTCTTGCTCTTGCTGGCTTTGGCAGCGGCCTTCTCTTTCTCTTTAGCCTCTTTTTCCGCCTTCTTGGCTGCCTTCTTGCTCTTCTTCGGTTTTTCCTCCGGCGGATAGACGAAGAACTCGTCGTAGGCATTGCGGAGCGTCTCACTGGCCTGTTTCGTGCCCACGCCGATGATGTAGGACTTCTCCTGTGCGTTCAGCATCTCCGCGATGCGCACGAAATCCGAATCAGTCGTGATGACGAGGTAGCGGCGCACGCCCTCCTCGTAGAGCAGCTTGGCCGAATCATAAAGCGCCGAGTCGAGCGAGTTCTTGCCCAGATACGTGCGGTTAATCTGGCGGAATGTAAAGCCCGGCCGCCGCAGCAGCTTGTCCCAGCGCTTCTGCTCTGGGCGCGCGTCCCAATCCGACACCACAATCGTGCGGCACGGCTGATAGCGCTTCGCTTTGCCCAGCGTATAGCTCAACATTTCAAACGGTGCATTTTCAATATCATATAAAACAGCCACGGTCTCGCGGCTGGAATCCAATGTCATACTAATAGTAAAACTCCTTTCTGAAATTTTTATTTATACATGGTTGCAAACTTCGGCGATGACGCCGCCACCCACGACGGTGTCACCCTGGTAAAAGACGACGGACTGGCCCGGGGTCACGGCGCGCTGCGGCTCGGCAAATGTCACCTGCACGCGCCCGTCGGCCAGCGGCGCGACCGTAGCCGCACCCTCGCGGCGGCCGTAGCGTATCTTCGCCGCGACCTCGATAGGCTCCATCAGTGCGTCGATGGCAATCCAGTTCAGGTCCTCGGCGATGAGGCCGCCTGCATAGACCTCGTCCTTGCCACCCACGATGACCTGATTTTTTGCCATATCGAGTGCCACGACATAGAGCGGCGCCGAGGCCGCAATGCCGAGGCCCTTGCGCTGGCCAATGGTATAGAGGGGCACGCCCGCATGCTGCCCGAGCACGTGCCCCGCGCGGTCCACGATGTCGCCGGGGCGCAGGCACTCCGGCCGGTGTGCGCGCAGATAGGCCTGATAGTCGTCGTGCGGCACGAAACAGATTTCCTGGCTGTCCGGTTTGTGCGCGACTGGCAGGTGGTACTGCTCCGCCATCTCGCGCGTGTGCACCTTCGTAAAGCCGCCCAGTGGCAGGAGGAAATGCGCGAGTGACTGCTGGTTCAGATGATAGAGCGCATAGGACTGGTCCTTTGTCACGTCGACGCCCTTTTGCAGCAGAAAACGTCCCGTCGTGTCCTGCGCAATACGCGCATAGTGGCCCGTCGCCACATACTCCGCGCCGAGCTCGCGCGCCCGCTGCAGCAGCCCCTCGAATTTCACATAGCGGTTGCAGGCGATGCAGGGATTCGGCGTGCGCCCGCGCGCATACTCATCAAGGAAATAGTTGATAACTTTCTCCTGAAACAACTCGCGGAAGTTCATGGCATAGTGCGGAATGCCGATAATCTCGCACACACGGCGCGCATCGTCCACGCTGCTCAGGCTGCAGCAGCCACGGTCGCAGTCCTCCGCCTCGCGGCTCTCCTCCGCGAGACGCATCGTCACGCCGATGACCTCATAGCCCTGCTCCACCAGCAGCGCCGCCGTCAGCGAACTATCCACGCCCCCCGACATCGCGCAAACCACCGTTTTCTTGCCCATATCAGCACTCAACCCCATTTCCTCACATCTCTCCTATTATAAATCAACCCCAGCCCATGTGCAATGAGAAAACGTAAGCGCACTATAACGCAGCGGGAACGTAAAAACACCCGCCAACGCGATGCGTCAACGGGCGAAGTGATGTTTATGGAGTTTATTTGCCGGGCCCTTAGCCCGCCTCAGAAAACTGTTCCTGTTTGACGCGCTGGAGGTCCTCCCTATATGCAGCTTCCAGGCCATTCCAAAAGCTGGCAGTCGCTCCCAGCACAATCTCCAACCGCAAAGCAGTCTCCTGCGTCAATGCCGCCTCACCATTAATCAGTTTGCTGATATATTTAGCTGAGTAGTCCATACGGGCCGCAAACTCTTTCTGCGTCATATGTCGGTCGGCCAGCATTTCCTTAATCGTCTCTCCAGGTGGAATCGCAATCGTATTCTCACCGATTTCAACCATGACCAGCACCCCCTCAATGGTAATCCACAATTTCCTCGATGCGCGCAATTTGCAAAACATCGCCATGCCTGGTAAACACCAGTCGATACGGATGCACAAGGTCCATGGCATATTGCCCCTCGCGACCACCATGCAAAGCATGACACCGGCCAATGTGGAACTGCAACAGCATTTCGACTGTATCGGTACTTTGGATTTGCTTGATACGTTGCTGCAACCGAATCGCCATCTCCTGTCCATACGCACGTATGGCAACTTTAGCCTGCGTACAGGTTTTCTCCAAGCTTTTCGTCCGATACTCGACTATCATCACATCGTCTCCGATTAACCTATTTGGCAATCAAATTATAACGCATCTTGCACGAAAAGACAAGTATGCTGATTGAATAGCTAATTCAGCCAGTTTGCACAACCCGACCTGCTCATGCTATACTAGGGGCAACACTACTAACCATAACGAAAGGAGCACGAAATCATGGCTATTTCCAGTGCGATTATCAAGTTCCAGCCCAGCGAAGAGGCGCAGGTGCGGGAGGAGCTGGCGGCGCTGCCCACGGTGAGTGTCGAAGCACAGGCGCCGAATGGTGATTTTGTGGTGGTCGTCGAGGAGCCGGATTTAGATAAAATGCAGTCGACCTGCCTCGCTATCAGCAAACTGCCCGGCGTTCTCAGCGTCGATCCCAGCTATGTGACGATGGCTGACGAAACACACGATAATTAAACCAACGAAATGCCCCCTGCCAGGATTTCCCGGCAGGGGGCATTTGCTATGGACTTATTATCTTAGGCACCGTGCTTTTTGATGTTCACGGCACAGACTTTATACTCCGGCTGTTTCGAACCGGCGTCGAAGGCGTCAAGCAACACGCGGTTAATCATGCGCTCCATGACTTGGTCGTGGAACGGTACGTAGACGAGGCCTTTCTGCGGCTGACCGCGGCCGTTGAGGCGCGCTTTCAGTGTGCAGGTGGCGCGGCGGGAAATCACGTCGACGGGGTCGCCATCGGCGATGCCGAGGCGCGCAGCGTCCTCGGGGTGAATTTCCACGTACATCTCCGGCACGGCATTTTTCAGCTCCGGCACGTTGAACGTCATCGTGCCCGTATGCCAATGCTCGAGGATACGGCCTGTCGTCAGGAAGAACGGATAGTCGTTGTCCGGCATCTCCTGCGGATCGACCTGCGGGCGGGCCCAGATGACGGCCTTGCCGTTCGGGCGACCGTAGAACTCGATGCCGTCTGGCGCGTCCTCTTTGACGTGCTTGTCCCACGGGCGTGCGTAGCGGATATAGGTCTCAGGGTCGTCGTCGGAGTCGACCGGCCAGGTAAAGCCGTGGCCCTTCTTCAGGCGGTCATAGGACGCGAGCTTCATGGCCGTGCCCTCCTGGCACTTCTGGTACTCTTTCCAGGCGTCCTCCGGCGTCTTGAACGGCACGAGATCCTCATAGCCGAGACGCTTCGCCATCTCGACGAGCACGTCGAAGTCCGGACGGGCCTCGCCCGGTGGGTCGATAGCCTTGGCGATATGCTGCGTACGGCGCTCGCCGTTGCCGTAGACACCCTCTTTCTCCATCCACAGCGCGGCCGGCAGCACGACATCGGCGAGCTCGGACGTGCGCGTGGGATGATAGGTCTCGGAGACGATAAGGAACGTCTTTTCCATGCCGGGACGATAGAACTCGAGGTTTGGCAGGGACTGACCGGGGTTCGTGCACATGACCCACAGCACCTTCAGCTTGCCCTCGACGGCCGCCTTGAACATAGCGAGCGTATGATAGCCCGGTTTCGACGGCATGCGCGCGGGGTCGATGCCCCAGATTTGTGCGAGCTCATCGCGGTGCTTCTTGTTGGCCACGAAACGGTGGGCCGGCAGGATATGCGACAGGCCGCCCGTCTCACGCACGCTGCCGCAGGCACTCGGCTGGCCCGTGAGAGAGAACGAAGAGTTGCCCGGGCTGCAGATTTTGCCCGTCAGCAAATGCAGGTTGTGCACGAGGTTGTTGACCCAGACGCCGCGCGTGCGCTGGTTCAGGCCCATGCACCACATAGACATGGTCTTTTTGCCCGGCGCTGCGAACAGACGCGCGACCTCGCGGATGGTCTCGGCCGGGATGCCCGTGGACTCGGCGACGAGCTCCGGCTTGTAGGCCTGCAGGAACGCCTTGTATTCGTCAAAGCTGATGCTCTTTTCGCCCTGTTTGAACTCCGTATGCGTGTTGATAAATTTCTCGTTCGCGAGGCCCTCCTCGATGATGACCTGCGCCATGGAGTTCATGAGCGCGAGGTCACGGCCAGGCACAAACTCGAGCAAATAGTCCGCGATATCCGCCGTGCGCGTCTTGCGCGGGTCGGCGACGATGATTTTCACATCGGGATGCGCGTTCTTGTGGTCGACGAGACGCGAGAACAGCACCGGGTGTGCCTCGGCGAGGTTAGAGCCGATGAGGAAGAACACATCGGCCTCCTCGATATCGGCATAGGTACCGGACGGCTCATCCTCACCAAACGTGGAGACGAAACCGGCCACGGCACTGGCCATGCAGGTACGCGGGTTGCCGTCGATGTTGTTCGTACCGATACCGGCACGAATGACCTTCTGCGCTACGTACGTCTCCTCGGCGAACGTCTGGCCGGAGCCATAGAAACCGATGGCGTCCGGGCCGTCCGAAGCCAGCGTCTCCTTGACCTTCGAGGCGATGAGGTCGAGCGCCTCGTCCCAGCTGGACTCCACGAGCTCGCCGTTCTTGCGGATGAGCGGGTGCAGGCAGCGGTCCTTCGTCTGGATGATTTTCGGCAGCGTGATGCCTTTGATGCAGAGACGACCCTTGTTGACCGGGCACTCGGGGTCGCCCTTCACGGCGACGATTTTGCCGTTCTTCACGCCCGCGAGCACGCCGCAGCCCGTGCCGCAGTAGCGGCAGACACCCTTGACCCATTTGTCGGCATCCTTCGCGCCCACGGGGCCCTGCTGCGTGTCGCGTTTCGGCGAGCAGCCGGCGGCCAGCAGCGCCGTGCTGACGGCCATACCTTTGAGGAAGTTTCTGCGTGTCAGTGACATAGTCATAATTTCACCCCTCCTGCTTTAGAGCTTGCTCATCGCGTCGAGATGGCACGTATAGCATCTCTCGCGGCTCGGCACGTACATATTGGCATTGTCGTTATGCACGACGCCCGTATGGCAGGTCATGCAGGTCATGCCGTTCTCGAAATGTTTCTGCGTATGCGGGTCCTTGGCGGCCGCGGCCGTCTCGGCATTCAGCATTTTATCCTGATGGCAGGTATAGCAGTTGACATCGTTCGGATCGCCGATTTTGATGGGATCCGGCACCTGGCCCGTCACATGCAGGAACAGCTCCTTCGTGCCTTTGGCCTTGGACTCAATCGTGCCCTGCAGTCCCGGTTTCTCGTGGCAGTCCGCGCAGCCGACATTTGACTGGGCATGTGCCGAATGCTGCCAGGTCTGGTACATCGGGTCCATCTCATGGCAGGTCTCGCCGCAGAACGTCGTCTGGTTCGTGGCCTCAATCATGCCGTAGCTGACGCCGTACAACGCAATGCAGGCCACGCCCGCGATGGCGACGTGCTTGAGTTTGACTTTGAAATCCGGTAATTCACTTAGTTTCATGACAATCCCCTCCCTTTAACGTGAAATGTATGGCCCGCTCGTGGCAGGCGTCGATACAATCCCCACAGTTCGTACATAAATAACTATCTGCGAGCTCCGTGCGCCCCGGCGCCGTGCCCATCGTGCAGGCCCGCTCACAGGCGCCGCAATGCGTGCAATGTGCCTCGTCGATGGTGACGAACAGGCGGCGCTTCAGCCCCAGCAGGCCGTAGAGTGCGCCGAGCGGGCAAAGCGTGCGGCACCAGATTTTCTGACCCCAGCGCAGGGCCGCCAGCAGCACGAGCAGTACGAGCACGAGCTCGACGCCCAGGCCGAACAGCGTGCCGCGCATGAGCGCAAAGACCGGTGAATACGTGTTGTTGACCGGTACGGCCATGACGAGGCTGACCACCAGCACTACGATGAGCGCCACGATAGGCCAGGTCTTTTGCTCCAGCTGCCTGCGTCTTTTGACCGGGATGAGCTCGAGCAGCAGATTCAGCGGGCAGACATAGCTGCAAAACACGCGTCCCAGCAGCACGGCCACGAGAATGAGTGGCAGTGCCGACAGCCAAAGCGGCCACCAAAGCGTGCGCCCTGCCAGCGTGACCTCGAGTGCCGTCAGCGGGTCCGTGAGCGACACGCCCGCAAGGTCGCCCGAAATATAGGTGCCAAACCAGTACACGCCGAGAAAATACAACGGCGGTATCAGCAGCGCCAGAAACAACAGCTGAATGGCATGCCTGCGCACTTTATGCGAAATTCTCATGCTCAGGCCTCCTCTCGCGGCAGTACGTGTACGGCCTTCGGATCCGCGGGGCAGACATGCTCACACATGCCGCAGCCCGTGCAGTAATCCGGGTCGATGACCGGGTACTTACGCTTTTCCAGCTTGATGGCCTTACCGTATTGCGGGCACGTGCGGTAGCAGGTCTGGCAGTCGTCGTCCCGCCGCGCAATACACAGGTCGTTGTCAATTCGCGCCACGCCCATGCGCACATCTTCTTTCGGTATCGTGCGCAGCGCGCCTGTGCTGCAGACCTCCGTGCACTTCATGCAGAGGTCGCAGTAGCTGACGAGCGGGTTCATTTTCGGCGTGCCCACAGCCAGCCCCGCGTCCAGATGCAGCAGCGAGATGCAGCTGAGCGGGCAGACCTCCTGGCATTTGCCACAACGTGCGCACATGGCGAGAAAATCCATTTCTGGCAGCGCCCCCGGTGGTCTGAGGTGAGGCGCTGCACCTATTTTGCCCACGCCGGTGAACATGCCCAGGAGGCACCCTCCCGCCGCGGCCTTGATAAACGTGCGCCGATTCATCACAGTCCTCCTTAATAGTACAAAATAATAATAAAACCATAATTATTATATCCTACCTTTTGGCAAAATGACGTTGCCATGGCAACATTTAAAAAATTTCCTGTGATAAAAGGCACAAAAAAACTGCCCCTGACGGGCAGTTGGTCGCAACCGATGTTGTGTTGTAGGATGTGACGGCTCAGACAAAGTCGAATGCCTGCACCGCACCGTAGACGAGATACTGCGAAGCCTCGGTCGGGTCACCCGTGAGGACGCTCGCCTTGGCCGCCTCGACATGCTCGCCGGCGATGTTGACCTTGCCAGCGGCAATCTCATCCTCGATCTGTTTCCACAGCGCCTTGCGGGCCACTGCCGTGTCATGGTAAATCACGTGATTGTAGAACACGTTCATGGACTGCTCGGATTTCTCCTCGTCGCAGTTGAAGAAAATGAAGGCCTTCTTCGGCTCCTTAGCCGCAGCCGTACGCGTTGCCTTGGGTTTCGTGTTCTTCGCCGGTGTCTTTCTTGCCATAATGTAATCCCCTTTCCTGGAGCCAGGCTGGCTCCCCATAAAAATTTTACCTATAACATTGATAATTATACCACGTTGTGGCTTTTTGTACAAATTAAAGTGTAAAACTTCATTCCTTGAACAAAACTTTTTGTCCGTATCTGTGCACTAACGTACGTATTGGCGGTCAAATTCTGGCAGCCAGTCGTGCGTAAAGTGGTCGTACGTGCGCACGGCGATATGGTCGTCAAAAAGATACAGCGAATTTGTCCAAATGTGTTTTCGGTCCAAATCCGCATTGTGGATATCCACGAGCGTGTCGCTGAAACGGTTGATGCCATCCGCCGCGTAGCTGTAATTCGTCGCCGGTGTATGCGTATGCCCGGACACCCAGAGCCGCACCTGCGGATTGTCCGCCAGGATTTGCGCGAGCGCTTTTTCCGGCTGTGCGGTCGCCCGCACAGTGTTCACGGATTTGTTGTAGTTAAGCAGCGTGTTCATGAGCGGACCGTGGAAAAACACCAGCGTCGTCTGCGCACGGTGCGCCGCGAGGTCGTCCTGGAACCAGGCCAGCTGCTCGGGGCCCAGCTGCGTATTCTCCGGTCCCTCCGTGGAGAGGAAAACGAGATGATAGCCCGCCACCTCTTTTGTATACCAGCGGCTCGGCAGCTGCCAAAATGCCTGAAAGCGTGTGAGCTTGCGCTGCCAAACCTCTGGGCCAGCCACGATGGGCTTGCCCTTCTCGTTGGGTTTATCCTCATAGCGGAACTCGTGGTTGCCATTGATGACCCAGAGCGGCTTACTGAGGCGCGCGAAATATTTGCTGATATAGGCATACTCCGCATCCACGGCCCGCTGCTCCACGAGGTCGCCCACGACGATGACGGCGGCTACATCGTCCCAGCCGTTGATATCGTCGATGAGCGCGTTCTTGGCGGCCTTGATGAGCTCCTGCTCCGCCCGCTCCGGATGATGATAGACGCGTACCGGCAGATGCGGATCACCGAGTACGACGAGCCGCTGATAGGGCTGCGCCGCCGCACGCCCCAGCGTGGGCCAGAGTGCAGTGCCGAGACTGGCCAGCAGACCCTTGATAAAGGTCCGCCGTTTTATCTGCGATAACATTAGTTGACGCCTTCTTTTTTCGTCTGCTCCTGCAGCAGTTCCTCGCGGTAGACCGGCACATCAGCCGGGGCCTCGATGCCCAGCTGCACGCGATTGCCACTGACACTGACAATGTGCACGATGATATTCTGTCCGATAAAAATTTCCTGCTGCTCCTTGCGTGTTAAGGCCAACAAAGCAACTCCCCCTGTGGTTCCCCGATAATGTTTATAGCAAATTTCCCTGCTGTGAGGGATGTTCCTGCAGGTAGCAGCGCAGCATCCGCTCCACCAGGTCGCGGATAGGTACATTCTCCTCATCGGCCCGTGCGCGCACGGCCGTGATGAGATCCTCCGGCAGCCGCGTGCCAAACGTCTTGCGATGTTCCTGCTCCAGTTCTAATTCTTCTGCTGACATAAAGACTGCTCCCCTTTCCCATGCGGACATCCTGGTTCTTGCCGCAGAATGCCACCCTTATTTGTACTTATATTCGTCACAAGCTGAAAAAATCCTGCCTGGACTCATTGTTGAACAAAAATTTCTTGTGATGTTGACAAATATTCATTTTGTTCTGGTAACTTTGTCACAGACGCACCAGGCAGTAAACGATAAACTGCCCATATAGAGGAGATGATAAAACATGCAAGCGAATGTAGACAAAGAACTCTGTGTGGGCTGCGGTGCCTGCACCGGCTGCGCGCCCGAGGTGTTCACCATGGATGACGACGGGCTGGCCAAGGGCGGCGCATTCACAGCGGCACAGAAAGACGCCGTGGAGGATGCCGTCTCCACCTGCCCCGTTGGTGCTATCAGCACGACGGACTGACCGGCAGCCCCCCTGCTCGTAACGGACTCCACAACTGTCCCCGCGCCGCAATGGCGCCACAAACCGAAAAAGCTCCTTCTCACGCTCGCGCGCGGGAGGGAGCTTTTACTGTCAACAACAATGATTTTACTTGGCTGCCGCCGCTTTGACCGCTGTCTGATGCTTGCCATCGGCATGGTTGCGCAGCAGAATCCAAATGGGGCTCGCGATGAAGATGGACGAGTACGCGCCGCTCGCGAAACCGACGAGCAGGGCAAACGCGAAGTCCTTCGTCGTCTCGCCGCCGAAGAAGTACAATGCCGCCGTCGTGAAGAGCACCGTGAACACCGTATAGAGTGAACGCGTGAGCGTCTGGTACACAGAGGTATTCACGAGCTGGTTGATATCGCCGCCGCGACGGAAATGCAGGCGCATATTCTCGCGGATACGGTCGAAGATAACGATAGTATCGTTGATGGAATAACCGACGATGGTCAGGAGCGCCGCGATGAACGACGAGTCGACCTGCCGCTGCGTAAAGGCGAAAAACGCCAACACGACGAGAATATCATGCACAAGGGCGAGCACCGCCGCTACGCCGAAGCGCCACTCGAAGCGGTACGCGACGTAGAGGATGATGAGGCCCCAGGAGACGAGCAGCGCGAGCACGGCGTTCTCGATGAGCTCGCCGCCGATGGTCGCACCGACTTTTTCCTCACGCATGACCTGATAGTCGCCGCAATCCTCGCGGATGGTCGCCATGACATCCTTGCGCTGCTCCTCCTCCAGGTCCGTCGTGCGGATCATGAGGCTGTCGGAGACCGTCGCATCACTCGCGGCATCCGTGCTGCCCGTGAGCTGAATGGTACTGCCCTCGAGGCCGTACTTGCTCATGCTCGTACGCACCTGCTGGATGGAGACCGGCTGCTCGAACTTCAGGTCGATAATAGTACCGCCCGTGAAGTCGATGCCGAAGTTGAAGCCCTTGACAAACATGCAGATGATGCCAGGGATAATCACCAGGAGGGAAATGAGGAACCAGATTTTGCGGTGTCCCGCAATATCAAACTTGTTCATTATTTGCCCTCCTTTCCTGCTTTGGCATCTTTAACCGGCTTGTCCGGCTGTCCGCTCATCGTCTTGAGGTCCTCCTTATGCCAGAGCATGTAGCCCGTGGCACCGTAGGCTGCCGGATTCTCGGCTATCTTGGAGTTAATCATAAGCTTCAAGAGATACTGCGAGACCGTGATGGCCGTGAACATGGAGAGCAGCGTGCCGAGGCCCAGCGTGATGGCAAAACCACGGATGGTGCCCGTGCCGAGGAAGAACAGCACAGCCGCCGCGATAATCGTCGTGACGTTCGAGTCGAAAATCGTCGTGAACGCACGTTTGAAGCCCGAGCTCATGGCCTGACGCAGTGTCTTGCCCTGAATCTGGTACTCCTCCTTGAAATGCTCGAAAATGAGCACGTTCGCGTCGACGGCCATACCGATGGTCAGGATGATACCGGCCACGCCCGGCAGCGTCAGCGTTGCGTCGAGCAGATACAGCAGGCCGAGCAGCATAACCGTGTAGGCCATGAGTGCGACGTCCGCGATAAAGCCCGAGAGACGATAGAACGCGACCATGAAGAGCAGCACGACGCCGAGGCCGACGGCAAAAGCAAACTCCGATTTATCCTTGGAGTCCTGGCCGAGCGACGGGCCGACCGTACGCGTCTCGATGATGTTGACCTTGACCGGCAGGGCACCGGAACGCAGCACGATGGCAAGGTTCTGGGCTTCCTCCAGCGTCTTCTGGCCGGAGATTTCCGCCTTGCCGCCGAGAATGGGCTCACGCACATTCGGCGCCGTCAGCGTCTCGCCGTCGAGCAGGATGGCGATGGTGCGGCCGACATTTTTCGTCGTGAGGTCGGCAAACTTTTTCGCGCCCTCGTCCGTGAACTCGAGGTTGACGACGTTCTGGCCATTCTGCTGGTTCGTCGCGGCCTGCGCGTCCTTCAGATCCTCACCGGTGAGGACGGTGTTGCCCTCCTCGTCCTTGAACTCGAGCACAGCCGTCTTGCCGATGGTCTTGATGGCCGCATCCGGGTCCTTGACGCCCGGCAGCTCGATGATGACACGGCGCTCGCCTTCACGCTGGATAATCGGCTCCGTGAGGCCGAGCGAGTTGACGCGTTTCTCCATGATGGTGACGACGCGGTTCATGGCATCATCGTTGACCTTGGCTACATCCGTATCCTCTGCCTCCAGCACGACGTGCGTGCCGCCCTGCAGGTCGAGGCCCTGGCGGATAGAGAACGCCAGCGGGCGCACACCCACGAGGAAGATACCGATGATAGCCACGATGCAAACGATGAGTTTGATGAGACTATCTTTACGCAAGAAAATTCCACCCTTTCTAGTGGTTGTTTGGATTTAGGATAATTCCTATTGGGAAAGCGGCTCAGGCCCGGGCCTGCTCCGCTGCCTTGCTTTGTAAAAAGGCGATGACCTGCTGGCGCACCTCGGCGGCCGTGTAGTCATCTGTCTGAATATAGAGGTCGGCATGTGCCCGTGCATCCGCCAGGCGGGCGTGCTGTACCTGCAGGCGTTCCTCGCCCCAGGGCACGACACGGCGCTGGCGGATGGCCGGCATGCGCGCATCGATGGTGATGAGCACGTCGGGATGGCGTTTCTGCCAAAAGTTGTGAATACAGGAATGCTCCTGCGCCACATTATAGGCATCATAGCCTGCGGCGCGCAGGCCCGCAACCAGCGTGGTCTTGCCCGAGGCGCAGACGCCCGTGACGGCAATTTTCATAGTGAAAACTCCCTCTCTTTTGCGTCAGGCCGTTAGAGATGCGCGCCTGACTGCCCTGTCTGACAGCCATCAGTAGGGATATGTGACCTCGAGGCGCTCGATTTTCGGCGAGTCCGGCGAGGCCGCCGTCACGCCGAGCACGACAACCGTCATGTCGTCGCCCGCCCGGTCCTGATCACGGCTCAGCGCGAGGTCCATGATGGCCCGCGCGATGTAGGCTGCGTCCTCAGGGCCGTTGTCGGCGATGATTTTCTGGATGTCCTCGTTGTCGAGGCCGTGACCGATACGTTTGCGCCCCGCGTGCGCGATGCCGTCCGTAAACGAGACGAGTATCATACCCGGCTCAAGCGGCAACTCGTACATGAGCGGCTTCATATGTTTGTTGACACCGATGGGGCCGACTTCCTCGTCGTAGACCGCATCGTACTCCTCCGTATGCACGAAGACCGGGCAGTTCGAGTTGCGGCTGATGACGACCGTATTGGAGTCGAGATCCGCACTCAAAATCGTGAGCGTACAGGACACGCGATGATCCTTCATGTTGTAGAGGTAGTCATGCACCGCCCGGGCCACGGCACCGTCACGCGCACCATCGGCGATGAGCTGCACCGTCTTGTTGACGACCCAGCTGCTCGTGTGGTGTGCGGCGAGACCATTACCCTGTCCGTCGGCGATGATGGCTGTAACGCCGCCATGCGGCCGCTCCACGACATCACAGGTGTCGCCGCAGACCTCCATGGCGTATTTCGACGTCTTCGCGAGACCAATCTTGATTTCCATTTTACTCACCTGCCCGTCGCTGCGACCGGCTCCTCGGCCGCATGGCAGTCGAGGCTGCGCCGCTCCGTGATAATACTGTCGACATACTGGTCATGCGGCTCCATGGGGACATCCGCCTGCACCTGCCCGTCAAAGACGAGTGCAATGCGACTGGCCCGGGTGAGCTTGGGCAGGTAGCGGTCGTAGTAGCCGCCACCCAGCCCCAACCGGGCCCCCGCCACGGTAAAGCCAGCGCCCGGTACGATGACGAGGTCAATCTCCTCCGGTGCCACGACGGAAATCACGCCCGTCTGCAAGCTGCGGATGCCGAACTTGCCCACCTCGAGCTCATCGAGGGACTGCAGCTCTGCCGCCACCATGAGGCCCAGCCCGATAATCTGCGGGATGCAGACGCGCTTGCCCAGCGTGAGGCAGTGCGTGAGCAGGCCGTCGAGCTGCACCTCGTCCTCGGTCGAGGCATAGGCGAACACGGTATGTGCCTGCTGGAATGCCTCGGTCGCATAAAGGCGTGCGAGTATCTGCTCACTGGCCTGATTGCGGAACGCCGGTGTTAAATGGCGCCGCCAGACCAGTAAATCCTTGCGTTGCGCCGTTTTCTGCTCTTGCAGGGTCATGTTATGCCCTCCCTTGTCTGCGCCTGTGGCCTGGGGAAACCAGCTAATGCATCATTTCCCCCCAGCCACAGGCACAAAACTGTGGCTTACTCCTCTTCGTCCGCCTCAGCGGCCTCCGTCGCCGTAATGTTGGCATTGATAGAGGCGCGCGCGACCTCGATGACCGTGTGCTCAGCCACCTTCAGCTTGATGGATTTGTCCGTCATGGACTCAATCGTGCCGTAGATGCCGCCGATGGTCATCACGCGGTTGCCCACTTTCAGCGCGTCGAGCATCGCCTTGCGCTGCTGCTGCTGCTTTTTCTGCGGGCGGTACAGCAGGAAATAGAAAATCACCACCATCACGAGGATGGGGCCCCAGGTGGCCAGCGAGGCCATCATATCTTGGCTCATTGTTTAATACACTCCTTTTACATGCCGGTGAACCGGTAGATATATTTAGCCGGCAAGCGCCGGTAAATAGCGAATTATTGTGCCGTTGTGGCGTGCGGGTCGTAGTGTGCGAGAAACTCACTGCGGAACTGGCTGAACGTGCCGTCGAGGATGCTCTGGCGCATGCGACGCGTGAACTCCTCGAGGAACCAGAGGTTGTGCAGCGAGAGCAGGCGCAGGCCGAAAATCTCGCCTGCCCGCACGAGGTGACGGATATAGGCACGCGTGTAACCGTTGCGGCAGGCATAGCAGCCGCAGCCCTCCTCCAGCACATGGTGGTCATGCTCGTAGGCGAGATTCTTCATCACGAGCCGTCCCTGCCAGGTCATGGCCATGCCGTTGCGCGCCACGCGCGTCGGGTAGACGCAGTCGAACATGTCGATGCCGCGCGCCACGCCCTCCACGAGGTAGTCCGGCGTGCCTACGCCCATGAGATAGCGTGGCTTGTTCGTCGGCAGCAGCTGCGTCGAGTACTCGAGCATCTCGAGCATGAGCTCCTTGGGCTCACCCACGGAGAGACCGCCCACCGCATAGCCGGGAAAGTCCATATCCACGAGCTGCTCGGCGTGCCATTTGCGCAGATCTTTGTACATGCCGCCCTGCACGATGCCGAACAGGCCCTGGTTGGGCGCGGTCATCGCCTTTTGGCAGCGGGCAGCCCAGCGCAGCGTGCGCTCCGTCGAGCGTTTCGCGTACTCGTAGTCCGCCGGGTACGGCACGCACTCATCGAACGCCATGACGATGTCCGAGCCGAGGCACATCTGCACCTGCATGGAGACCTCGGGCGAGAGGAATTTCTTCGAGCCGTCGATATGCGAGCGGAACGTCACGCCCTCCTCCGTGATTTTGCGCAACTGTCCGAGCGAAAATACCTGAAAGCCGCCGCTGTCCGTGAGGATGGCCCTATCCCAATGCATGAATTTATGCAGGCCGCCCGCCTCCTTGACGAGCTCCATGCCCGGCCGCAGAAACAGATGGTAGGTATTGGAAAGGATAATGCCCGCGCCCAAGTCCTTCAACTCGTCTGGCGAGACACCCTTGACCGAGGCCTGCGTGCCCACTGGCATAAAAATCGGCGTGGGAAAACTCCCGTGCGGGGTATGGATAATCCCCGCGCGGGCGCCCGTCGCCGCATCCTGCCGCACCAATTCATACGT
The DNA here is from genome assembly GCA_900316275.1 of uncultured Veillonellaceae bacterium. GTDB lineage: Bacteria > Bacillota > Negativicutes > Selenomonadales > Selenomonadaceae > UBA2897. The sequence goes on from ONCF01000077.1 coordinate 38,081, forward strand.
AATCGCTGCCAAACAAAAACCTCCCGATGGGGGAAACCGCACTAAAAGCCGTGCTCATTTCCTCATATAGCTACTCTTACAAGCCTATATCATAACATATTTAAAGCAAAAACACAAAGACATTTGCCACGATTGCTGACCAACGAAAAAACGTCCACCTGAAAAGCCACACCACCGTGTAGGTAGCAGGTGACTGCCCCGTACGCACTTGGCAAAATGCACGAATCCACAGCACCTTGTGTGTGGCAGATGACTGCTCCATTTCCGGCACCAGTCATCAGCCTATACATATACCTGCTCAAGACCTTGCCAACTGTGCGATAGCCCGCTGCGCCAGCGCGGCGAGATAAGCAGCCGTGGGACCGAGTGCCGCGGGGTCGACGCGGAACGCCGGATTGTGGTTCGCGGGCGACGCGCCTGTGCCCACGAGCACGAAGCAGCCGGGCAGCTTCGTCTGGTAGTAGGCGAAATCCTCGCCCGCGAGCGACGCGGGTGCCGGCACCACCGTGAGGCCCTGCGCCTCGGCGACCTCCCGCGCGCAGTCACTCCACGCTGGTGTGTTGTCCGTCGCCGGCGGGCCGGCCACCCAGTCGACCGTCACACTGCCGCCAAAGCTCGCTGCCTGCCCTGCCGCCAGGTCACGCAGACGCTGCTCAATGTGCGCGCGGTCCGCATTGTCGAGGCAGCGCACCGTGCCCTCGAGCTCCGCTGTCTCCGGGATGACGTTCCACGTGTTGCCGCTCGTGAAGCGCGTGATGCTCACGAGGTCGCGGTGCGCCGGGTTGATATTGCGGCTGATGATACTCTGCGCCGTCAGGACAAAGCTGGACGCCATGACGATGGGGTCGACGCCGCGCTCCGGGTGCGCCGCATGCGTGCCCTTGCCCTGAAAGTGCAGCGTGAATTTATCGACGGAGGCCGTCACCGCGCCCGCGCTCACGCCGACCGTGCCCACAGGGAACAGCGGCGAACTGTGCAAACCAAAGAGCGCCTGCACGTCCGCGAGCGCGCCCGTCGCCAGCACATCGCGTGCGCCGCCTGGCGCCTCCTCGGCCGGCTGAAACACGATGCGTACCGTGCCGCCGAGTTCTGCCTCGTGTTTTTTCAGGTACAGCGCCGCGCCCAACACACTCGTCATGTGAAAATCGTGACCACAGGCATGCATGACGCCCGGCCGCTCAGACGCATAGTCGAGTCCTGTCTGCTCCGTCACAGGCAGCGCATCGATATCCGCCCGCAGGCCTACTATAGGCGCCTTGCCCATACCTATTTCCGCCACCAGCCCCGTCTGGAGCGGCACATCCAGCACGCGCACCCCCGCACGCGTCAGTGCCGCCCGCAGCCGCGCCGTCGTCTCCACCTCCGCATAGGAAAGCTCCGGATGCCGGTGTAACCAGTAAAACTCGTCCGTAATTTGCCGGGTAATCGCATCATCTATCTGCATAACAACCACTCCTCAAGTCTCTATCTCCCCGCGCGAACCCGCCCCTGTCAAAGTCAGTCCAGCGCTTCGTCATCGCAAGAGCAAAAACACAATCTCACCATAACACAGTCCCGCTGCGAAAACAATATTTGACATGTGCGTGCACTCCTGCTATAATATTTTCTGTTGATGACACGTTCAACAACTATTTTGCCGGAGTGGCGGAATTGGCAGACGCAGCAGACTCAAAATCTGCCGTTGGCAACAACGTGCCGGTTCAAGTCCGGCCTCCGGCACCATCTTGAATTCACAGCCCTGTGCGCTCAGCACGGGGCTTTTCTTATGCTTTCGCCGTCCATTGGACCAAACTAGGAAATATGACTATACACCAAAGGAGCACCGCCCAGGTGCTCCTTTTTGCCGCCCTATATGCTTGTCTGCCGTTGCCGTCAATAGTCGCTCACAACGATAGGGAAAAGGTCTCCGTAATGAGTGCATACAGCGTCGTCAGGTTATTCTGCGAGAGAAAGCGCACGCGCGTGGTGCGTGGCGCGGCGTCCTTCGCCTTGTTGATACAGGCGTGACTCACGAAATTCGTGTTGAGGATGAGCAGGTCCGCGTGCTGCAGCTGCTGCGCGTCGAAATTTTTCTGGCTGCCGATGACCTTGAGGTCCGGACAGGCCGCCGCGACCCTCCCCTGCCAGGTCTGGCTGCCGCCGACGACGTAGATGCCAAAGCGCGCACAAAGCGTCTGCACCTCGGCAGGAGCCACGTCAGCTGACTCTGTCGGCGTAGCAGCCTTGCCTGACTCCTCCGCGCTTTCATCCGTCACAGTCTGTTGCGCTGAGCTGGCCACTGCGGCGGAGTTGTCAGCTACGGACGGTAGTTGCAGCTCTGGCGGCAACAGGCGACGCAGGCGCGCGACCTCGTTTTTCAGGGCACGCACCTCATCCTCGCGCTGGATTTCCCGCACGATGGCCTGCTCATTCTCTGCCCTGAGCGCCGCTACCTGCGCCCGCAGCTGGGCAATTTCCTCGGCCTGTGTGGCCAGCTGGGCTGCCTGTGCTGTCTGCGCCTCGCCTTGCGCACGGGCAGCGCGCTGCTGCTGTTTTTTCGCGGCAGCCTTCGCCGCGCCCGCCGCCGATTTGCCTTTGCGTATCATGCGTCTCTGCCATCCTCCCTGACCTGCTGCCATACCGTGAGCGCGCCTGCTTTACTGGCAATATCCGCGTATCAGCCTTTATCAGAGCACTCGTTGTAGACGTCTTTGAGCAGCGTCTCCTTGCGGTGTGCGAGGCATGCGCAGTGGCGCGCGCCTGCATCGGTTTTACGAATGGTCTCGAGCAAAATCTCGCCAATCATCGGCGCATCATCGTAGAAGATGTCGGCCATCGTCTCGTGGGAGACGCCGCCGCGCAAGCCCTCGCCGTAGTTGACGGTGTAATAGAGCCCTGCGTAGCAGGCGCCGATTTCACGTGCGAGATAGACCTCAGGGCACATGGACTGGCCGACGATGTCCGCGCGCCCGTTCAGCGCCGCAATCTCGGCCGCACTCTCAAAATGCCGCCCGTCCGTCACCGCATAAATGCCGCGGTCAAAGATGCGACCCTGAAAGCGCCGCCGCGTGGCCGCGAGCAGTGTCTGCCGCAGCTCCGGGCAGAGCGGATCCTGCATGAGCAGCAGGTAACGGCCGTCGAGCATGACATCCTTGCGCACGGAGAGGTCGAGGTAGTCGTCCGGCACCATGAAGTCACGGATGTCCAGCAAGTGGTTGACCGTGCCCACGCCGCCCTCGGAGAGAATGCGCGTGACGCCGGCCTCGCGGAACGTCCAGAACACCTGTCGCGAGGCATCGGCACGCGTGACGCCCGAGCGCCAGCCGTGCATGCGGCAGGTCAGCACGCGCTTGCCCGCCACCGTAAACAGGCGGAACGCCGGGCTCTCACCGTACGGCGTCGCAAAATGCAGATTATCCGCGAGAATCTCCACGTCGCCCGCCGCACAGTTTTTCGGAAAATCCGAAGACAACGTGCCCGAGCCGCCGACAATGGCGAACGCCGCCTGCGGCACCTGCTGCTTTGCTTCAGTCATAGCATCTATCTCCCTTAATAGCGTTTGATTACATCATAGGTCGTATTGCGCTGCGCGGCCTCGCGGCCCGCACCGTGGATGAGGTCGACCATCTTGCGGATGCTCATGTCGTAGCTCGTGCCGGCCGCGCGCACGACGTTTTCCTCCAGCATGATACTGCCGAGGTCGTCCGCGCCGAAACCGAGCGTGAGCTGACCGATGCGCTCGCCCTGCGTGACCCACGAGCCCTGAATATGCGCGATGTTATCCATGTAGAGGCGCGTGAGCGCCAGCGTCTTCATATAGTCCCAGCCCGACGTCTTCTCGCCGCCGAGCTCCGTATGCCCCGGCTGGAACGTCCAGGTGATGAACGCGCGGAAACCGCCCGTCTCGTCCTGCAGCTGGCGGATACGCTCCATATGCTCGATGCGCTGCGCCATGGTCTCGCCAAAGCCGATAACCATGGTGGCCGTGCTCTCCATGCCGATGCTGTGCGCCGCGCGCATGACCGCGAGCCAGTCCTCCGTCATGATTTTCTTCGGGCTCACACGCTGGCGCACGGCGTCGACGAGAATTTCCGCACCGCCGCCCGGCAGGCTGTCGAGCCCTGCCGCCTGCAGGCGTTTCAGCGTGTCGAGAATGCTGATACCCTCCTGCCGTGCGAAATGCTGGATTTCCGTGGCCGTGAACGAGTGAATCGTGATGCTGGGGAACTTTTCCTTGATGAGCCGCAGCATTTTTTCGTAGTAAGCGAGACCGAGGTCAGGGTAGAGCCCGCCCTGAATCATGACCTGCGTGCCGCCCGCCTCGACGGTCTCGCGCACTTTCTCCAGTATCTCGTCATACGTGAGCAGATAGGCATCCCGGTGCCCCTGCCGCCGGAAAAACGCGCAGAATTTGCACTCATTCACGCAGACGTTCGTGTAGTTGATATTGCGGTCGACGATGAACGTCACCGTGTTACCGAAGCGCCGCGCGCGCTCCGCGTCCGCCAGCGTGCCGAGCTCGATAGGATCGCCCTCGCGCAACATGCGCTCGCCCTGCTCTGCCGAAAGTCTCATGCCTGCCCCTCCTCGTACTGGCGGATTACCGTTGCCTTTCTCGCCACGTTGTCTGTCTTTAGGCGCAAAAATTTCATGCCTGCGCCTCCTCGTCAAAATGCACGGGCTGGTAGAACGTGTCGCGCTCCACGGGCTCATAGCCGGTCTCACGGATAATGGCCTGCAGCTGCGTGCGCGTGATGCCCGTCTGCGTGCGCGCGCCCGCCGCGTGGATGATTTTTTCCTCGCCAATCGTGCCGTCGAGGTCGTCCGCGCCGAAGCCGAGCGCCAGCTGCGCGATGGGCAGCGTGAGCATGATCCAGAACGCCTTGAAATGCGCCACGTTGTCGAGCACGAGACGCGAGAGCGCGAGCATCTTCATGTCCTCCCACGAGCCGACGCGCTGGAGGTGCTGCTCCTCGCCCAGCTGCGTATGCGCGGGATGGAACGGGAACAGCATAAAGGCCTGAAAGCCGTGCGTCTCGTCCTGCAGCGCGCGCAACGCCAGCAAATGGTCGATGCGCTCCTCGATGGTCTCGATATGGCCGTACATCATGGAGCAGTTCGTGCGGATGCCCAGCTCATGCGCCGTGCGCATGGTCGCCAGCCACTCGGCCGTCGTGGCCTTTTTCGGGCAGATAATCTCCCGCACGCGGTCGGAGAGAATCTCCGCGCCGCCGCCCGGCAGGCTGTCGAGGCCCGCCTGCTGCAATATCTCCAGCACCTCGCGGATGCTCTGGCCCGTCTCATGGGCGAAATTCACGATTTCTACGGGCGTGAATGCCTTGACGTCAACGCCGGGCAGCGCCGCCCGCACTTGCTTGACCACGTCCACATAGTACTGGAACGGCTTGTCCGGGTGCAACGCCGACACGATGTGTATCTCCGTCAGGTGCGGCGTGGCCTTGGCCTGCGCCAGCACGCGCGCGATATCGTCATGCTCCATGACATAGCCGCGTGCGTTTCCCTGCTCCACCTGAAACGCGCAGAGCGGGCAGTTCGCGCGGCAAATATTCGTGAGATTGATGTGCCGGTTCACCGTATAGTAGACGCTGCGGCCGCTCTGGCGCTCCTTCGCCGCCCGCGCACAGCGCGCGAGAAACAGCAGGTCGTTGTCGGCGTAGAGCGCGAGCGCGTCCTCTTTCGTGAGGCGCTGCCCCATCTCAGCCTTGTGCCGCGCGGCCTCGACGGCCACGGGGCGGTACTTTCCCTCTGCCATGTGCAGTGCCTCCTTTAGTCAATCGCACGGATGATATTGAAATTGCAGTCGCAGAGCGCCGGCGTGCGGCCCGCCTCCTTGATGATGCGGATAATCGTGTCCTCCGTCAGCGCGCGCGGGCTCGTGGCCCCGGCGTCGTGCAGGATATTTTCCTTATGAATGGTCCCGTCCATGTCGTTCGCGCCGAAGCCGAGCGCCACCTGCGCCACGGGCACGGTCAACATGACCCAGTAGGCCTTGATGTTGCGGAAATTGTCGAGCATGAGGCGCGAGATGGCCATCGTGCGCAAATCGTCCCACATACTCGTCTGCGCGATGCGCTTGCCGAGCTCCGTGTGCTTTGGCAGGAACGGGAAGCAGATGAACGTCTGGAAGCCATGCGTCTCGTCCTGCAGCGCACGCAGGCGCAGCAGGTGGTCAACGCGCTCCTCCAGTGTCTCGATATGCCCGTAGAGCATGGAGGCATTCGTCGGAATGCCGAGACCGTGCGCCGTGCGCGCGACCTCCAGCCACTCGTCAGCCGTCGCCTTGTTCGGGCAAAGCGCCTGCCGCACGCGGTCGGAGAGAATTTCCGCGCCACCGCCCGCAATGGCCTGCAAGCCGGCCGCCTTTAGTTTCACGAGCACGTCGTGCACGGAGAGACCGGAGATTTTTGCAAAATGCGTGATTTCCACACCCGTAAAGCCTTTAATGTAGAGCTGCGGGAACGTCTCGTGGATGGCCTGCAACAGGCCGAGGTAGTGCTCAAACGTCCAGTGTGGATGCAGGCCGCTCACAACGTGCAGGCCGCCCATATCCGGGTCCTGCAGTGCCTCACGCACGAGCGAGAGTGCCTGTTCCTTTGTCATGGCATAGGCCGCCGCATCGTCCTCATCACGCCCGAACGCACAGAACTCGCAGCGCGACGTGCACATATTCGTGAGGTTCACGTGACAGTTCACATTATAGTAGACGATGTCGCCGCATTTTTCGCGCCGCACATGGTCCGCAAGCGCCCCCAGCCAGGCGATATCCTGGCAGTGGAACAGGCGGATGCCATCCTCGCGGCTGAGCCGCTCCCCGCGCAGCACCTTCGCCTCAATATCTTCATACGCTTTCGTAGCCAGCAAAACAGATTGCTCCCTTCACTTGGTCTTTTCACAGAAAAAAAGCCGCCCCGCACACCCGCACCAGGACGGCTCAGTCATTGCATTACCACTATTGTAGCATATCCGGTTGCACGTAACAAATCATAACTACCATAAAATCTTTCACCTGCTGGCAGTTGCTTTCAGCCGTTTCATCGCTTCAACAGCTTGCTGCACCGTATACTGGTCCTGCACTGACAATCTACCTTTAAGACCATTGCTGTCCTGTATACGCAACAACTCATTCAGCTGCACTATCATGCCCGGCACGTAATCCTGCACCAGCATATGAGCATTTCGCGCTGATGTTCTATAAGTTTTATCGAGCTGAGCCAGCAAATCCCCCGCCTCGCCAATGACTTTCCAAGCGCGCACACTAATGTCATCTGCCTCGGACAGACTCACCAAAGCCGTAGTATCTGCAGGTGCATCTACCGCCTCCAGACCTGCCAGCAACTCCTCCGCCAAGGCCTGTATACTGATGGTATCCTGCGGCATCGCGTCCTCCTGGGCGCACGCATACTTCACCAGCAGATTGCGACGCACCTCCTGTTCATCTGTCTGGCCGGACAGCGATACCACCGTATGCACGATGTAATTGTCTGCTTCTTGCAAAGCCTGTCCCTTACGTACCATGTCGGCACAGGTGAGATAGCCCGCCTCTGCCTGTGGCTCCACGCCCTGCACCAGCTGTTGCCACAAATCCGGATGTGCTGCCAGTTCCGTGCCCAGCCACAGGATAGTCACACGACGATCTAAATCCAGCCCCAATTTCTCCAGTGCTGAAAACAGTCGCAACAACCCCACATTATGACTTTGCCGCAGACGGTAAAAATCATTGACGACACAGACAATCTGCTCCAGTTCCGACAGCTTGCCATAGCGGACGCCCCGATATTCCTGTTGTCCGATATCCGCCACCCAATCCAGTGCATCCACCCTCTGTTCCAGTTCCCGGTCGTGCTGCTTCATATACTCAATCGTAGCCAAAACAGCCTGTTGCAGACGTATATTAATCTCGTCCTGGGCCAGTGCCTGCTTGTTCAGCTTGCGGTTCAGCACCGTTGCCAGTTCCAGGCTCAGACTGTTCTGCTCAGCCAGACGATAGATGCTCTGTTGCAACGTATAGATCGCTTTTTCATGATTTTGGCAGAGTTCTGCCTGCAGGCGTTTATTGCTACCAGTCAGGCCGCGCCAAATTCTGGTGAAAAAGCCCTGCTGGGCTAGTTCACGCCGTTGGTTCTTGCCTGCCTGCAATACTGCCGTGCCCTCCAAAACAAACCGGTCCAAGGCTTTACGGTTGCGTGCCAGCCTGCCTGCCAGACGCTCCGCAAAAATATCCAGTTCCTGTCTCTCTGTTTGCTCAAGCATCCGTTTCACCTCGGTTCTGTCACGGTATCGACCTGGCCCTCAATATTCTTCTGCAAGATAGTCCGTGCCTGCTCGGCCGTCAGTTGCTTTCCCTTGCTCACCTTGGCCTTGCTCGGCTTTACCGCTGCTACAGGCTTTTTTGCCTCCGTTGCACGCACAGCCTGCTTAGGCACAAACACCTTGGGTGCAGGCTGCTTGGTAGTTGACATCTCCTGCTTAACCTTTGGTGCTGACTCTTGCGGCCTGATAGCATCATCCGTAGACTGCATTTTGGGCTGCGCGGCCTGCTGGGGTGCCACGGGCTCCTGCTTACGCTCATTCTTCAGGGTTCCATACACCTTGAGGAGCAACGTGCCATTACTGGTACTGATGGTCTCCGACTTCACAGCTTTAATCTGTCTGCCCGCGCCAAAAGGCTGCCCTGCTGTGTGCAGGAACTCCTGAAAATCTTCATAACACCAGGGAATATCGGCATAAGCCTGCTGCTTATCTGTACACGCCGACCACAGTTCATCCAGATAGCCGGACATTTCCGAAAACGTGGCACGCGTATGGCTGTCTGCGAGCAGGCAAATGCTCCTGCCCGCCAGCGAGGGCAGTTGCCACGGCCGCC
>ONCF01000080.1 GCA_900316275.1 uncultured Veillonellaceae bacterium
CATCGCGGGCATTTCGCTGCTCGTCGGCGGCATCGGCATTATGAACATCATGATGGTCTCCGTCACGGAGCGCACGCGCGAAATCGGTATCCGCAAGGCGCTGGGCGCGACGTTCATGAACGTCATGATGCAGTTTCTTATCGAGTCGATGGTCATCGGCATCATCGGCGGCCTCATCGGTATCGGCCTCGGCTGCGTGGCCTCGCAGCTCATCGCGAAATTCGGCAACTTCACGACGGTCATCACGCCGCTGCCCATCATCGTCTCCTTCGTGTTCTCCGTAGGTATCGGTCTCTTTTTCGGCATCTACCCCGCGCGCAAAGCCGCGCGCCTCGACCCCATCGAGGCCTTGCGCTACGAATAATTCATTGCGATATTTCAGCACCCCGGGCGACTGTGCCCGGGGTGTTTTACTGTGGGCTCAAGGCCGCAGTTTCGGCAGCCCCTGCGGCAGGGGAGCGCATTATGAAGGCCGCATACAAAAAGAACCGTACCCGCGAGGGGCACGGCTCTGTGGCAGTCCAAGGCATAGTTTATTTCGGATTGTACTCCGTGATGATGAGCTCGGGGTGGTCGTTGAGGTTGATGAGCTCTTTCGGCGTAATCTCGATGACGGGGTGTGCTGCGTAGTCGTTCGGGTAGGCGGCGATGGTGCCTTTCTGCCCGTTGCTGAGAATGACACGCGAGCCGAGGAACGCATCCTTGATGCGCGTGAGCATGGGCACGCAGACCTCCGGGTCGAGCGTGCTGAACATATGCTCCGTGAGGTAGGCGATGGCCGTGAATGGCGTCTGCTTGATTTTGCCCTCTTTCTCCGTCGTGATGTTGTCGTAGATATCGGCCACCATGACGATGCGTGCGTAGAGGTTGATGTCCTCACCCGCGCTGCCGAAGGGGAAGCCGCTGCCGTCCATGCGCTCGTGATGCTGCAGGGCCGTGAGCTTCACGCCCTCGGAGAGGTTGTCCTCACCATTCAGCATATGGTGGCCGTCCACCGTATGCTGAATGTACGTCTCATAGTCGGCGCCCGAGAGGTTCGTGACATCCTTATCCAGCAGGCGCTGTTCGAAATGCGTTTTGCCCACGTCGTGCAGGAAGCCGGCGAGGATGATATCGCGCGTCGTCGCGGCGTCGAGGCGCATCCACTTCGCGATGACACCGGCGAGGATAGAGACGCGCAGCGAATGGTTGTAGACATCCGCCGCCAGATGGTTCAGCTCGTACAGGTAGTCGATGACGCCACTGTTGCGCGTGAGCGGGCGGATAGCGTTGTTGACGATATCCCGCGTCTGCGCTACGGGCACATGACCGGTCTGGACGGTCTCGTGGAAGATTTTCTCTGCCTCGCTCACAACACCCTGATAGTCTTTGACAAAGGCATTGCTGCGGTTGAAGATGGCGGAGACCGCCTGATAGTTCTGGCTGAGCTCGTACTCATCCTTGATGTAGACTACGGGTATATTGAGAAACGTGAGGCGCGTGATATGCGCCTTCGTCAGCAGCGTGTCCTCCGACAACACCACAATCATGTCCGGATTGACGATGGTGCGCGCCAGAATCATGCCTGGCTTCAGGTCATCTACGGAAACGGCTCTCAAGGGAATCCCTCCTTCTATGTGATAACGGCCCTGTCGGTGCCGCTTGGCTCTCTTATATACCTAATTCGCCTCTTATAGAAAAATACCTGCTGCCTGTTAAAATTTTGTTTGGCCATATGGACACCATCTGCGGGGTATTTGTAGTGTTTGCGTAGGTTTCGGGCGGGATGGGGCGTGTGGGCGTGCATTCACGCCTGATTTATGCTAAAATGTTATGGGCAAAATTTTGCGGTGGCCTGTGGCCACTGCGCGGGGAATGGGGTGACGGCATGGCTAAAAAGCTGCAGCGCTGGGGAAAGCAGGTGCGCGCGTTTGTGACGCGGCATTTTCTCTCGACGTTCCGCGCTACGGTGTTGAGTTTCTACATCCCCGTCATCATCGCCTTTATCCTCGTCACGGGTACGCTCTCCTATGTGCTGGCCATGCGGCAGGTGGAGGAGAGCGCACGGCACGAAATCGAGGGCCTCGTGCACCAGACCTGCATCTATGCCGACAACCGCTTTCAGGCCGTGCTGGAGCAGATGACGGCGCTGGCTGATGACCCGGTCATTCTGGACGCGCTGGGCAAGCAACAGGCGGACATCGGGCCGCAGACGTACCTTTCGGCACAGGCACATGTGGACACCATCCGCCTCTACAACAGCTCGATTATTGACACGGTCTATATCAATCTGAACCACGGTGCGTTCACATTTTTCCGCGGTGACGATGACTATCGCTCCGTCGTGCAGGGCTATCAGGACTATGCGGACTGGCCCGGCCGTGAGGGTGCGGACATCACCTGGCGCGCCGTCATGACGGAGCACAATGCGGAGTCGCGCGTGCACAGCATTGACGTCGTGCGCCACATCGGCAACGCGGACTCCGAGCGGCGCGGCCTGCTCGTGTTCCGCCTGCGGCGCGAGTTCTTCACCAGCCTGCTCGCACAGCGTATTTTGGGCGGTCAGGGCTGCCTCATGCTCGTGAGCCCCGACGTGCGCAGCGTGTTCGGCACGGTGCCGCAGGAGTATCAGCTGGACAAAAACACGCTGACGCGTCTGCGCCAGGTGCAGACGCCGTCCGGTTTTCTCGAGTACACGAACGAAGCAGGCGAGCAGCTCGTGCTCGTCTACGATACGCTGAGCACAAATGAGTGGAAACTGGCCGCGACGTTCCGCCATGATGCGCTGTTGGGCAAAATCGTCTACATTAAATATATGACGGTTGCGCTCATCCTCATCCTCATGGTGCTCGCGGTCATCCTCACGAATACGCTCGCGGGCTATATCATGCGCCCGCTCTCGCAGCTCATCAAGCGCATGGAGGCCATGCGCCAGCAGCGCATCACGCCCGCGGCGCCCGGGGCACCGCACACGCTGACGCGACCGGGGCATGTCAATGAGGTCGAGGTGCTCGGCCACGGCGTGGACGACCTCATGGGCCACGTGAATGAGCTCATGGCGCAGGTCAAAAAGGATCAGGAGCTGCAGCGCGAGCTGGAGTTGTCCGTCGTGCAGATGCAGGTACATCCGCATTTCTTGTACAATACGCTGTTCGCCATCAAGGGGCTCTGTGACATGGGGCTGAATGAGGACGCGAGCAAGATGATATTGGCGCTCGCGAACTTCTTCCGTATCGGCCTTTCGCACGGGCGGGAGATTATCCCCGTGGCGCAGGAGGTCGACCACGCGCGTAACTACCTCTACATTCAGGAGATGCGCTACGGCGATGTCTTTACCTATAGCTTCGATATTGCGGACGACATCGGCGACTACAGCATCATCAAGCTCACGCTGCAGCCGCTGGTCGAGAACGCCATCTATCATGGCGTCAAGGAAAAGCGCGGTCAGGGTCTTATCCAGGTCCGGGGCTGGGCGGAGGACGGCATGCTGCACTTCACGGTGGAGGATGACGGTATGGGCATGACGCCCGAGCGCCTCGCGGAGCTCCGGCGCGGTCTCGCGGAGACGCGCCTCGGCCGCAAGCACGTGGGTTTTGGGGTATTTAGTGTCTTTGAGCGCCTGCGCCTCCACTACGGGGAGGAAGCGGGCCTGGAAATTACGAGCGAGCTCGGCAAGGGGACCTGCATTCATGTAGTGTTGCCGGCGCGCCGGTTGGAGGAGTCAAACGATGCATAAAATCATGATTGTGGATGACGATCGGATTATCCGTAAAGGCTTAATCCAGACCATCCCTTGGGGAGAGCATGATTTACAGGTCGTCGGGGAGGCCGGCGACGGGGAACAGGCGCTGGCCGTCATCGCAGAGCAACGGCCACAGGTCGTGGTCTCGGATATCCGCATGCCGTTCATGGACGGGCTGACGCTCGCCAAAGAGGCCAAGGAGAAATATCCGGATATCAAATTCATCTTTCTCACGGGCTATGAGGATTTCAGCTATGCGCAACAGGCCATCGACTTGCAGGCCGTTGACTATCTGCTGAAGCCCGTCGACCGCAAAGTGCTGCTGGAAAAAGTCCAGAAAGCGGCGGCGCAGTGGGATAAGGAGCAGGGCAGCGCGCGTCAGCTCAAAGTCGCGCGGCCGTACCTGCGCAGTGTGATTTTCAACCAGCTGCTCGCAGGCAAGGGCTCGGAAGCCGAGCTGCAGCAGGCGATGGCGGAGCAGGGGCTCTCGCTGCAGCACCGCTATTTCCTCGCGATGCTGTTGCGCATCGACGACTACCGCAAGGAGGAGATCCACCCCAAGGCCGAGCACAAGCGGCTCAAGGAGCAGATTGCCACGGGCGCGGAGCGCATCCTCCAGCATCAGGGCGACGGCAATGTGTTCGTACTGGAGCAGAACGCCATCGCCGTTATCTACGCCGCCGATGTGGAGGCGGAGATGGACGAGCGGGCGAAGGCCATCGCGCAGGCCATCTGCGAGTGGACGCGCACGGACCTCAAGACGACGCTGACGGTCGGCCTCGGCAAGGCACACGAGGGCCTGCGGGCGTTCGCGGACTCCTTTGACGAGGCGCATTCTGTCATGGCATTTCGCCACGTTATCGGCCGCGACAAGGTCATCACGCTCGACGACCTCGACCATCTGGTGAGCGAGGTCAGCGCCGACGGCCACACAGAGCAGGATTTGCTGGAAAAGGTGCGCCTCGGGCTCGCCGACGACGCGCAGCAGGTGCTCTCGGAGGCCGAGGATGATTTGCGCAACAGCCGCCTTTCGCTCGGCGAGGTGCGGCTGCGGGCCGTCGACCTCTTCCTCGCGCTGTTCAAGGGCGCGGAGAGCTGGGCACCGGACTGGTGCCAGCAGCATGAGCGGGAAAAGGCCGACTACTACGCGAAAATCAGTCAGGCGACGACGGTGACGGAGCTCATCGGTTTCCTGCGCGACATCGTGAGCTCGCTCGCGCAGTTCATGACGGACGAGAACAGCCGCGAGCGCACGGACGTCATCGACGATGTGACGGACTATATCGAGCAGCACTACGCCGAGCATGGCCTCTCACTGCAGGATATCGGTCGCTATGTGCATATGAACCCGATTTACCTCTCCGTGCTGTTCAAGAAAAAGAAGAAAATCACGTTTACCGGCTTTCTGCTGCAAATCCGCATGACGCACGCGATGGAGATGCTGCGGGCGACAGACCTCAAGACCTACGAGGTGGCGGAGCGGACGGGCTACAGCAGCCCCGAGTACTTCGGGGCCTGCTTCAAGAAATACACGGGCTGTTCGCCTCTCGAGTTCCGGAACAGGAGTTGATATTATGCGGCGCAGGGTAAAAGCGGGATGGTACGTCAGTCTGCTGGTGTTCTGCGCCCTGCTGCTGACGACAGGTTGCCTGCCGTCGGGGCTGCCGGATGAGAGTATCAACAATCCCGTCGTACCGCCACCCGAGAAGACGACCATCGTCTTTTGGAATGAAAACGCGGCGGCGGACCGCACGGCCTACTACCAGACGCTCATCGCGCAGTTCGAGCGCGAAAATCCCGATATCCACGTGGAGTACGTCGGCCTGCCTAAAAAGGCCGCGCGCCTGAAAATCAACACGGCCATTGCGACGAACGGTCTGCCAGACGTCTGCGGTATGCAGTCGGCCTGGATTGCCGAGTTCTGCCATCAGGACGTGCTCCTGGACCTGGACCCGTGGTTCCAGCAATGGGCGGGGCGCGATGATTTACTGCCTGAGGTCATAGCGGCGAACCGGCGCATGACGGAGGACGGCGGCCTCTACCAGCTGCCGAACACCATGAGCATGGAGACACTCTGGTACCGTGCGGACTGGTTCCGTGACGCGGGGCTGGAGCCGCCCACGACGTGGGACGCGTTTTTTGCGGCCGTGGAGCAGCTGAACGACCCGGCGCAGCAGCGCTACGGCTTTACGCTGCGCGGTGGTGACGGCGCAGGCCTGCAGCTGCTGCGCGCCATGTTCGCCTACTCGGGCTATACGAGTTTCTTCGATGAAAATGGCCGCTGCCGCATCGACGACCCCGTGCACGTCGCGTTCGTTAAGCGCTATCTGGGACTGTATCGCCGCTGCACGGCCACGGGCGACATCACAAACGGCTATCAGGAGATGGTGGAGGAGTTCGATGGCGGTCGCGCGGCGCTCATGCAGCACAATATCGGCTCGTACGGCAGTCACGCCAAGGCGCTGACGGAGACGCAGTTCGCGGGCGCCATGCTGCCGCAGTCGCGGCTGGGCACGTATGTGCAGGAGGCAGCGAACGTCGACGGCTACAGCATCTTCAAGGGCACGGCGCACCCCGAGGCCGCCTGGCGCTTCGTGAGCTTCCTCTGCAGTGCGCACAGCCAGAGCTGGTGGAACGAACGCATCGGCCAGATGCCGGTGAGCCAGCAGGTCATGCAGGAACGCTGGGTCGGCCAGCGTCAGCATTTGCAGGCCGTGCGCGCGGCCATGGACAGCGGGCGCTTCCATTTCTACGCGGCGCCCATGTACCTGCCGGGCTACCGGCAGATTGTTGACGGCGCCGACAGCTACATCGAGCAGGTCATGTTGGGCAATCTCAGCGTGGAGCAGTTCCTGCACGGCTGGGCGGAGCGTTTCAACCGCGCCGAGCAGCAGTACCGGCAGACGAAGAACAGCCACTAGGCAGGCGTTGCTTCGGCGGGCTGACTTCGCTCAGGGGCAGTATGGCGCGGCCTTTCTGCGGCGTATCCTTACTGTCCACAACTCAACGACATTTTTGGCGGGTGCCTCTTGTCAGAGGCGTCCGCCTTTAGTATAATAGCAGTATTAACACTTTGCTACGTTAAAGCAATCAATAAAGCCATCAAAGGGGAATTTTGTTATGGACCATTTGCTCAATATGGTGGGGCAGATGCTCGTGGGCTCGCAGGTGACGCTGGAAATTTTCGGCTGCACGCTCGTGGCGGCGTTGCCGCTCGGCATCTTCGTGGCGCTGGGGCGGCTCTCATCACTGCGTTTGCTCTCGCGGCTGCTCGAGCTCTACATCTGGGTCATGCGCGGCACGCCACTCATGCTGCAGCTGCTCTTCGTGTATTTCGCGCTGCCCATGGTGGGCATCAAACTGCCGGACATCGCGGCGGCGCTGCTCGCGTTCATCCTGAACTACGCGGCGTATTTCGCTGAGATTTTCCGTGCGGGCATCCAGTCCGTGCCGCGCGGCCAGTACGAGGCGGCCAAGACGCTCGGCATGAGCTACAGCCTCACCATGCGGCGCATCATCCTGCCACAGGTCGTGCGCATGGTACTGCCGCCGCTGAGCAACGAGACCATCAACCTCGTCAAGGACACGTCGCTCATCTATATCCTCGCCATGAACGATTTGCTGCGCGTGGCCCGCACCATCGTGCAACGCGAGTTCGACATGACGCCGTTCATCATTGCGGGCATTTTCTACCTCGTGATGACGGCGGTGCTGACCTGGATTTTCAAACGTCTGGAGGTGCGCTATGGCCGCTACGCAAGATAACGCAGTCATGCTGCGCATGCAAAACATCCATAAATCGTTCGGCACGCTGGAGGTGCTGCGCGGCATCGACCTCGAGGTGAAAAAGGGCGAGGTGCTGGCCATCATCGGCCCCTCGGGCTCGGGCAAGAGCACGCTGCTGCGTTGCCTGAACCGCCTCGAGGATATCGACAGCGGCACGATAGAAATCGAGGGCGAGACGCTCGCGAGCTCGCCCGCGGGCGGCGGTGCGGCACAGTACGCGGCCCCGGAGCAGTGCAAAAGCCTGCTCAGCCGCATGGGCATGGTGTTCCAGCAGTTCAACCTGTTCCCGCACATGACGGTCATGGAAAACCTGCTCGAGGCACCCCTGCACGTAAAGCAGCAGACGCGCGAGGAAATCGAGCCCTACGCGACGCAGCTGCTGCGCAAGGTCGGTCTCGCCGACCGCGCTGACTACTATCCGGCGCAGCTCTCGGGCGGCCAGCAGCAGCGCGTCGCCATCGCGCGGGCGCTGTGCATGCGTCCCGATATCATGCTGTTCGATGAGCCGACATCGGCGCTCGACCCCGAGCTCACGGGTGAGGTGCTGCGCACGATGCGCGAGCTCGCCACCGAGCACATGACGATGGTCGTCGTTACGCACGAAATGGCCTTCGCCCGCGAGGCTGCAAGCCACGTCCTGTTCATGGCCGACGGCAACATCGTCGAGCAGGGCGAGCCCCAAGCCTTCTTCGCTCACCCCCAGGAGGAGCGCACCCGCGCCTTCTTGCAGAGCATGTTGTGAGCACAACTGACAGACAAAATACAAATACGCAAAAGGAGCCACAATTCACCGAATTTATCTATACGTTTCATATGCCACTGTTTTTCCTCGTGGCGGGGTTCCTGTTCAACTATACGAAATACAGCCGTGATTTCTGCGGCTTTGTGAAAAAGAAGTTTAAGCGACTGGCCGTGCCGTATCTCGTCGGTTCGCTGGTTATTTTTTATCCCTTTTGGTATTTCCTTGGCCGCCACTACGGCGAGGCGGCGGTGAAGCACGCCGACCCGCTGACGCAGTTTATCGGCGTTTTCTACGCGACGGGCATTGACTACTGGATGCAGTTCAACCTGCCGCCCTGGTTCCTGAACTGCATGTTTGTCTCACTCGTCGTGTGCTGGGGCATTCATCGGCTGGCGGGCGGCAACGATACGAAACTGGTCGTGCTCACGCTACTGGCCTCGGCCCTCGGCTACGGTATTTCCTTTGTCGTGCTCCTGCCGTGGAGTATAGACATTGCGCTAGCTATACAGGTTTTCATGCTGGCGGGGCTGTATCTGCGGCGGTTTGACTTTACGAGTAACTGGTGGTGGCTGGCGGTGCTCCCGCTGGCGGCGGCGCTGGCACTGAACGGGCGTATCGACACGGCGAGCCGCCACTATGCCAACATTTTCCTGTATTATATCGGCGGCATTGCCGGCACGATTTTGATGATGAAAATTTCGGCTGCCATTGACCGCCTTATGAGCGGCTCGACGTTTGAGCGGTTCCTTACCTACTGTGGTCGCAACTCGCTGATGATTCTCATGTTCCAGTCAATGGGTTTCAAGGTGGCCTCGGTGGTATTCGTTTTCGGCCTGAAACAGTCCCTGCAGGTGGCACATACCTACTGGCCGGTTTACGACTGCACGGCGCTGGCGTTCTGCTGCGCGGTGATATGGCTGAAACAAAAGCTAGATGCGCGCATGGTGCGTTATGCGTGGTGGAATAGATTTTTTATGTGGTGATATTATGCTGGGGCAGGCGCGGGCCTGTCCTTTTTGCGTGCGCGAAAACAGGAGACGGGCCTCCTTTTTTGCGGTATAATATAGGTATGGAGAAAATGGGGAGGTGCCGGTCATGGTGAATGTCCTGAGCAACGTTTTTGCGGCCTGCGCGCTGGTGGTTATCGTGCCGCTTTACCTCGGCCTGTACCTGCCACTGAAATTCTGCTGGCTGGCGCTCGTAGTGGTGGCGCGTGCTATATTTTTGTCCTATTGCAATATACAATGAACTATGCTATGGTAGTAGACAGCAATGAGTGAGCGACGGGCGGTACTTGTTTTTCGCAGCGCAAATAGGTAAAATAAGGAGAGGAAGCATATGCCGTATACCATCAAAGCGTGGGAAGACCTGACTATACAGGACGACTTCATGTTTAAGGCCGTGATGAAGGACAAGGCGCTCTGCCAGGGCGTGCTGGAGGCCATCCTCGGCCAGCCTATCCGCGACATACGCTATCTGTCGGAGGAACTGTCGCTCAAAGCGGGCTATACGAGCCGGGGCGTGCGTCTCGACGTGTACGTGGAGGACGTGGCACATACCATCTACGACGTGGAGATGCAGGTGCGCAATGAGGCGGAGGACGCGCTGCCGCAGCGCCTGCGCTACTACCAGTCGCAGATTGACGCCGAGATACTGGCGCAGGGGCGCGATTTTGCCGAGCTGCGGCAGACACTCGTTATCTTTATCTGTCCGTTCGACCCGTTCAGGCGTGGATGGCACCTGTACTGGTTCGAGAATACCTGTCGCCGCGACGCGGAACTGCGGCTCGCGGACGGCGCGGTGAAAATCGTCCTGAACACGCTCGGCACGGGCGAAGGTATTTCGCCGCAGCTGCAGGCATTCATGGACTACGTGAACAGCGGTATCCTGACCTCCAATCCGCTGGTGCAGGCACTGGACCAGCGCGTACAGGATGTCAAGCACAGTGAAGCAGAAAGGGTGAGCTATATGACCTACGAACTACACCTGCGCGACGCGCGCAAAGCGGGTGAGGCCGAAGGGGAAGCCAGAGGGGAAGCAAAAGGCAGGCTGAAAACTCTGCGGGATAACGTGCGCTCACTCATGCAGTCCATGCACTGCGATGCAGGCCGGGCCATGGACCTGTTACAGGTACCGGCGGCCGACCGGCAGGCGGTGCTGGGGCAGCTGTGAGGCGGAATCGAAGCATATAGTGCTACTTATGCACAAGGAAAGGGCTGCTGGGATGGCAGCCTTTTTTAACTAGCGGATGTCTATGGGCATTGTCTCTTACGTGATCTCGGCGATTGACCTCAGCATGTCGAACGTGTAAATTGGGCGAATCACCAAAAGGGTGTTCCCGACCGCGTTTTTCGCAATCTGGTGTCGGAGAACTTTAGGAGTGTCCCTTGTCTGACGATAAATATAGTGATGTTGAAAATGAAGGGGGTGAGCAGATGGAGATACAGCAGGTCAAGTCCGGCGAGACGGTGCTGGACCGGCAGACGCGGCAGGGCAGCCGTACGGAGACGGAGACCACGTTCCGCGCCATGATGGCGGAGCTGACGGACACGGAGAACGTGCGCCGCGAGCTGGAGAAGCGGGCCGAGGCGCACGAGGAGGAGCGGGCGCAGGAGCTCAAAGACAGCGCGCGCACGACAACGCGCCGCCTCATGCCCGACGGCACGATTATGGTGACGGAGCTCAAAGGCGGCAAGGTGGCGGACCGTTACCGTTATCATCCCGAACTGATAGCCGTGGCGGACCCGCAGCGCCCGCCTGCCAAGAATCCCGACGGCACGGAAATACCGGGTACCGGCGGCACGAAACTGCGCCCGTACTTCAATATCCTGAGTATGTGCTGACGACCGTACGCAAAATCCTGCGGCCTTGGCATAATTGCTGACCTACACCCCGCCCGCGCGGCGGGGTATTTTTGCGCGCGCTTTGTACGCGCGGCGGCTTTTACTTGCTTTTTTCACGGGGAAAGGCGATAATAGAGCTTGTAGTGTTTGAATGGAGGAACATGATGCAAGCGTTGCTTTTTTCTCTACTGTGCAAAGCAAGCAAGTTGAAATATATGCTGCTGACCGTGCTCTGCTGCCTGTGTCTGCTGCCCGTACTGGGCTGCGAGGCGGCGGGGTTCAGTGAGCGTGTGGCGGATATGGCCGAGGTGCAGGGCGTGCGCACGAGCAGCAGCGCGGACAAGGCCCGTATCGTCATCGATGTGGACAAAGCGACGAGCTATAAGCAGTTCGCGCTGACGGGGCCGGACCGCGTGGTCATCGACATCGCGAACGCCTGGCTCTCGCCGAAGGCGGACAAACAGCCGGTTGTCAAGAGCCCGTTCGTGGGCAAGGTGCGCCTCGCGCAGTTCAATCCCACGACGGTGCGCGTAGTTATTGAAAATAAAGTGGGCAAGAACAACTATAATGTGTTCGCGTTAAAAGGCGGGGCTAAGGCGCTGCGCATCGTTATGGATGCGGGCAATATCGGTCCCGACACGAGCCAGGCCAAGATAGCCCTGCCCGACGTTAAGCCGTCTACACAGCCAGCTAAGCCTGCGCAGCCGTCTACGCAAACAGCCAAACCAGGGACGAAGCCTGAGCATAAGCCAGCTGCTCAATCGGCGCAGACAAAACCGGCGGAGCAGGCGGGCAAAGCTGAGCAGCCAAAAACACAGCCGCAGGTCCAACCGGCGGAGTCGGATAAAAAAGATAAACCGGCTAAAAAACAGGAACAGCCGGATACGTCGGCGACCGATCCGGCGACGGAGGCCGCACAGAATACGAACGGCACGAGTGACCCCGATGAGGATATTCGCGCACTCACGAGCCTGCAGGGACGCACCATCACCATCGACCCAGGTCACGGCGGCAGCGATGCGGGCGCTATCGGGCCCACGGGCGTCATGGAGAAAAATGTGACGCTGCGCATCAGCAACGAACTGCGCCGCCTGCTCGTGGCGCAGGGGGCGACGGTCTACATGACGCGTACGACGGATACCGAGGTCTCGCCGAAACACGACAAGGCCACGGATATCGAGGAATTGCAGGCACGCTGCGATATCGCGAACAAGAACGGCTCGGATGTTTTTATCAGCATTCACAATGACTCATTTTCGAATGGTGCGGCGCGTGGCACGACGGGTTATTACTACTCGCTGGGTTCTAAGAAATCGCGCGACCTCGCCGATAAGGTGCGCCTCGGCGTCATCGAGCAGATTGGCACGCAGAGCCGCGGCACGCAGAGCTGTAATTTCTACGTGCTGAAGCATACAGATATGCCCGCGACGCTCATTGAGGTCGCCTTTATTTCGAACCCCGAGGAAGAGAAATTGCTCGACAGTGAGGATGGCGTGCGCAAGGCCGCCCAAGGCATCGCGGACGGTATCGCGGACTTCTTTGGTTGAGCGGGCAGGTTGGGTTGATATTTTCAGCAGTGTTGCCTTAAAGTGGCAGGCTGGGTTGACAATTTACGCCGTCAGTAGGGCAGGAGGAAGATAATTTTATGTCTAAACAGGATGATATGGAAATACATAGCGAAGAAGACATGCTGCGGGCAATGGATATGTATCAGGAGGACCGTCGTGCCCGGTTGTTGCGCCACAAAGTGCCGGCCACGCGCGATTTGCAGCATACGCTGACGGCCATGACGCGCGACGAGCTCAACGATATCTGCGCCAACCTCAACGTGCACGGTACGAGCTCATTGCGCAAAGCGGAGCTCGTGGAAAAACTCGTGCCTGAGGTCGTGAAATTTGCCAAGACCTGGTGGCCGACCATGCTGCTGCCGCAGTATGAGTTCTTTGCCCAGATGCAGGCCGAGGACCTGGTGCTGGGCGAGGACGAAGCCTACGACTATCTGCGCGCCCTGGGCCTCGTGGGCTGTGGTGCACAGGACGGTAAGCTCACATGGTACCTGCCACAGGAAATCAGCTCGCTTTTTGCTACGAGCCAGCAGGAGCAGCGTACGCGCGCTGAGCGTAATACGGAACTGGGACGTCTGGCGGCGGGACTGCTTTATTACTTCGGCTATCTGGATTTTGAGGATTTGTATCGTCGCGTCTGCACCTATGTGGAGGGGACAGCGGACAGCATCACGCATTTTGTCGGCGTGCTCATGAATCTATCGGCCTGGGAGGATTCACTGCACCTTGAACATGAAGGCGCCTGCTATGGGGCGCTGGTAGACCCTGATGATTTGGGTTATGAGCTGAGTAAACGCGAGCAGGTCACGCCGGTGCAGCTCACGCGCGAGCAGGTCTGGGCAGCTGGCGAGCGTGATTATGCCAGCCGGGGCGGTGCGGCCCAGCCGGTGTACGAGTGTCTGGAACGTCTGGGCGTAAAAGTCGTGGGACCACGCGATGGCTTCACGTCGAATCTTTATGACTGCCTGCAAAATGGCGGTACGCTGCAGCAGTTTTTGGCGGCGATGCAGGAAAATAACTACCTGCAGCTGACCAAAGAGCAATGGCAGGAACTGCTGCCGGTGCTCGTAGCCTACAACAACAGCCTGCCGCTCTGGATGCTCAAAGGGCATACGCCGGATGAAATCGCGCAGACGCAGGCGGGGCAGGGCAAGGTCGTCTCGTTCAGCGAGCATATGCAGCGCCACCAGAAGGTGGGCCGCAACGATCCCTGCCCCTGCGGCAGCGGCAAGAAGTACAAGAACTGCTGCCTGCGCAAGGATGAACTTTGAGACAGAAAATGTGCTTGGTATAGGATTTACCTATGAAACAAACATATACCTATAGAGGGAAAGCCGGGCAATTCTTTGCCGTGCTTCTCCCTATTTTTGTTACGCAGATGTCGCTCATGGCCACGGGCTTTTTCAACACGGTTATGGCCGGACATATCAGCGAACAGGACCTCGCGGGCGTGGCCGTGGGCGTGAACCTCTTTATGCCGTTTTTCGGCAGCTTCCTCGGCATCATCTCCGGTCTCACGCCGGTCATCGCGCAGTATTACGGCGCGGGAAAAGGGCAGGCTATCCGCTATACGGCACAGCAGGGCTTTTACTGGGCGCTGGCACTCGCTGTGCTGTTCCTCGCGGGCGGCTACATCGCCGTGCCGCTGCTGCTGCCGCTCCTGGCACTGGAGCCGCGCGTGGCTTACATCACGACGCATTACCTCATGGCTGTGTCCTGCGGCATTGTGCCGATTTTCCTCGCGGGGGTCATCCGCAACTTCATCGACGCGCACGGTTACACGCGGCTCACGATGTGCATTACCATGTGTACGGTGCCCGTGAATATCGCGCTGAACTACGTCTTTATGTACGGGGCGTGCGGCCTGCCCGCCTTTGGCGGCATCGGCGCCGGCATCGGCTCGGCCTGCACATTTACGCTGAATCTGCTGCTGAACGTGCTCGTAGTCACGCGCGTGCGGCCGTTCCGGGCGTATCATTTGCTCAGCGCTCTGCCGCGGCCACGGCTCGCGGCCTGGCGGCGGCAACTGGCGGTCGGCGTGCCCATCGGCGCCACGATGTTCACGGAGCAGAGTATTTTCGGCGCCGTGGGGCTGTTCATGACGAGCTACGGCACGGCCATCGTGGCCGCGCATCAGGCGGCCATGAATTTCACGACGATTATCTACATGATACCGCTCTCCATCAGCATTGCGCTCTCCATCCTCGTGGGCTATGAGGTTGGCGCGCACCGTCTGCGCGACGCTGCGCAGTACGTGCGCCTCGGGCGTGTGCTCTCGCTCGTCTTTGTCTGTAGCATCGCGTTGCCGCTGACGGCACATAAATCGGCCGTGGCGGCGCTCTATGCCTCCAGCTGGGAGCTGGAGACGCTCATCAGCACATTTCTCGTCTACGCCGTCTTCATGCAGGTGGCCGACTGTCTGAACGCGCCGTTGCAGGGCGCACTGCGCGGCTACAAGGACGTGCACGTGACGCTCGGCCTCGCCATTTTCTCGAACTGGGTCATCGGCCTGCCACTCGGCTGGCTCATGGCACATTACAGTGGTTTCGGCCCCTACAGCTACTGGACGGGCCTCATCGGCGGTATCGCGGTCGGCGCCGTCTGCCTCAGTCTGCGCCTGCGCCGTGTGCAGCGGGCACAGCTGGCCCAGCCCTGAACGTACAGCTGTCGGTTCAGGATACGAAAACAACATAAAATCAAAATAGAGGAGACCTGCCGGCTGGCGGGTCTCCTCTTGTCTGTGGCCTGAGGTGATGGTTCAGGGAACACTGGTTAGCTCCCTAAAGCTTTTGTATCATGAGCATGAGCGGGTGGTTGTTGACCTTCCAGGTCAGATTGCAGGCCCGCGTGTAGGCGGGCACGCCACCCCAGTTGTTCATGTTTTTCTCGATGTATTCGTAGCCCGTGAGCTGGTGCACGGGGCAGTGCTCGCAGAGCGTGCTGCGGCGGTGGAACCGCTTGTAGCAGGGCTCGCCGGAGAACGTGTACGAGAGCGTCTGACGCACGGTCTGGTTCATGTAGACGGGCACCATGGTCTCTTTGTCTACGATGTAGACGGCCTCCTGCAGATGGTCGAGTACGTCGCGCAGGTGCTCGTTTTCCTGTTTCGTGCGGTCGTCGGACTCCTGCGGCAGCAGGATGTTGCCGAGCAGCACGGAGAACGTGTGCAGGTCGGAGAGTTCCTCCTGCGTGAACACATGCGGCTCGTTGCACTCAAAGCCGAAACAGCCGATGGTGTCAAAGCCGTGCGTGATGAGGCAGTGGGCAAAGGCGCCCACGCGGAAAAACTCCCGCGCCTCCTGGTACTGCGCGTCGAGCTTCGTCGCGTCGGGGCAGACGGCCAGCACGCCGTAGGCCATGGGGTGGTACTGCGAGATGATCATCTGGTCGCGCTGGTTCATGAGCTCGATGATGTTCGGCTGTTTGCTTTGGTCGTAGCGCTCGGCCCGCATCGTGACGCCGTGCGGGCTCAGCCACTCGTAGGCGTTCGTGTACTGGTTCGACGTCTTGTCGTAGCGATCGACGGCCACGCGGTCGAATTTGAACTGCTTGCCGAACATGCCGAGCGTGAGATCAATGGTCGCACGCGGGTTGTTCGTCTCGTAGAGCAGGCGGAAAATATACTCCAGCATGTTGTCCTTGAACGCCTTTTGCTGGAAGTCCTCGAAGCTCTGCGGATCGCGCTCGTTTTTGACGACGGCGGCGTTGCTCAGCAGGCTCGGCCGGTAGAACACAGCCTGATTTTTGCCGTGTCCCTTCGCCTCGTAGAGGGCGCGGTCGGCATGGCGGAACAGGTCCTCGTAGTTCGTGCCGTGCTCAGGGTAGAGCGCGACGCCGATGCTGATGGAGAATTTCAGCTGGTGCTCGCCGTCTTCGTACGTGCGGCTGAGCGTTTTAATGAGTGCCTCGCAGCGGTTCTGCAGCACAACGGTGTTCACGGAGTTGCGGAACAGCACGATGAACTCGTCACCGCCGATGCGCCCCATGATGTCCGTGCCGCGGAAATTGCGCTCGATGGCGAGCCCCATGTCCGTGAGCACGGCATCGCCGAACAGGTGACCGAAGCAGTCGTTGATTTCTTTAAAGCCGTCGGCGTCGATGAGCAGCAGTGCACAGTGGTCATGCTCCGGCGAGGCGTGGCGCAGCTCACTCGAGATGCTGCGTTTCACGCCGTGCTTGTTCAGCAGGCCCGTGAGCGTGTCGTGCTGGGCCTGGTGCTCCATGCGCTGCTGCCAGGCTTTCTGGGCCTGGATGTTGCGGATTGAGCCGAAAATAGCCGTCGGGTGCCCCTGGTCAAAATAGACCACGGTGTGGATATGCACCCAGATATAGCTCTGGCGCGTCGCACTGCGCAGGCGCAGCTTGGCCGGCAGGCGACTCTGGTGCACTGTCGCACGGCGCCGGGTCGGCCGGTAGAGCATGCGCAGGAAACGGTGCAGCAGGCGGATATCGTCCGGATGCAGCAGGTGATCCAGCCACAGTTGCGACGAGGCGTGTTCCATGCGTGCGCCCGGCAGGTCGTAGATACGGCCCGCCTTGGGATTGTGGAACGTCAGTACGTCCGTGAGCAGATCCCAGTGGAAATAAAGCAGCCGGTCCAGCTCGCCCAGCGCCTCGAAGATACCCTCGTCAAAGTGCTGGGGAACCTGGCTCTGCGATTCGTCCATAAGCGCGGCCCTCTCTGTATGTCGATGTTCCCTGACTGGCAGGAAACAGGCAGTAATCAATAACAAATCAATCCTATATTTCATTATAGACTAAATAGGACCATTGCGCTATATCTTTTTGCCGAAAAATACCGTCGAAGCAGAGTTTTTTGCGTCCGTGAGGTGTGACTGATAGTTTTTCGGTTGCGACAGCGGAGGCGTTATGCTATGCTTGCTATAGACATACGTACAGTAGAACGCTGAGGTGACAGGCAGACATGGACAATGATTTGAAATTTTTTTCCAATGAACCGGACCGGGACCTTTACAGCCGCTTTTGCAATTTATTAAAAGGTCATACGCAATTTTTTGATATTCTGGTGGGATATTTTCGCACGAGCGGTTTTTTCAAGCTCTATCCGGCATTGCAGGATGTGGAGAAAATGCGTATTCTGGTCGGCTTGAACTATTTGTTTACGCAACGGGTGTTGGAGCGTGGTATAATTTTGTAGAGAAGGGGCGTGATTGCATGACTGCTGCAACTAAAAGCCTGTCACAAATTCGGCCGGCATTGGATAATTTCGTACAAAAATTGCTGCCCATCTACGGCAAGGCACTTAGACGCGTGCTGGTTTTTGGCTCTTACGCGCGCGGTGAGGCACGGGATACCTCTGACGTCGATGTGCTTTTATTACTGGATATGAGTGAGGATGAAATCCGTGCCAAACAGCATGAGCTCAGTCATTTGCTCTTTATGCTGGATGGCTGTGAGCCATGGCTGGATATTCAGCCGGTCACAGTACCTTTGCGTCGTTTTGAAGGCTGGCGGCGGGTGCATCCCTTTTACCAGAACATCGAGCACGAGGGGGTGTCTATCTATGAGGCAGCCTGAGCCACCAGAATCTGGTACGGCAGAGGATTTACTGCGTGAACGCTTGCGTATGGCATGCCAGTTCATCGATGATGCGCGCAGTGAGGAGCAACGAGAGTCGTATAACACGGCGGTAAATCGCGCCTATTATGCGTTATTCAAGACTATTTCTGCTTTGCAGGCTTTGGATGGACTGGCTTTTCGGAGCCATGGACAGGCTATGGGGGCGTTTAACCGCGAGTATATACATATGCGTGCCTGCTTTCCTAGCAGTTATGGCACGCGGTTGCATTATATCATGCAGTTGCGGCACAGCAGTGATTATGATGATTTCTCGATACCTACAGTGCAGCAAACACTGGATGCTATTGACTTTGCGGTGGAATTTTATTTTGCCGTTAAAACTTATTGTGAGACGCGATTGGGGCATACATTGACCATTCCGTCGGAGCCACATAAAACTTAAGGGTAAGGGGGATTACCATGCTTTTTGACAGTCACAGCCACACGGAGGTGTCGGCGGACTCGGAGATGACGGCGGCAGCGGCGCTGGCGGCTGCGGGGCGCGCGGGCGTGGGACTCGTGTTTACGGAGCATCTCGACTGGGATTTTCCGGGGGAGCAGGTGTTTGAGTTTGACCCGCAGGCGTATTGGCAGCGCTATGAGGCTCTGCGCGGCGACAGGCTGCGCCTCGGCGTGGAGATCGGTCTCGAGCCGGGCACGGAGGCGCGTAGCGAGGTGTTCGTGGCGCAGGCACCGTTCGACCTCGTCATCGGCTCCATTCATCTGCTCGAGCACCACGACCTTTACTATCCCGACTATTATCAGACGCGGCCACAGGCGCAGGTCTATGCGGACTACTACACGACGATGGCGCAGCAGGTGCGGCGCTGTGCGTTCTGCGATGTGCTCGGCCACATCGACTACATCTGCCGCTATGCGCCGTATGATAATCCGGAAATTCAGTATGCGACGCACCGCGAGCTCATCGACGACGTGCTGCAGGCCGTCGTCGACACGGGCAAAGTGCTGGAGCTCAACACGCGCCGCCTCGGCAGCCGTCTCGCGCTCAAGGAGCTTGTGCCCGTCTATGCGCGCTACCACGAGCTCGGCGGCCGCTATGTGACACTTGGCTCGGACGCGCATACGCCGGACGCCATCGCGGCGAATTTCACTGTGGCACAGGATTTCGCGGCGCAGCTCGGCCTCGAGATTGTGACTTTTAAGGCGCGTCAGCTGGAGCTGTGTCAATAAAACGCTTGCATATAGCGGGCGGAAACGATAAAATAAAGGGAGTAATCATTCTTTGCGCGTGTGGTCAGCGCTTAGTTGCAGCCATGCGGGTGATGCATGAACGATGAAGGAGGGAAACATGATGAAACATATTCAGACGGTCAACAAACCTTCTCTGCAGGCTTCGCTGAAAAAAGGCGGCTGCGGCGAGTGCCAGGCTTCCTGCCAGTCCGCTTGCAAGACGTCCTGCACGGTAGGCAACCAGGTTTGCGAAAAGCAGTGAGCCGCGTTCGAAGGAGCGTAGCGACGCACGAACGTGTGCGAATCGCTTTGTCAAGTCGACGCGCAGCGGCGAGCTTGACATCCTTTAAGTAGCGAACCCTGTTTGAAGGAGCGCAGCGACGCGCAAACAAGTGTGAGTCACTTAGTCAAGTTGCCGCGCAGCGGCAAGCTTGACATCCTTTTTCAACAAGGGCAGCATCCTAGTCAAGTCGCCAATCGGCGAACTTGACTTCCTTCGGCTACGAGCCTTCCCGTACGCGGGAGGGCTTTAATTTTTGTTAAGGAGAAATAATGAAAGCCAAGATTCATAAGTTCGAGCAGAACGGCAGCTACATCCTGCTGGACATCAACAGCGGGGCCGTGCATGTGATCGACAAGATGATTTACGATATCATGGACATCTTCGACGGCAGCAACGACGCGGCCGTGCGCGAGGCGCTCGCGGGGCAGTACGACGCGGCGGAGCTCACGGAGGCGCTCGGCGAGCTGCACGAGCTCATGGCGCAGGGCGAGCTGTTTGCGCCGGACATCGACGTGCCGCCGACGTTCAAGCAGTCGGGCATCGTGAAGTCACTTTGCCTCATGATTGCGCAGGATTGCAATCTGCGTTGTAAATACTGCTTCGGCGACGGCGGCAGCTACGGCCAGGAGCGCGCCGTCATGTCGCCGGAGACGGGCCGCGAGGCCGTCGACTTTCTGATAAAGGCCAGTGGCCCGCGCAAGCACCTCGAGATGGATTTCTTCGGCGGTGAGCCGCTCATGAACATGCCGACGGTCAAAGCGGTAACGGAGTACGTGCACCAGCGCGAAAAGGAAACGGGCAAGACCATCAAGCTCACGATGACGACGAACGGCATGCTGCTGAACGACGAGAATATCAAATGGCTGAACGACAATAATTTCGCCGTCGTGCTCTCGCTGGATGGGCGTAAGGAAATCCACGATGCCGTGCGTCCGACAGCGGGCGGCCAGGGCAGTTACGACCGCGTAGTGAAAAATTTCCACAAATTCATCGACAGCCGCAAGGATGTCAGCTCGGACTACCGCGGCTCCTACATCTTCCTGCGCGGCACATACACGCACAAAAACCTTGATTTCACGAAAGACGTGCTGGCCATGCGCGACGCGGGCTTTGACATCCTCTCCATGGAGCCCGTTGTGCTGAAGGACAATCCCGAGCTCGCCATCACGGAGGCGGACCTGCCACGCGTGCGCGAGGAGTATGACCGCCTGACGGAGGCCTACATGGACTACCACCGTCAGGGCAAGGGCTTTTTCTTCTTCCACTTCAACATGGACCTCTCGAACGGCCCCTGCGTCGCGAAGCGCCTCTCGGGCTGCGGCGCCGGGCACGAGTACCTCGCGGTGGCCGAGAACGGTGACCTCTATCCCTGCCACCAGTTCGTGGGCCGCGAGCGCTACCGCCTCGGCAGCCTCGCCGAGGGCGTGACAGATACGCACTGGCCGCAGTACTTCCGCGAGAGCCACGTGCTCAACAAGCCGAAGTGCCGCGACTGCTGGTGCCGCTTCTTCTGCTCGGGCGGCTGCCACGCGAACGCCGACCTGTTCCACGGCGACATCCGCGAGCCGTACGAGGTCGGCTGCGAAATCCAGCGCAAGCGCCTCGAGTGCGCGCTCTACGTGCAGGCCATGCTGGCTTTAGAGGACCCGGCAAAATAATTAGCAGCCGTGCCCTGTATTTGAATTCGGCGGTGTGCTCGACGGCACAGGGACTGACCGCAACGTCCATCAGCACAAGTGCTCCAGCGTCCACGCCGACGTACAGCCCATCTGCACCGTCCGGCGGTAACAGTGGGGGAGGCTCTGCTGGTGGCAGTACGCCAGCCAGCCCTGCTCCGGCAAGCCCAGCACCGTCGATGCCAACGAACAATCCGACATTTTCTGATGTGTTTAAAAGGCGTAAATAGTAAAAAAGTGACCAGCTTTTGCATTGCTGGTCACTTTTTTACTATGGGATTAACGGTTCTTGTTACAAATTTTATCTGCCTCTTGACTGAAGGTGATATATTTTTGCTCAACTTCAGCATGTTTATCTTGTGCAAGCTCTTGATAAGATTTGAGTAGGCTGTCAAAGTTTTGAGTCGCCTCAACGTACCTGCCATGCCAGACATTCGCAGCCTCCGTAGCTTTTGCCAGTTCCTGTTGCAGGGCCGCCAACTGGTTCGTGTTGTTGTAAATGGCATTGAGTGAACCAAGTACCCGGTCTCGATATGTTGCTTCACTCATGGCCAGTTCCTCCCTTTCCTGCTTGTTGAGCTGGTTGGCGAAGTAGGTCAGCCAGCGTTCCATTTTCGTCATTTCGCTGATGGGCTTGTGCGTGTATTTCGGGATTTCCAGAAAATGCAGCTCCATGTCCAATTATATTATATGTTACCAGGTGCCACAAGGAAAACCTGCTCATTATGAGCAGGTTTTTGCAGGTTGAAATCTCAAAAAGTTCTAGAGTAGCAGGAACGATGATGTAATATACGCCATATAACCCTATAGACATCAACGCGAATTATGGCTTTATTATTGACAATTTCTCGCAAAATGTTTATGATAGGAACCGTAAGACAACTTCTTAAACGATTTAGGGGGTATTTTTCAAATGGCAGTAAAAGTTGCTATTAATGGTTTTGGCCGTATCGGTCGTCTGGCTTTCCGTCAGATGTTCGACGCTGAGGGTTATGAGGTCGTCGCTATCAACGATCTGACGAGCCCGAAGATGCTCGCTTACCTGCTGAAGTATGATTCTTCTCAGGGCAAGTACGAGTATGCTGACACGGTTGAGGCTGGCGAGGACAGCATCACGGTTAAAGGCAAGACGATTAAAATCTATGCCGAGAAGGATGCTGCGAACATTCCCTGGGCGAAACATGACGTTGACGTTGTGCTCGAGTGCACGGGCTTCTACACGTCCAAAGAGAAGGCTTCTGCTCATCTGAAGGCTGGCGCTAAGAAAGTCGTCATCTCCGCTCCGGCTGGCAAAGACCTCCCGACGATTGTGTTCAACACGAACCACACGACGATTCCGGCTGGCACGCAGATCATCTCCGCTGCTTCCTGCACGACGAACTGCCTGGCTCCGATGGCCAAGGCTCTGAATGATTTCGCTTCCATCGAGGGCGGCATCATGCAGACGATTCACGCTTTCACGGGCGACCAGATGACGCTGGATGGCCCACAGCGTAAAGGCAACCTGCGCCGCAGCCGTGCCGCTTCCGAGAACATCGTCCCGACGTCCTCCGGTGCTGCCAAGGCTATCGGCCTCGTGCTGCCGGAGCTCGATGGCAAGCTCATCGGTGCTGCACAGCGCGTTCCGACCCCGACGGGCTCCACGACGCTGCTCTATGCTGTGGTCAACAAAGAAGTTACGGCTGACGAAGTGAACAAGTTCATGAAGTCCCAGGCTACGGAGTCCTTCGGCTACAACGAGGACGAGATCGTGTCCAAGGATGTTGTCGGCATGCGTTTTGGCTCCCTGTTCGATGCTACGCAGACGATGGTTCAGCCGCTCGGCAATGGCAAATCCCTCGTGCAGGTCGTTTCCTGGTACGACAACGAGAACTCCTACACGAGCCAGATGGTTCGCACCATCAAATACTTCTCCGAGAACGTTAAGTAATTCAGTTTATACTGTATAACTAAACACAGGAAAAGATCTCTTGAGGTCCGGCCGTTCTGTTTGGGCCGGACCTCAATTTTATTATGGAGGTTTTTATTCATGGCCAAGAAAACCCTGAAAGACATCGATGTCAAAGGCAAAAAAGTATTCGTCCGCGTGGACTACAATGTGCCTTTCGATGAGAACCTGAACATCACGAATGATACGCGCATGGTACGCACGCTGCCGACGATTAACTATCTGCTCGACAACGGCGCTGCCGTCATCCTCGCCTGCCATATCGGCCGTCCGACCGAGGCCCGCGAGCCGCAGTTCTCCACGAAGCACCTCGTGGCACATCTGTCCGAGCTCCTGAAGAAGGACGTGAAGTGGGCTGCTGACTGCGTCGGGCCTGAGGCCGAGAAGGCAGCCGCGGACCTGAAGCCGGGCGAAGTCCTGCTGCTGGAGAACCTGCGCTATCACAAAGAGGAGAAGAAGAACGACCCCGAGTTCGCGAAACAGCTCGCTTCGCTGGCTGACGTGGCTGTGGACGATGCTTTCGGCGTGTCCCACCGTGCCCATGCCTCCAACGCTGGTGTGCCGCAGTACATCGAGACGGTCGCCGGCTTCCTCATGGAGAAAGAAATCAACTACATCGGCAACACGCTCGAGCATGCACAGCATCCGTTCGTGGCCATCATCGGCGGCGCGAAGGTCTCCGATAAGATCGGCGTCATCAGCAACATGATTGACAAAGTCGACACCATCATCATCGGCGGCGGCATGGCGCATACGTTTGATGCCGCCAAGGGCCTGCCGGTCGGCAACTCCCTCGTGGAGCCGGATAAGTATGACCTCGCGCGCGAGCTGCTGAAGAAGGCCGAGGACAAGGGCGTGAAAGTCGTGCTGCCGGTCGACCTCGTCATCGCGGATAAGTTCGCAGCTGATGCCAATACCAAGACGGTCGCTGTGGATCAGGTTCCGGATGGCTGGGAGGCTCTGGACTCCGGTGAGAAGACGTCCGAGGAGTACACGAAGGCGCTCGAGGGTGCAAAGACGGTCATCTGGAACGGCCCTATGGGCGTGTTCGAGTTTGACGCTTTCGCGAAAGGTACGCTCGCCGTGGCTAAGGCTGTCGCCAAGGCTACGGAAGAGGGTGCTGTCTCCATCGTCGGCGGCGGTGACTCCGTGGCTGCGCTGAAGAAGACGGGCCTGACGGAGAAGATTTCCCACGTCTCCACGGGCGGCGGCGCTACGCTCGAGTACCTCGAGGGCAAAGAGATGCCGGGTATCGCGGCACTTGCTGACAAATAATATAGATAATGTTTTCGGGTGAGAGGTCTCCCTCTGGGGAGGCCCCTTTACCCTGTTTATCACCAGGGGGAAGAAAATCATGGCAAGAACTCCGATTATCGCTGGTAACTGGAAAATGAACAACACCATCGCGCAGGGCGTGGCGCTCGTCAAAGAGCTCGCACCGCTCGTTAAAGACGCGAAGGTCGATGTCGTCGTTTGCCCGACAGCAACGGCGTTGTCCTCCGTCGCAGAGGCGGTCAAGGGCACGAACATCCATGTCGGCGCACAGAACGTGCATTGGGAAGACCACGGCGCCTTCACGGGCGAGGTCTCCACGGGCATGCTGACGGAGATTGGTGTCGACTACTGCGTGCTCGGCCACAGCGAGCGCCGTGGCTACTTCGGCGAGACGGATGAGGGCGTGAACAAGCGCGCTCATGCCGCTTTCGCTGCGGGCATCACGCCGATTATCTGCTGCGGCGAGCCGCTGGAGATCCGCGAGCGCGGTTCCTATCTCGAGATGGTCGCTTTCCAGGTGCTCGAGGCTCTCGCGGGCTTTACGCCGGAGGAAGTGGGCAAACTCGTCATCGCCTATGAGCCCATCTGGGCTATCGGCACGGGCAAGACGGCTTCGTTCGAGCAGGCTGAGGAAGTCTGCAAGCACATCCGTGAGACGGTTGCCGCCAAGTTCGGCCAGGCCGCAGCGGACAGCATCCGCATCCAGTACGGCGGCAGCGTGAAGCCGGCTACGATTAAGGACCTCATGCAGCAGCCGAATGTCGACGGTGCGCTCGTCGGCGGTGCTTCCCTGAAGGCGAAAGACTTCAGCGAAATCGTCAACTACTAAGCTTTTCCCACTCACGTGTTTTTCTGATAAAGGAGAAACAATCATAATGGCAAAACTCAAAAATGCTCCCGTGGCGCTCATCATCATGGATGGTTGCGGCCTCGGCGGCAAGCTCGACAAGAGCAACGCGGTGGAGGCGGCCAAGACGCCGGTGCTCGACGGCCTCCTCGCCAACTACAACTCCAGCCATCTGCAGGCCTCCGGCGAGTTCGTCGGCCTGCCGGACGGTCAGATGGGCAACTCCGAGGTCGGTCATACGAATATCGGCGCGGGTCGTCTCGTCTACCAGCAGCTCACGCGTATCACGCGCGACATCAAGAACGGCGACTTCTTCAAGAATAAGGCGCTGCTCTCCATCATGCAGGGCGCGAAGGCCAAAGGCGGCGCCGTGCATCTCATGGGTCTCGTCTCGCCGGGCGGCGTACACAGCCATCAGGCGCATCTCTATGCGCTGCTGGAAATGGCGAAGCGTGAGGGCGTAGACAAAGTCTACGTGCATGCGTTCCTCGACGGCCGTGATGTGCCGCCCCAGAGCGCGCAGCCGTACCTCGAGGAGCTCGAGGCGAAGTGCAAAGAAATCGGCGTCGGCCAGATTGCGACGGTCAGCGGCCGCTACTACGCCATGGACCGCGACCATCGCTGGGACCGCGAGCAGAAGGCCTACGAGGCCATCGCGCACGCGCAGGGCGAGACGGCGGACGATCCCGTGGCGGGCCTGAAAGCCAGCTACGCCAAAGAGGTCAACGACGAGTTCGTCGTGCCGTTCGTAGTTAAAGGCTACAAAGGCATGGCTAACGGCGACGGGGCAATTTTCTTCAACTTCCGTCCCGACCGTGCACGTCAGCTCACGCACGCGTTCACGGACGAAACGTTCGACGGCTTCCAGCGTGACGAGGACCTGCACATCCCGTTCACGACGTTCTCGCAGTACGAGGACGGCATGAACGCGCAGGTTGCGTTCCCACCCGAGAGCATCGACAAGACGCTCGGCGAGGTCATCCAGGACAACGGTATGACGCAGCTGCGCATCGCTGAGACGGAGAAATACGCCCACGTGACGTTCTTCTTCAACGGTGGCGTCGAGGAGCCATATAAGGGCGAGGATCGCATCCTCGTGCCGAGCCCGAAGGTCGCGACCTATGACCTGCAGCCCGAGATGAGCGCGGTCGAGGTCACGGACAAGGTCTGCGAGGCCATCCGCTCCGGCAAGTACGATTTCATCATCCTCAACTACGCGAACTGCGACATGGTCGGTCATACGGGCGTGTTCCCGGCAGTCGTCAAGGCCGTCGAGACCGTCGACAGCTGCGTCGGCCGTTTTGTCGCGGCCATCAAAGAGGTTGGCGGTGAGGTCTGCATCACGGCTGACCACGGCAACGCGGATAAGATGATGGACTATGTGAACAACCAGCCGTTCACTAAGCACACGACGAACGCCGTGCCCTTCATCGTGGTCTCCGACCGCGTGAAGTCCGTCAAGGACGGCGCGCTCTGCGATATCGCACCGACGCTGCTGACGCTGGCGGGCGTGGATATCCCGAAGGAAATGACGGGCAAGAACCTCGTTGAGCTCTAAGCTGTAGTTCCCAGGTTAAAATGGTAAGTCAGGCTGGAGAGGGGAGAGGCCCCGCCTCATGCTAGCCCCCTGCGCCAGCCGTCGGCTTGCCTGGTGTTATATTTTAGCAAAGAGAGGAATACGAACAATGATTGCTTATTCACAGAAAGTGGAAGACATGGCATGCGTAACGCAGGAAGTGCATCATGGCGCGGCACCGATTCCTGAAGAGGGCAAATGGGTCAAGTCCAAGAACGTGCAGGACATCAGCGGCCTGACGCACGGCGTGGGCTGGTGCGCACCGCAGCAGGGCGCTTGCAAGCTGACGCTGAATGTCAAAGACGGCATCATTCAGGAGTGCCTCGTCGAGACCATCGGCTGCTCGGGCATGACGCATTCCGCCGCTATGGCCGCCGAAATTCTGCCGGGCCTGACGGTGCTCGAGGCTCTGAATACGGACCTCGTCTGCGATGCTATCAACACGGCTATGCGCGAGCTGTTCCTGCAGATTGCCTATGGCCGCAGCCAGACGGC
>ONCF01000041.1 GCA_900316275.1 uncultured Veillonellaceae bacterium
GAAGCGGTTTTCCAAGAGGCGCATCGGCTGTGGGAGCAGGAGCAGGACAAAGTGGCATCCGGACTGGGAACGTCAGGAGAAAAAACATTTTCGGATTTCCTGCAGCTGATGGGACGCGTATCTGCGTAAGTTCCTCTTTTTCATGGGTATATTTGTAAATTTTCGGATGGAATGGAAATCTCTACGTCCTGCCAATGTTTGTTGTGTGCGAGCTCTGGAGCTTTGCCAAAGAACGCAGTGCCGGCTTCGGCATCGCCTTGGAGCCAGTAGGAGAACCACGCCGTCATGTAGGCGTCGCCAGCGCGGAGCATATCGCCGTGATCTTTGTCTTTGCGGCGGGCGATGATTTTCGGCGTGCTCGCGGGCGTCGCCGCATAGTTTTCGTGGAGTGACCAGAGCGGGGCGATGCCCTGACCGCTCGTTGCTTCGCGTCCCGTCGCTGTCCCTGCATCCCAGGCACCTGTCCCCGCGACGAAGAAAATGGGGACGCTGAGGCGCGAAAGGTCGTAGCGCCAATCGGCACCAAGCTTGCCGTCCTGACCCCAGAACGACGATGTCGCACTCGCGGCGTAAATCGCACGGTAGCGGCTGCCGGACGGCTGCTGCGTCACGGCGTTGATGGCACCAACGCCACCCTGCGAGTGACCGGCGATGCCGATATTCCATGAATCAACGTGTCCATAGAGCGGGCCGCCCTCGCGGCCTGCTTCTGCGAGGACGGCATCCAGTGTCTGTTCCATGCTCGCGCCCGTGCGCACGTTTCCGTCTTCGTTGCCGACGGCGATGAAGCCCCATGAGGCGAGATGGCGCAGGACCTCTGGATATTTCGAGACGGGCGTCCCTGTACCGTTTGCGAAGAGCACGAGCGGCAGCGGTTCGTGCGGCAGTTTCCTCGGATAAAAGATTGTGATGCTTTTTGACGGCGCCGCAGCAGGCAATTTCATTTCTGCGACGTCAAATGCACCGAGCGGCGTGAAGTGTTTTTCGATCGGCCCGGCGGGGTCGGCATAGCGGTAATAATGCGTTTCTCGTTCGTGCAAGACAGCGAAGATTGCGGCAAGTCCGCCGAGTTCTGTTGCGCCTTTTTGCAAAGCCGAAGCCGCGAATACAGACGATGGGCATAGGAATATGCAGGTTAACAGGCAGATGAGCAGGTTACGGGAAACATGTTTCATGAGAAATCCCTCACTTATTTCTTCTGAGCGGGGAAGAGCTCGTTGCAGCCTAGCCGTCAATTCGTGCTTTCTACCGATGAACATGTCTATCACTCCTAGTGAGTTGCAATTTAGTAAGTCTTGATTTATTAAACCGTAATCTATACCGTGCCATAAGTCAAGAGCCGGTGCATCTTATGCATGACGTCAAGCATTTTGAAGATTGGACGCAGTAATCTTTTACAGGTTATTTATGGACAATCCCGCCGCGCGGTAGTAAAATGGAATGCGGCAAAATTTGCCATCATTGGGCGCGGCCACAGGCCGGGCTTTTTAGAGGTTGACATGCATAGGGACAGGCTGCATGCAGCGCCCCGGCATAGTCGGAAAGGCTGGTGAGGATAATGGACGATCACCCTAGTTCAACGGGCCCCACGCACAGTACCACTGCCTATGGGGAACCTGTGCCCTTATCCTGCCAGCGGCAGCTGTGCGTGCGCTGCCGATAGGAAAGGACAGCATGGTTCTCCTGAGAGGAGCATAGCATGCTGCAAATCTATAAATCCCTCGAAAGCGGTCCGCTCGTCGAACTCTCGCTCAAGACGCTCGAGAAGGGCGCCTGGATAAACATCATCGACCCGACGCCCTACGAGCTGAAGGTCGTCAGCAATCTCACCGAGGTTGAGCCGGACTTTCTGCGCTCGGCCCTCGATGATGAGGAGCGCTCGCATACGGACGTCGAGGATGACTCGGTCATGGTCCTGACCAATGTACCGATTTGCCGCGGCAAGGACGACTATGATGCCCTGCCGTTGGCCATTATCGTGACGGAGGACTATATCATTACGGTCTGTCTGGAGGAAACGCCGGTCATGGCGGAGTTCAACGAGCGCACGGCGCGCTTGTTCCGCACGTACAAAAAGACGCGTTTTCTGTTCCAGATTTTGTACAAATCCGCCACGTATTTCCTGCGCTATCTGCGCCAGATTCAAAAGATTTCCGAGGAAATCGAGGACCAGCTGCGCGACAACATGAACAACAGCGAAATCCTGCGCCTGCTCTCGCTGCAGAAAGGCCTCACGTATTTCAACGCGGCCATTCGCTCGAACGGCGCCGTGCTGGACAAGCTGCTGCGCATGCGCAACAACCAGAACCTCACGCCCATCCTCAAGGCATATGAGGAGGACGAGGACCTGCTGGAGGATGTCATCATCGAGAACAAGCAGGCACGTGAGATGGTGGAGATGTACTCGAAAATTTTGGCCCGGCTGGCCGATACATTCTCGTCGATTATCTCCAACAACCAGAACCGCGTGATGAAATTCCTCGCGGCGATGACGATTATCCTTGCCATCCCGACGGTGATTTCGAGCTTTTTCGGCATGAATGTGCCGGTGCCGCTTGCGGACAACGCGATAGGTTTTCTCTATATCATGCTGCTGGCCGGTATCATTGCGGGCTGCAGCGCCTATATCTTGTGGCGGAGGGATATGTTTTGATAGCCGAGGCGAAACTGCGCGCGGGCGTTATCTATGGCGACGCGGCGACAGACGAGTATGTCTATATGCCGGGCTCGGAGCTCGGCGTGGCGGAGCCGCTTTGCGTCTACGAGGACGGCGGTCTGCGCCGCGACGTAGACATGGGCGAGGCCTTGCGCCTCATCCGCGTGCGCAGCCTCAAGCCCACGCGCCACCCCCTGCTGGGGGATAGCTCCTGCTAAAGGGATAAATCATCAAAATTAGCGTTTTTGGGCGAACAGCTTTCTTCCCAGCATCGCTATGAGTAGAAAATGCCGAACTGGTAAGTTTTTTTCAGATGACAACGAGTGGCCTCGTACTTTTTTGTACGAGGTCATTTTTCTAAGGAAACGCTGATTAATTGAGTTAGTCCAGATTGACGTAGATTTTTCGTCTGGGCTAGGAAATGGCTCGAAGGCATAGCGGTGCTA
>ONCF01000088.1 GCA_900316275.1 uncultured Veillonellaceae bacterium
ACATCACGTGAGCCCGGTCGTAGGCACGACGGGCCTCACGCAGGCACAGAAAGATGAGATAAAAGCGCAGGCGGAGAAAGAGCAGACACCGGCCTTTATCGCGCCGAACTTCGCTATCGGCGCCGTGCTGCTCATGCTGCTCTCGCGGCAGGCGGCGAAGTACATGCCGGAAGTGGAGATTATCGAGTTGCACCATGACAAGAAGCTCGATGCGCCCTCGGGCACGGCGGCGCAGACGGCGGCCATGATTGCCGAGGTGCGCGCGGCGCATAAACAGGGCAACCCCGAGGAGCGCGAGAAGGACGGCTGGGACGGCGCGCGGGGTGCGGACTACGAGGGCATGCGCGTGCACAGCGTGCGCCTGCCGGGCTTCATCGCGAGTCAGGAGGTCATCTTCGGCGGCCTCGGCCAGACGCTGACGCTGCGTCACGACACGACGAGCCGCGAGTCCTTCATGCCGGGCGTCGTGCTGGCCGCCAAAAAGGTGCGCGGTCTCACGGGCCTCACGGTTGGCCTCGATAAACTGCTGGATTGACGGATGTTTTCATATTTTATATAAACAGTGGTAACCCTGCCAGGAAAGGAAAGAATCCCTATGAGAAAGTACAATGTCGCCATCCTCGGTGCTACGGGCGCCGTGGGCACCGAGTTCCTCAACCTCATCGAGGAGCGCAAGTTCCCCTTTGCCAATCTGAAACTGCTGGCTTCGAAACGTTCAGCGGGCAAAGTCATCAATTTTATGGGCAAGGATTACACCGTGGAGGAGACAACGGACGACTCCTTTAAAGATGTGGAAATCGCGCTGTTCGCGGGCGGCGCGGCGAGCAAGCAGTTCGCCCCGGCGGCCGTGAAGGCGGGCGCCGTCGTCATCGACAACTCCAGCGCGTTCCGCATGGATCCCGAGGTGCCGCTCGTCGTGCCGGAGGTCAACCCGCAGGCCATCGCGCGCCACAAGGGCATCATCGCGAACCCGAACTGCTCGACCATCATCATGGTCATGGCGCTGAAGCCACTCTATGATGTCTCGCCTATCCAGCGCATTGTCGTCTCCACGTATCAGGCCGTCTCCGGCGCTGGCAAGGACGGCATGCAGGAGCTCGAGGACCAGATGGCGGAAATCGCCGCGGGTAAAGAGGTCGTGGCGAACGTGCTGCCGGTGGCCAAGCTGCCAAAGCACTATCAGATTGCGGGCAACCTCATCCCGCAGATTGACGTCTGCCAGGACAACCTCTACACGAAAGAGGAAATGAAGATGGTCAACGAGACCAAGAAAATCATGGAGGACGATAACATCCGCGTTACGGCCACGACTGTGCGCGTACCGGTCTCGCGCAGCCACGCCGAGTCCGTCAACGTCGAGTTCGCCGACGAAGTCAGCGTGGAAAAGGCCCGCGAAGTGCTCGCGGCGTTCCCCGGCGTCATCGTCAAGGACAACCTTGCGGAGCAGGAGTACCCGATGCCGCTCTTTACCTCGGGCAAGAATGACGTCGAGGTCGGCCGCATCCGCAAGGATTACTCCATCGAGCACGGCTTGAATTTCTGGTGCTGCGGTGACCAGATCCGCAAGGGCGCGGCACTGAATGCGTTGCAGATTGCGGAGTACATGATTGCGCACGACATGATTAAATGAGCTGATTTTTGACGCAGCGCAGGGATTAGCTGGTTTCACAGCGGGCAGGCAGGGCAAGGCTTTGCCTGCTTTTTCGTGCCTGTGTATGGGATTTTCGTGCGGAATATGTTATGATAGAGGGCAGAAAGTGCTTTGAGGAGGTAGAACGATGGTAAACGAAGAGACCATGATGTTCAAGTTCGGCAATGACGAGAACAAGGCGGAGCGCATTATCCGCAATGTGTGCCAGGCAATGCAGGAGAAGGGCTACAATCCCATCAACCAGCTCGTGGGCTACCTGCTCTCGGGCGACCCGGCCTATGTGACGAGCTACAAGGACGCGCGCAATCAGATCCGCAAGCTCGAGCGCGATGAGCTGCTGGAGGAGCTCGTGCGCGCCTATCTGGAGAAACAGGCATGAAGCGTTATCTTTCGCTGGACATCGGCGACAAGACGGTGGGCATTGCGGTCAGCGACCCGATGGGGTGGACGGCGCAGGGCGTGGAGACCATTCACCGCACGTCTGTCAAGCGCGATGTGGCGCGCATCGGCGAGCTCATGGCGCAGTATGAGACGCGCAGTCTCGTTTCGGGCTATCCGCGTAACATGAATGGCACGGAGGGACCTCGCTGCGAGGTTGTGAAAGAGTTCTGCGCGAAAATCCAGGAGGCTTATCCCGACGTGGAGATTACGTTCTGGGACGAGCGGCTCTCGACCGTGGCCGCGAGCCGCTCACTGCTGGAGGCGGACCTCTCGCGCGCGAAGCGCAAGAAGGTTATCGACAAGATGGCGGCTGTGTTTATCCTGCAGGGCTTTCTTGACAGCCAGCAGGGAAATACGCTACTATAGGTTTAGTGATTTTTTGGATGCGGGCGTGAACCGCCGTGCACCTGCGTGCCGTCGCTATCTGCAGCGGTGGCGATTTTGATGAAAGAGGTGACTGTTTTGTCCAACAAGGAGAATGAGCCGCTCGACGATGATATGGTCGTCGTGATGACGGATGATGAGGGCAACGAGTATTACTACTCCGAGGAAATGATTATCCCTGTCGGCGAAGATAGGTTCGCGCTGCTCGTGGGCCTGCACGATGAGGAACATGAGGCGGGCTGCGGCTGTGGTGACGACGAGGATGAGGATGTCATCATCGCCAAGATTGTCGCCAACGCTGAGGGCGAAGAGGAGTACATCGAGCCGTCGGACGAAGAGTTCGCCGCCGTGCAGAAGGCCTATGATGCCATCTGCGACGAGGAGGAGCAGGAGTAAGCCTGCCGCATAAGGAGCAGCATAGCGCGGGTAAGGTTCTTGACGATATGCTGCATCAGCTACAGCTGCCAGTGCGGTGGCTGTATTTTGTTTTGGAGGTCAACAATGCGCGAGCCGAAGGATTGGGTAGACAAGCTGGTGGAGCTGTCAGGACAGGTGCAGGAGCGGTGGCATCATTTTGTCCAGCTGCTCCAGCACGAGGACAGGCAGCAGCTGCCGGGGCAGATACGGCAATTTTTCTTCGGCGCACCGCAGCCGTGGCCGACGGGCTGGCCCGCCCGGGCCGAGGCCTGTGTGGAGCGGCTGACGCGACGCGGCTGGGCAGCGCTCGCCGGACTGGTCTTC
Source organism: uncultured Veillonellaceae bacterium (assembly GCA_900316275.1). GTDB lineage: Bacteria > Bacillota > Negativicutes > Selenomonadales > Selenomonadaceae > UBA2897. The sequence goes on from ONCF01000088.1 coordinate 3,218, forward strand.
GCCGGGGCGCTCGTGACCGGTTTTGCCATCTCCGCCAGCTGGGATACACCGGTGGCGCAGCGGGCGGCATACAATGCCGATACGAACGTTTACTATACGCTGCGGCCGGGCCTGAGCGCGCGGGAGATTGCCGACGAACTTATCGCACACGGCGTCATCACGGATAAATGGGACTTCTGGTGGGAGGCGCGTGTCCGGGGCAAGGCAGCTGAGTTCAAGACCGGTACCTACGCGCTGCGGCCGGGCATGAGCGTGGACGAGGTCGTGGCGAAATTCACGAGCGGCGAAACGACGCGTGTCAAATTTACCATCCCCGAAGGCTTCGGTGTCAAGGAGATTGCCCGACGCCTGGCCGATGAAGGCATCGTCGACGAGCAGGAGTTTTTGCGCAAGGCGAAGCATTTCGCGCCTTATGACTATATTGAGCGCAAGAGTGAGGCTAATTACTACTGCGAGGGCTTTTTGTTCCCCGATACCTACACGCTGGAGGAGCATATCGATGTCGACACCATCCTCAACATGATGGCCCGCGACCTCGATGAGCGGCTCACGCCGGCCATGCGGGCGCGGGCGGAGGAGATGCACCTCTCTATCTACGACCTCATCACGCTGGCCTCGCTCGTGGAAAAGGAGTGTCGTTATCCCGAGGACCGGGCCATGGTGGCGCAGGTATTCTTTAAACGGCTCGAACTCGATATGCCGTTGCAGACCGATACGACGCTGCAGTATCTGCTGGACGGGCCGAAAGAGGACCTCTCGCTCAAAGACACGGAAATGGAGTCACCCTATAATACGTACCAGCACCGCGGTCTGCCACCGGGACCGATTGCCAGCCCTGGCATGGCGGCCATTGAGGCTGTGCTGCATCCGGCCGACACCGATTATCTGTACTTCGTGGCAGACAGACAGGGGCATAACCATTACGCGACAAACTATCAGGATCATATGGTCAACGTGAACCGCTATCGCTGAGCGACTGGTCCCCTAACGGGCCCTGAACTGGCAGTGGGTACCGGTTGATGGTGTGTACTGGTCAGCAGATTTTTACAGGGAGTAGATGCTTTGGCAGCAGAACAGGCTTTGACGGCGCTTTTATGGGAAATGGAGTCCTTCGCGGCGACGGAACACGTGCCGATTATCAAGGCACGTGAGCGGGAGGCCTTTACGGCGGCGGTAGCGCAGGCCCAGCCACATCGTATGCTTGAGCTCGGCACGGCCATCGGCTATTCGACGCTGCTGTTGCTCCTGCATGCGGCACCGGACGCCGAGGTGACGACACTCGAGCTCAGCAGCGAGCGCTATGCGCAGGCGCGGGGCTATTTCGCGCGCACACCGTTTGCAGCGCGCGTGCACCAGTTGCAGGGCGATGCGAGTGCGCTTTTAGATACGCTCACGGGGCCGTATGATTTTGTTTTTATCGACGCGGCGAAGGGGCAGTACCCCGACTATCTGCGCAAGGTTCTGCCCCTGCTCACGCCGCAGGCAACCATCATCTCTGACAACGTGCTGTTCCGCGGCTACGTGCAGTCCCATAGGTGGCCACCGCACCGCTATCGCACGCTCGTCCTGCGCCTGCGGCAGTATCTGCGCGAGGTACATCAGCTGCCACGGGCCACAACGCAGGTGCTGCCACACGGCGACGGCATGGCTGTGACGCGGCTGCACGACACTGTCGCGTGCGTGGCTTCCCTGACACAGGCGACAGCCAAGTGTGCTATGGAGGACGTGGCACAGGAGATTGAGACGGAAATTTTTCCCGCCGTGGCCTGGTGTGGTACATGGTGAGCAAGCGATAAGATTGAGGAGTTAGATTTTTGCAAATAAAAAAACCAGAACTACTGGCCCCGGCAGGGACGCTGGAGAAGCTGCGCATGGCTATGCTATACGGCGCTGATGCCGTCTATCTTGGCGGCAAGGCATTTGGCCTGCGCGCTTTCGGCGGCAATTTCTCCCGCGAGGATATGCAGGCTGGCATGGCCTTTGCACATGCGCATGGCTGCCGGGTCTATGTGACCGTGAATATCTTTCCGCACAATGCCGACCTCATGGGCCTGCCGGATTACCTGCGTTTCCTGCAGGAAATACACGTCGACGGCCTGCTCGTGGCCGACCTCGGCGTGTTCATGCTGGCGCGCGAGACGGTACCGGAGCTGCCGCTGCACATCAGCACGCAGGCCAACAATACGAACTGGCGCACGGTCTGCGCCTGGCAGCAGCTCGGCGCGCAGCGCGTCGTGCTGGCGCGCGAGCTGTCGCTGGCGGAGATAAAGGAAATCCGTGCGCATACGGATGTGGAACTCGAGATGTTCGTGCACGGCGCCATGTGCATTTCTTACTCGGGGCGCTGTCTGCTTTCGCATTATTTCACGGGACGCGACGCAAATAGGGGCAGCTGTGCACAGAGCTGCCGCTGGCGCTATGCGCTGGTGGAGGAGACGCGGCCGGGGCAGTATTTTCCCATCGCGGAGGACGAGCGCGGCACGTACATCCTCAACTCGAAGGACCTCTGCCTGCTGCCGCAGCTGCCGGACATCATCGCGGCCGGTGTCGACAGCCTGAAAATCGAGGGCCGCATGAAGAGCGTGCACTACGTGGCCAGCGTCACGCATGCTTATCGTGCAGCCATCGATGACTATGTTAAAAATCCGCAAAGTTTTGCCGTGCGGCAGGAATGGCGCGAGGAACTGGCGAAGGTATCACATAGGCCGTACACGACGGGCTTTGCCCTGGGACCGACGACAGCGGACGACCAGATTTACGGCTCGTCGTCCTACGTGCAGACGGCGGATTTCGTCGGACTCGTGCGCAGCTACGATGCACAGACGGGTCGTGCGCTCGTCGAGCAACGCAATCATATGCGGGTCGGGCAGGAAATTGAGGTATTTCAGCCCACAGGTCCATTGTTTCGCCAGCCAATCCGTGTTATGCTAGATGAGGCGGGTGAACCGATTACGGTCGCGCCGCATGCCCAGCAGCTCCTCTATATGCAGATGGAGCAGCCAGTGGAGCCCGGGACCATCCTGCGCCGTGACAGCGCGCAGGCAGCGGGTCAAGCAAAACAGTAAGTAGTTTGGCGGCAGTGGTGCCGCGTTTTACAGGAGGAAATTATCATGGCAGATGCAAACAAGATTGTACGTTATTTCGGCAAGGCTACGGGCCACGTGCAGGGCGTGGGCTTCCGTATGTACATCCAGCAGCACGCACAGGAAATCGGCGTGACGGGCTGGGTGCGCAACATGGAGGACGGCTCGGTGAATATGGAGTTGCAGGGCCCTGAGGACAAGGTCGAGCAGCTCATGGACATCATCGAGGCTGGCAACTACTTCATCAAGGTCGAGGCGTTCCAGACGGAGGTCCGTACCGTGGTAGACGGTGAGATTGGCTTTAAAATCAAGTATTGAGAGGTGCGCCATGGCCAAAGTACTCGTTATGCATGGGCCGAACCTGAACCTGCTCGGCACGCGTGAGCCGGAAATCTACGGGCATACGACGCTCGCGGACATCAACGAGATGCTCGTGCGCCGCGGCAACGCGGCTGGCGTGGAGGTCGACTGCTACCAGTCGAACCACGAGGGCGCGCTCGTCGACCGGCTGCAGGCAGCCAACCATAATTACGATTACATTATCTTCAATGCGGCGGCCTACACGCACTACAGTGTGGCTATCCGCGACGCCATCGCGGCCATAGAGGTGCCGGTCATTGAGGTACATATCTCGAACATCCACCAGCGCGAGGCGTTCCGCCACACGTCGATGCTTGCGCCCGTCTGTCTCGGTCAGATTTGCGGTCTGGGCGTCGAGAGCTATTTGGCGGCGCTGGAGGCCGTCATCTACAAGCTGGGCCTGCACAAAAAAGAACAGACACGTTAAAGTATAGGGAAACACATTTTTAGGAGCTGTATTTACGTCATGATTGAAAATCGTCTGCAGGCGCTGCGTGCGCTGCTGGAGGAACAGAAGCTGGATGCGGTCGTCGTCACCAAGGAAGTCAACCTGTATTATTTCAGTGGTTTCCGCGGCGACGACACGGCGCTCGTCATCACGGCGGATAAAGCTCTGCTCGTCACCGATAACCGCTATACGGTGCAGGCGGCGCAGCAGGCACCGCTGTTTGAGCTCGTGGAGCAGACGGAGGGCCTCTGGACGAAAGTGGCCGAGACCGTTAAAAAGCTCGGTTGCCAGCGCGTGGGCTTTGAGGGCGGTGCCATGGTGTTCGACACCTATCACCGGCTGGCCAGCCTGCTCACGGGGGTGGATTTCACGACGTCGCTCAATCTCGATGCGCTGCGTACCATCAAGGATGAGGAGGAAATCCGCTGCATCCGCGAGGCCTGCCGCATCGCCGACGCCGCATTTAACGATGCGCTCACGTTCATTCATGCGGGCGTGACGGAAATCGAGGTCGCGGCGCGGCTCGAGCAGGTTATGCGTCAGGAGGGCAGCGAAAAGCCTTCCTTCGACACCATTGTGGCCTCGGGCCTGCGCGGCAGCATGCCACACGGCACGGCCACGGCCAAGGCCATCGGCACGGGCGAGTTCGTGACCATGGACTTCGGTGCGAAGTACCGCGGCTACTGCTCGGATATCACGCGCACGATTGTCGTGGGGCATGCGAGCGACCGCCAGCGCGAGGTCTATGACGCGGTGCTCGACACGCAGGAGAAAGTGCTCACGCAGATTCGTCCGGGCCAGAAAGGCTATGACATCGACCACTATGCGCGCGTGAACCTGCAAAAGTACGGGCTCGACCAATATTTCGGTCACGGGCTCGGCCACAGCCTCGGCCTCGAGATTCACGAGGCCGCACCGCGCCTGGCAAAGCGGAACAGCGACACGCTGCTCGCACCGGGCATGCTGGTGACGGATGAGCCGGGCGTCTACATCCCGGAATGGGGCGGTCTGCGCATCGAGGATACGGTGCTCGTGACGGCGACGGGCTGCGAGCGGCTCACGACGTCGGCGAAAAAACTCATCGAAATTTTTTGATGGTTGAAATCAGCGGCCGTATTGAGTATAATATAGGGTATTGATGTGCCATTTGCGGGCAACGTGTTGCGTTTCCCGACAGATTTGCATAAAAAGAACTATTGGAGGGCGTAATTTAAATGATTAACAGCACAGATTTCCGTACGGGCCTGACCATCGAGATTGACGGCGGCGTGTGGCAGATTGTCGAGTTCCAGCATGTCAAGCCGGGCAAGGGCGCCGCGTTCGTCCGTACGAAGATCAAGAACGTCGAGACGGGTGCCGTCGTCGAGCGTACGTTCAACCCGAACGAGAAGATGCCGGCTGCGCATATCGACACGCGCACGATGCAGTATCTCTATGCCGATGGCGATATGTACTCCTTCATGGATACGGAGACGTACGAGCAGACCGAGCTCAACAAGGAGCAGCTCGGCGATGCGCTGAACTTCCTGCTCGAGAACATGGAGGTCCAGATGCAGAGCTTCAACGGCCGTATCATCGGCATCAGCCTGCCGAACGCCGTCACGCTGGAGGTCACGGAGTGCGAGCCGTCCGTCAAGGGCAACACGGCTACGGGTGCCACGAAGATGGCTACGGTCCAGACGGGCTATCAGGTGCGTGTGCCGCTGTTCGTCAACGAGGGCGACAAGCTCCGCATCGATACGCGCACGGGCAACTACATCGAGCGTGCGTAATCTATAACGGGAAAGCACAGGCTGCCGCGCTGCACGATTGGGCGCGGCAGTTTTCTTTGCGCCGTTTATGGCGCAAAACTGCATAAATATGAAGAGGGAATTTGCAGAATATTTTTCTCTGGAGCAGGAATTTACTGTGGTCAGCTAGAAGTATAAATATACAATGTGAACATTTGCACTGTTAATCCGTAGCGGCACGGCTGGTACGGCTGATTTTAAGGAGGTTTCTATCATGGAGAAAAAGGAAATGGCTACGAAAGAACTCGCTAAAGCGAACTCGCTGGGCTCCATTCATATTGCGGATGACGTCGTCGGCATCATCGCCGGCCTCGCGGCGACGGAGGTCGAGGGCATTGCTGGCATGAGCGGTGGCATCGTGAGCGGTGTCACGGAGATGCTCGGCCGCAAGAATTTCTCCAAGGGTGTCAAGGTCGAGGTCGGTGAAAAAGAGGCTGCCGTCGATTTGTACATCGTGGTGAAATACGGCGTACGCATCCCGGATGTGGCGCTGGCGGCACAGGAGAATGTCAAACAGGCTATCGAGACGATGACGGGCCTGTCCGTCGTCGAGGTCAATGTGCATGTCCAGGGCGTGGCCTTTCCGCAGGAGGAGCCGGTCGTAGAAGAAACGCGCGTACACTGAGTGAGGCGGTAGATCAGTATGGGCATCATCAACCGCAGCCTGCTGTTTATCTGTGCACTGCTGCTGGCGGCGTTAGCTGTGCTCGGTCTGGGGGCGGCGCTGACTGTCCTGCCGGAGGCCACGTGGCTCGCGCAGGTGCGTTGGGCCTTGGCGCAGAAGGAGACTGTTCTCGTTCTGGCCATCCTGCTGCTCGTGGGGCTGCATCTGCTCGGTGTGAGCTGCAGCGGACGGCATGAGCAGGCATCGCAGTTCGACCGGGGCGAGGTCATGACGCTCGCGACGGAGCACGGCGAGGTGCAGGTGGCGCTCGTCGCCATCCGCAACCTGCTCGCGCGTACGCTCACGGAGGTGCACGGCGTGCGTCAGGCGGATGTGCATGCCGTTGTGCAGCGCGCCCGCAAGGGTGAGGACGCTGCGCTACGCATTAAAGTCAATCTCGTGCTGGGACGCGAGGCTGTCGTGCAGGACGCTGGTGCCGCTGTGCAGCAGCGGGCAGCGGAGGTCCTGACTAACACGTTCGGCCTGGCGGATGTCCCCGTGCAGGTGCGGGTGGCTGATGTGACCGATGCGCCGATGAAGGGCCGCCGTGTGGTGTGAGGAGCGAAATGATGGACACTTTGCGTGAAGAAATCACGGCTGCGTGCCTGCATTTGTGGCAGGAACACCGCGGGGCCGCTGTCGGCCTGCTGCTGGGCTCTCTGGTCGGCATCTGCATCCTGCTGTTCGGCTTCTGGCATATCATCTTTATCGCGCTGTGCGGTGCCGTGGGTGTGTATATCGGCCGTCGGATACAGTCCAGCGAGTCGTTGCTGCCGCAGGCCTGGGACAGGTTCGTGCGGCGTCACGACCACGACCTCGACCAGTACACGGAGCGTTTCCGTTGAGCAATATTCCCAGAAAGGGCTATGACAAATATGAACCATAAACCAACCGCGGCGCGCCATGCAGCGCGTGAGCGTGCTTTGCAGGCACTGTTCCAGCTGGACCTGAACCATGCGGACGATGCATCGCAGGCGACAATGTACGAGACGCTGGCGATTGACACCGCCCTGGGCGAGGCCGAGCCGCCCCTGAATGAGCGGGGGCGGGCCTATATGGAGGCTCTCGTCAAGGGTACGCGGGCACATCTGGCGGAGATTGACGAGCTCATTCAGAAGAGCTCCAAGGACTGGAAAGTCGGCCGCATGGCTGGCGTGGACCGCAACCTCTGCCGCATGGCCGCCTGGGAGATGTATTTCGCCGAGGAAAAACTCGAGCCGGGCGTAGCCATCAACGAGGCAGTCGAGCTGGCCAAGAAATATGGCACGGACGATGCCAGCCGTTACGTCAACGGCATCCTCGGTGCCATGACCAGGTTGGGAGAAGCTGAATCCTGACCCGGGCAGACGGTGGTGGAGCCAGACATTGTCTGGCTCTTTTTCCTATCACAGACCGGTAAAAGGAGGCACAGCATGGCTATCCATAGCGTCAGCGAGGTGACGCAGTTCGTCAAGGGCCTGTTTGACCGCGAGCCCATTCTCGCCAACATTGAGGTGCGCGGCGAGATTTCGAATTTTCGCCGTTATCCGTCAGGGCACTGCTATTTTACGCTGAAAGATGCGCAGGCTGCGCTCAGATGCGTGATGTTCCGCGGCAGTGCAGTACACCTGCGCTTCCAGCCGGAAAATGGCATGCAGGTCGTGGGCGCGGGCCGCATCTCCGTCTACGAGCGCGACGGCAACTATCAGTTCTACGTGAACCGCATGGAGCCGGAGGGCCTCGGTGGGCTCGCGGCGGCCTTTGAACAGCTGAAAAAACGCCTGACGGCGGAGGGATTGTTCGACGATGCGCATAAGCAGCCGCTGCCGCGCTATCCGCACCGGATTGGCATTGTGACCTCGGCGGCCGGTGCCGTGCTGCGCGACATCTACCATGTGTCGAAACGCCGCTGGCCGGGTGTGCAGCTCGTACTGCGCCCCGTACTCGTACAGGGCGAGCAGTCGGCGGCCCAGGTGGCGGCGGCCATCCGCTTTTTCAACGAGCAGTATCCCGTCGACGTGCTCATCGTGGGGCGCGGCGGCGGTTCGCTCGAGGATTTGTGGTCTTTTAACGAAGAGGAGGTCGTCAGGGCCATCTACGAGTCGCACATTCCGGTCATTTCGGCCGTGGGGCACGAGACAGATTTCACGCTGGCGGATTTCGTCGCTGACCAGCGTGCGGCCACGCCCTCGCAGGCGGCCGAGCTCGCTGTGCCGGACCGCCATGAGGTTTACCGCTACGTACAGAGTCAGCAGGCGCGGCTCGTGACGCTCACGCAAAAGGAACTGCGGCAGAAACGGCTGCGCCTCGAGGCGCTCCGAGGCCGCACAGCGCTCAGGCAGCCTCAGTTGCTGCTGGCAGCGCGTAAACAGCGGCTCGACCAGGCTGCGGCGCGCCTGCAGGAGCTGGCCTTACAGCAGTTGCAGGGGAAAAAACATGCGCTGCAGCTAACCATGGAGCGGCTCGATATGCTCAACCCGCTGCAGGTACTCAGGCGCGGCTACGGTATCGTCGAGAAAGACGGTCAGCCGGCTACGCGTATTGCAGATATTCAGGCCGGAGACGCGCTGAATCTGATTTTACGTGATGGCAGTGTACCCGTAACCGCCGGGACACCGGTGCCCAACAGCGCAGCGCGGAGAAAGGAAGTTTGAACATGGCAGCCAAAAAGACGTTGACGTTTGAGGAGTCGCTCGCGCAGCTCGAGCAGATTGTGCAGCAGATGGAGGGCGGACAAGCCACGCTGCAGGAGCTCATGACGAACTATGCGCAGGGCGTGAAGCTGTCGCAGCAATGTCTGCAGGACCTTGCCCGCGCCGAACAGGCCATGGACATCATGGTGACGGGCGACGGCCAGGCGGTACAGCAGCAGGAATTACAGATAGAGGAGAACTGAGTATGGATATGATGGCACAATGGCAGGCACGTCGTGAACTGGTGGAGAAGCATTTGGCGCTGGAACTGCATCGGGAGCCGCCTCTCGATGCGCGGCTCGCGGAGGCGATGGAGTACAGCCTCATGGCCGGTGGCAAGCGTCTGCGCCCTATCCTCGTCATGGCGGCGGCCGATGCCGTGGGCGGTCAGGGCGAGCAGTACGTGACGACGGGCTGTGCGCTCGAGATGATTCATACCTATTCGCTCATTCACGACGACCTGCCAGCGATGGATAACGACGACTACCGCCGCGGCAAGCTCACGAATCACAAAGTCTACGGCGCGGGGCTCGCGACGCTCGCGGGTGATGCGCTGCTCACGCTCGCGTTTGAGGTCATGCTGCGTCAGCAGGGCGTCGATGCGGCGACGCGGCTGCGCGTCGTGCAGGAGATGAGTGTGGCGGCCGGCATGAACGGCATGGTCGGCGGTCAGGCTATCGACCTCGCGTCCGAGGGCAAACACATCCCCATGGAGTTGCTGCGTAAAATGCACATGGGCAAGACGGGCGCATTGTTCCGCGCGGCGCTGCGCAGCGGTGCCATCCTCGCGGGCGCGAGCGAGGCCCAGCTCACGGCGCTCACGCAGTATGCAGAGGCGTTTGGGCTCGCGTTCCAGATTACGGACGATATCCTTGACGTGACGGGCGACGAGGCGACCATCGGCAAGCCGGTCGGCAGCGACCTGCGCAACGACAAATCAACGTATGTGACGCTGACCTCGCTCGACGAGGCGCGCGCACTCGCTGCCCAGACGGTGAATGAGGGCGTGCAGGCACTCGCGGGCTTCGGCGCGGAGGCAGACTTCCTGCGCGACCTGCTGCAGTATCTGGTAAAGAGGGATAAATAATGGCAGAAGTGCAAACGTATCCGCTGCTGGACCGTATCCAGAGCCCCGCGGACGTCAAGCGATTCTCCACGGCGGAGCTCGGCCGTTTGGCGGCGGAAATACGCCATTTGCTTGTGCACACCGTGGCGCAGACGGGCGGCCATCTGGCGCCGAGCCTCGGCACGGTTGAGCTCACGCTCGCGCTCTACAGCGTCTACGATTTCCCTACGGACAAACTCGTCTGGGATGTAGGGCATCAGGCCTACACGCACAAAATTCTCACGGGGCGGCGCGAGCGTTTCCAGACGCTCCGGCAGAAGGGCGGCATCACGGGCTTCCCGAACCGTTTCGAGTCCGAGTATGACGCGTTCGGCGTCGGGCATGCCTCGACGGCGATTTCAGCGGCACTGGGCATGGCTGTGGCGCGTGACCTCGCGGGACGGCACAACCAGGTCATCGCCGTGCTCGGCGACGGTGCGCTGACGGGCGGGCTCGCGTTTGAAGGCCTGAATAATGCCGGTGACCTGCACAAGGATATCACGGTCATCCTCAACGATAACGGCCGTTCCATTGATGAGAATGTGGGCGCGCTCAGTGAGTATCTGTCCTGCATCCGCGTGGCGCCGCAGTACAACCGTGCCAAGCATGATGTGCACGCGTTCCTCAGCGGCTCGCGCCTCGGCAGCAAGGTGCTCAAAACGGCCTCGCGTATCAAAGAGGGCGTCCGTGCCGCGCTCGTGCCGGGCGACATCTTCGAGGAGTTCGGTTTCCGCTATATCGGTCCTATCGACGGGCACAACATCGCGCTTATGCAGGAAATTTTCCAGCAGGTGCGGCACATGCACGGCCCCGTGCTCGTGCATGTACACACGCAGAAAGGGCGCGGCTATGCCCCGGCTGAGGCGGACCCGGGCCGCTTCCACGGCATTGGCAAATTCGACCCGGAGACGGGTAAGAGTGCGCCGAAGTCGGGGCCAGCCTCCTATACTTCGGTGTTCAGCCAGGCACTCATCGACAGTGCGCGCACGCTGCCAAATCTCGTAGGTATCACGGCGGCCATGCCGTCGGGCACGGGACTCAAGGCCTTTGGGCAGGCTTACCCAGAGCGCTTTTTCGATGTAGGCATTGCCGAGGAGCACGCTGTCACGGTGGCGGCCGGCATGGCGACGGATGGCCTGCACCCTGTCGTGGCGCTCTATTCGACGTTCGCGCAGCGCGCCTATGACCAGCTGCTGCACGACGTCTGCCTGCAGCAGCTGCCCGTGACGCTCTGCCTGGACCGCGCGGGCCTCGTGGGCGAGGACGGGCCGACGCATCACGGTGTGTTTGACCTCGCGTACCTGCGCATGATGCCGCATATGACGGTTTTCGTGCCCAAGGACGAGGAGGAGCTCCGGCACATGCTCTACACGGCGGTACAAATGGACAGCCCGACGGCTATCCGCTACCCGCGCGGCGCGGGCCTCGGCGTAGCGCTTACGCCAGATTTGCACACCCTGCCTGTCGGCAAAGCTGAGGTGCTGCAGGAGGGCGGCGACATCGCGCTGCTCGCCGTGGGTACCATGGTCGACAAAGCGCAGCAGGCCGCGCAGATGCTGCAGGCCAGGGGACACCGTTGCACGGTTGTGAACATGCGCTTTGTCAAGCCACTCGATACGGCGCTGCTGCGTGAGCTCGCGGGCTCGTGCCGCCTGCTCGTGACGCTCGAGGAAAACGCGCTCATGGGCGGTTTTGGCTCGGCAGTCACAGAGGCACTCGCGGATATGGCGCTCACTGTGCCCGTTATGCGTTTGGGCATCCCCGACACGTTCATCGAGCAGGGCAAGCGCGATGAACTGCTCGCGCTCTGCGGACTGCAGCCGGGACAGATAGCCGAACGCCTGCTGGCATATTTGGATAAAGAGAAAGAGGCATAAATGGCCAAGAAAAGACTGGATGTTCTGCTCGTGGAGCAGGGGCTCGCGGGCAGCCGCGAGCGCGCGAAGCGCATGATTATGGCGGGTGAGGTGCTCGTCGACAATCAGAAAATCGACAAGGCGGGCGCAACTGTCAAGGAGGAGGCGCATATACGCCTGCTCGGGCACGATCTGCCCTATGTCAGCCGCGGCGGGCTGAAGCTCGCCAAGGCCATGGAATGCTTCGGCGTGACGCTCACGGGCAAGGTAGCGGCCGATATCGGCGCCTCGACGGGCGGTTTTACGGATTGCATGCTGCAGAACGGCGCCGTAAAGGTGTTTGCCATCGACGTTGGCTACGGCCAGCTCGCGTGGAAACTGCGCACGGACGCGCGCGTTGTGAACATGGAGCGCACGAACATCCGCAACGTGACGCCCGCGGACATCGGCGAGCCGCTGGATTTCGCCTCCATCGATGTGGCGTTCATCTCGCTCACGAAAGTGTTGCCGGTGGCTTATACACTGCTGAAGCCGGAGGGCGAAATCGTGGCGCTCATCAAACCGCAGTTCGAGGCCGGACGCGAGCATGTGGGCAAAAAGGGCGTTGTGCGCGACCCGCAGGTGCACGCGGCAGTCATCCGCACGGTCACGGCTTTTGCGCGTGAGCAGGGTTTCGTCTGTATGGCCCTGACGTTTTCGCCGGTCAAGGGGCCGGAGGGCAATATTGAGTACCTCGTGCGCCTGACGAAAGACCAGATACAGGCCGACGGCGTGACCGATGACGTCATCGTCGCTACGGTGCGTGACGCTCATGCGGAACTGGATAAATGATAAATAAAGTTACCTTCATCTGACCGCTATAGCACAGGCCTGGCCTGGTGACGGGAGGGATGCAGAGATGTACGCAGTTGATTTAACCATCCTGCTGGCCGGTTTGCCGGCAGATACGCGCGAGGCTATCGCACAGGTACCGGCGCAGGCGCGTTTTACGCATCATTTCGTGCAGGCAGACACGTTGTACGCGGCGCAGCTGTCGGAGCAGACGTTCTCCATCCTCATCTTTACGGAGGCAGCACGGGGGGCACTCAGCCTGGCCGAGGTCCGGCAGGCGGCGCGGACGGCCTGCTGTATTCTGGTCACGGCAGAGCCCCAGGCGCTGACGGCGGCCGAGCTGCTTCTGCTGGATGATGTCTGGCCTGCACCTTTGACGCCCCTGCTGGGCCGCTATGCCTTTGGGCAGCTCACGCAGCAGCTCAAGGCGCGCAAAGAGGCCTGGATGGAGCATATGTACTGGCAGACGACCATCAACACGTCCCCTGACCTCATCTGGTACAAGGACAAAATCGGTGCACACGTCGAGGTGAACGATGCGTTCTGTCAGGCTGTGGGCAAGACAAAGGCGGATATCCGCGGCCGCGGGCACTACTACATCTGGGGCCTCACCGAGGAGCAGTACACCAAGGGCGAGTTTGTCTGCAATGAGACCGAGGAGGCCGTGATGCAGGCGAAGCGGCCCATGGTTCTTGACGAGCATGTACTCTCGAAAAACAATGGCATGCGCCAGTTGCGCACGTATAAATCACCGCTGTTTGATGAGGATGGCAGCATCCTGGGCACGGTCGGCGTGGCCATGGATGTGACGAAGGAGCGCGAGTATCAGGAGAAGCTGCTTCGGATTGCGCAGCATGACCCGTTGACGAATTTGCCAAACCGTCGCTATTTCTATGAGCATGTAGAGGCCCATGTGTACGAGCCGAAGTGCCTGCTGTCTCTGGATATTGATGCGTTCAAGCAGTTCAACGACAGCTTTGGTCATCAGGTGGGCGACAAAGTCCTGCGGCTGTTCGCCGAGGTCATGTGTGACACGTTCCAGCACGGCTTTGTCACGCGCTTCGGCGGCGATGAGTTCCTCGTGCTGTATACGGGCGGGCACGCGCTGGACTATATCCGTCAGGCAGCGGAGATGTTCCGGCGGACGTTGCGTGACCGCTCCGCGGCCATGCCAAGCGGCGTGGTCAACGCGTCTATCGGTATAGCCTGCGATACGTCAGGGCAGTTGCCTATCGACAATCTCTACCAGCGGGCCGATGCGGCACTCTACTATGCCAAGCAGCATCACAAGGGGCATATTATGGTGTGGAGCGAGGATATGCCAGAAGAAGGGTAAGGTACGAAGCATGCTGAAAATCGCGGTGTTTCCCAATGTTGACAAGCCGGATTCGCCGGCCATCTTGCAACGTATTTTCGACTTTTACGCGGACAAAGACGTGCAGCTCATGCTGCCGGTCGACGAGTCGCGTTTTTTCGGACTCGAGGAGTACGGCGTGTCGGGCATCGAGCACGTGCAGGCCGACCTTGCACTGAGCCTCGGCGGCGATGGTACACTTTTAGGTGTCTGCCGCCGTTACGGCGAGATGGCGGTGCCGGTCTGCGGCGTGAACATCGGCACGCTGGGCTTTATGGCCGACATAGAGCGGGATGAGCTCGAGAAAAAACTGCAGAAAATCCTCGACGGTGACTATCACGTGGAGCACCGCCTGCTGCTGGCGGGCTTTGTGCAGTCGCCGGGCAAGGAGCGGCGCTTCCTCGGCCATGCTATCAACGACGTCGTCATCACGAAGGGCGGCGTGGCGCGCATGCTGCACCTCGGGCTCTCCATCAACGAGACGCACCTCATTGACTTCAAGGCGGACGGCCTCATCGTGTCTTCGCCGACGGGCTCGACGGCCTACTCGCTCTCGGCGGGCGGTCCCATCATGAACCCGAACATCCGCGCGCTACTGCTCACGCCTATCTGTGCGCACACGCTGACGTTCCGGCCACTGCTCATTGACGAGGAGGACGTTGTGCATATCGGCATCGCGGCCATGCATCAGGACATCATCGTGACGTTCGACGGGCAGGAGAGTTTCCGCCTGCTGCCGGGCGATGAAATTACGGTGCAGAAATCGCGCGCGCAGGCGGGCATCGTGAAATTCGAGGACAAGGACTACTACCAGATTTTGCGTACGAAGCTCTGGCGCAACGAATAAACAAATTTGGCAGACGCTGACACCGACAGCAGTGCGGTATCAGGCCAACAGACAAAGGAGAGAGGGAATATATGAAAAATCTGCGTCATGCTATGATTAAAGAAATTATCGCGCAGGAGGTCATCGAGACGCAGGAGGACCTCGCGGACGCCCTGCGCGCACAGGATATCCAGGTGACGCAGGCCACGGTCTCCCGCGATATCAAGGAGCTCATGCTCATCAAGGTACCCATTGGCGACGGCCGTTACCGCTACGCCGCGCCGCTGAAGGAGAACGTCATCTTTACCCAGGACCGCGTGAAGCGTTTGTTCATGGATACGGTCACGAGCGTGGATATGAGCGAGAACATCGTCGTTGTCAAGACGCTGCCCGGTTCGGCCAATACGGTGGCGGCGGCACTCGACCATGCGAACTGGGAGGAAATCATCGGCACGGTGGCCGGTGATGACAACATTATCGTCGTCGTGAAGCCCAAGGCCGCGGCGACGAAGGTCCGGGCGCGCATCGAGGACCTCATGAGCGATTTGCCCGTACCCAAACGCAAAGGAGCCAAGGAACAGTAAGCAGAGTGCCGGGCTGGCAGGTACAGGCACTTTTTTACTGGTACAGCGTGACAGCCTGGTCGGGTGCTGGTCACGCAGAAAGAGGGAGCAAGCTATGCTGAAAACGTTGACCGTGTGGAATTTTGCCCTGCTCGAGCATGTGCAGGTGGAGTTCGGCCCTGGTCTCAATATCCTCACGGGTGAAACGGGTGCGGGCAAATCCATCCTCATCGACTCGCTCGGTGCCATTCTCGGCGCGCGGCTCTCGGCGGACTTCATCCGCACGGGCTGTGACTGGCTGCGCGTGGAGGCTGTGTTCACGCTCGATGATGCCTCACTCGGCCTGCACGAGCTACTCACGGCGCAGGCCATCGACGAGGGCGAGGGCACGCTCATCATCACGCGCCAGCTCGGGCGCAATGGGCGCAGCACGGTGCTCGTGAACGGCTGCCACGTGACGCTCGCCGTGCTACGACAGTTGGGCGGTTACCTCGTGGACATTCACGGGCAGCAGGCCAATCTCGCGCTGCTCAAACCGGAGAACCAGCTCGCGCTGCTCGATCAGTACGACCCCGACATTCTCGAGGCGCGCGCGGCCTACGTGCAGGCCTACACGGACTGGCACGCCAGGAAGCGCACCTATGCCGAGAAAGAGCAGGCGGCGCGTGAGTACGCGCAGCGGCTCGATATGCTGCGCTGGCAGGATAAAGAAATCAGCGAGGCCCAGCTCCAGCCCGGCGAGGATGACGCGCTGGAGGCGGAAATCAAGAAACTCGGCCACGCAGAGAAAATCGCCGACGCCGTGCAGGAGGCCTATGCGCTCCTGGACACGCGCACGAAAGAGGGCATCGGTGTACTGGCGGCGCTCGACACGGTGAAAAAAGACATCGCCGACATGAGCCGCTACGACGACAGTCTCGGCAATCTGCAGCAAATGGTGGAGGAGGCGGCCATCTCACTGCAGGAGGCCGCCTACGAGCTGCGCGACTACGGTGAGGGCCTCGACTTCTCGCCGGAGCGCCTCGACAAGCTGCAGAGCCGCATGGATGTCATCTACAAGCTGCGCAAGAAATACGGCGCGACGATTGACGATGTGCTCGCACACCAGCAGAAGGTACAGGCCGAGCTCGCAGACATCGAGAACTACGACGACGATATGGCCCAGCTCCAAAAGGCCATTGCGGCGGCAGAGAAAAAACTCGCGGCGGCGGCTGACGTACTCACCGCGCGCCGCACGAAGGCGGCGGGCGAGCTCGCGGGCGCCATCGGCGAGCAGCTGCTGGCGCTCGGCATGCCGCAGGCACGCTTCCATATCACGGTGCAGCCGGCGGGCAGTTACGGCGACAAAGGGCAGGATGACGTAGGCTTTTATTTCTCCGCCAACCCCGGCGAGGCCGAAAAGCTGTTGCAGAAGGTGGCCTCGGGTGGTGAGCTCTCGCGTATCGCGCTCGCCATCAAGACGGTGGCCGCCGCACGCGACGCCTCCGTGCCCAGCATGGTCTTCGATGAAATCGACACGGGCATCGGCGGGCGCACGGCGCAGATGGTCGCCGAGCGTATCGCGCTCGTCGCGGGCTACAAGCAGGTGCTCTGCATCACACATCTGCCGCAGATTGCCTGCATGGCCGACGTGCACCTCTACATTGCCAAGCGCAGTCAGGGTGAGCAGACGCAGACGCAGATTCGCCCGCTCTCAACGCGTGAGCGCGTGAGCGAAATCGCCCGCATGGCCTCGGGCGTCGACGCCACGGCGGCCTCGCTCGACAATGCGCGCGAGATGCTGCAGCACGCACAGCAGAAAAAGGAGACGTTCCGGCGTCAGCGCAAGCAGATGTAACCGCAAATGAAAAAACTTTCAAATTTTGTGCGTGTGCACCCTTTACAAATAGGCACCTGTGTGTTAGTATAATACCTGTGAGCAGTAAGCACACAAAACATACAAAAAACAAAATTCAGGCAAAGAAGCCGTACGGGAATGTCAGTGCTGGGGATGAATTTTCGGCATGACCTACTGTATGGCTATTTTCATTACTATCAAAGGTGGTTTTACAATGGAAGATTTACTGTATGTCATTCCCGCGAACTCCAAGAAAAAGGACATCCTGAAAGACCTCAAGGATCACCCCGAAATCAAGTATGTCTCGCTGGTCGGCGTTGACATGGCAGGTAACGATACGGATGAGAAAATCCCCATTCGCATCTTCCTGAAGGACATCGATGACTTCTATGCCGGCACGGCCGTGCAGACCGATGGTTCTTCCGTTGTGCTGCCGGGCATCGCCACGCTGAACAACGCGAAGGTCGATATGCCGGTGGACCCCGCTGTGAAATGGTTCGTCGACTACAACTTCGACAACTATGACGAGGAGACGGGCAAGCCGGTCGGCACGCTGCGTATTCCTTCGTTCCTCGTGCATGAGGGCAAACGCGTCGATGCGCGTGCCATCCTCACGGACACGCTGAGCTACGTCAAGAAGAACCTGCTCGACATCTTCCATAGCAAAGGCACCATCGCCGGTCTCGAGAGCATGAAGGGTGAAGACGTGGAGGACATCCTGTTCACGTCCGCGACCGAGCTGGAGTTCTGGGTCAAGACGCCACTGGAGAACACGGCCATCGAGGAGATGAGCGCGAGCCAGGTGCTGCAGGAGCAGTATTGGGAGCGTCTGCACGGCGCCGTGCGCACGGCTATGGAGAAATGCCTGGAGCTCCTCGACCGCTATGGTCTCTCCGTCGAGATGGGCCACAAAGAGGTCGGCGGCAGCAACGCGACCATCGATAAGGACGGCGTGCTCACGAATGTCTGCGAGCAGCTCGAGATTGACTGGAAATTCGCCGACTCCGTACAGGCGGCTGATAACGAAATCTTCGTGCGCTCCATGGTGCGCGAGGTGTTCCGCGCCAACGGCCTCGAGGTCAGCTTCAAGGCGAAGCCGATGATCGGTGTCGCGGGCAACGGCGAGCACACGCATATCGGCATGGCCTGCAAGATGAAAGACGGCTCTGTGCGCAGCCTGCTCGCAGCTGATGACCAGCTGAAAGACTACATGAGCACGGTCGGCTATGGTCTCATCATGGGCCTGCTGAAGAACTACGAGGTCATCAACCCGTTCGTCTCCGCGACGAATGACTCCCTGAACCGTCTGAAGCCGGGCTTCGAGGCGCCGATTTGCGTCGTGACGTCCCTCGGCCATGACCCGAAGGTCCCGTCCCGTAACCGTACGATTCTCGCCGGCCTCATCCGCGACCTCGGCAATCCGATGGCGACGCGTTTCGAGCTGCGTGCGTGCAACCCGTACAGCAACACGTACCTCGTGCTGGCCGCTATCTACAGCGCCGGCCTCGACGGCATCAAGGCCGCTGTGGAGCATACGACGGATGAGTGCGTAGCAGAGCTTTCGAAAGAGGCAGGTGACAAGGGCTTCTATCTGGAGCAGGGCCGTGCGTACCGCTCCGAGAAGGACGTGTTCGAGGACTACACGGACGAGGAGCGCAACCGTCTGTTCGGTGCACCTCCGGCGACTGTCTGGGAGAACATGCAGGGCTTCAAGAACTATCCGGAGAAGAAGGCCGTCATCACGTCCGGCGGCGCGCTGACGGACCGTCTCATCGAGTCGTTCGAGGAAGGCGCTCTGCTGCGCTGGAAGACGGAGCTCATCGCCCGTATCATCCCGGCGAACCGCACCATCGTGCGCAATGCGCAGGAGATTATCTCCGACGAGGTTACGGATCAGGACAGCTACAACTGGACGAAGATCAGCAACCTGCGCAACTACCTCGCGAAGGACAGCATCGACGAAAAGAGCCTCTTCACGCTGCTCATCAATGCGCTGAACGAGGGCGACTACGCGACGGCATCCGGCCTGCAGGTCGAGATGTACGACAAGGTCGAGGAGCTCAAGGCCCTCTACGATGCTTATGAGAAAAATATGATCTGATAGCGTATTCATCGCCGTCAGCATGTGACAGGCAAAGCGGTCTCTCCATAAAGGAGCGGGCCGCTTTGTTTATGCAAACATGTTTGACATTTATGGCTGAATAGGCTATTATAATAATCGTGGCTGGGCAAAAAGCCCACCGCACGGACAGTTTTATTTCAATGAAAGAGGTTGAAAGTAAAATGGCAAACGTCGATCTGAGTCAGTATGGCATCACTGGTGTCACGGAAGTTCTCCACAACCCTTCCTACAAAGTGCTCTTTGCGGAAGAGATGAAGGACGGCCTGACGGGTTATGAGAAGGGCCAGATTTCCGAGCTGGGCGCTGTGAACGTCAAGACCGGTATCTTCACGGGCCGTTCCCCGAAGGACAAGTTCATCGTTGATGATGAGACGTCGCATGACACGGTCTGGTGGGACAGCGAGTCCTATCATAACGACAACCACCGCGCCACGAAAGAGGCCTGGAAGGCTGTCAAGGAGATTGCAAAGAAAGAGCTCTCCGGCAAGAAACTGTATGTCGTTGATGGCTTCTGCGGTGCGAACAAGAACACGCGCATGGCTGTCCGCTTCATCGTAGAGGTTGCCTGGCAGGCACACTTCGTCTCCAACATGTTCATCAAACCGACGGCTGAGGAGCTCGAGAACTTCAAGCCGGACTTCGTCGTGTTCAACGCCTCCAAGGCGAAGGTTGAGAACTTCAAAGAGCTTGGCCTGCATTCTGACACGGCGGTTGTCTTCAACCTCACGGAGCGTGAGCAGGTCATCATCAACACCTGGTACGGCGGCGAGATGAAGAAGGGTATGTTCTCCATGATGAACTACTTCCTCCCGCTGAAGGGCATCGCGGCTATGCACTGCTCCGCCAACACGGATAAGCAGGGCAAGAACACGGCTATCT
>ONCF01000063.1 GCA_900316275.1 uncultured Veillonellaceae bacterium
AACACCACAAAGCCGAAGAAGACAAAGCATACAGCTGCGATGCCGGCGATGATTTTCTGCAACTTACTCAACTTTTATCCCCCTCTCGATGTGATTCACGCCATGTGCGATGCGGCTATGGCACTTCAGGCAGTCAGCGCCCGTGTCCTGGGCCACGCCCATGTCGGCGTGTACATTCTGCATCGTCGTCTTGTGGCAACGGATGCAGTTGTCGTTGACCATCTGCCGGCCGTCATCCGACAAGCGGATGTGCGCCGGATAGTCACGCATCACCTCGTGGTACATGTCTACCATGCCCGTCTCGCCCTTGGCAATCAGGTAAATCGCCGCGTTGTCATGTGGCAGATGGCATTCCACGCATTCGAGCTCGCGATGCGATGACTCGGCGAACGTCCAGGCCTCATGCTTCATGGAATGGCAGAACCCGCAGAACTCCGGCGAGCCCGAAAGCGACATTGCAGCTGATCCAACGCCGCAGACGGCCACGCCAATGACAAATCCACCTGCCAGGCAGGCCAGGGTATGTTTCTTGAACAGCTGTTTCAGCTCCATGCTCGCGTCCCCTCCCCTCTGTGTTTTTTCCTGTTTTCTTTCCCTCTCAAGTTGCGTTAAAGCGTATTACTCCTTGATTAATCCCAATTATAACATTGTCAAAAGGAAAATGACGTTGCCAGAGCAACACCATAAAGAAATTTTTTATAAAAAGATAAGCAACGGTTATTCAGCGCTCATGTAAACGTAACAAAAATCGCTCCCTGCACGCAGGGAGCGACATTGCTTACTGTATATGTGGTTAATGCCCAGTTAATTACTTGCGGATGGCAACGCAGGTGCCCGCCACGACGAGCACGCTACTGAGCCAGAGCAGCCAGATGAACGGCTTCGTGCTCACATTCGCCGTCACGGGGAGGCCCGCCTCACTCTCCGCCGAGGGCAGAATCTCGAGACGCACAGCGCGGTCGTCAGCCGACACGCCCGTGAGGCGGATGCGGCGGTCGCCGCCATAGATGGCCACGGGCTGTGACGTGCCGCCGTCCGGCGTCGCGAGGATGGAGGCCTCGACGTGCTCGACGGTCTCGCCATCCGTCACGGCTATTTCCGCCGTCACGAGCACCTTGCCGCCGCCCTGCGGCTCCATGCGCACGTCATCGTAGCGATAGGCGTAGTAAGCGTCCATCTGCATGTGGCCTTTTTTCAGTGTGAGCTCCATGCGGCCCTCAGACTTTGGCGGCGTCGGCGCGATGTAGACATCGCCCGTCAGCGTTTTGTCGATGGCCGGCTCGCGCGCCGCATCCTCGCCGTTCATGTGCAGCTTCGTGAGCGCCGTCACACGGCGGCCATCCACGGTGTAGACGTAGTGCTTCGCACTGCCGTCCGCCTCGAACTCCTGCCCCTCGTAGACGATTTCGTGGCCGAGCAGCGTCACGGGCTCGCCCGGCGTGAGCTCCTGCGTCACGCTCTGGCTGCCGTTGCCCGCGAGCACCATCGAGAAAAACGCGAGGCCGAGGCCCACGTGGGCCACCATGCCACCGAGACCGATGGCGTGCGCGCGCCAGCCGACGAGCGTCGCGGCGATACCGGTGGCCGAGGCCGCAGCGAGCAGTACGGGCAGCACCTCATGCACGCCCGCGAGGAAAGCCGCCGCCGCGCCGATGACAGCGACGACAGCGAACGGCACGAGGCGGTGCGTAACCACATTGCCCGCGCCGTAGCGGTGCAGGCAGGCACAGCCGAGCGTGAGCATGAGCACGATGGCCAGCGGCAGCGTCGTACGCACGTAGAACGCCGTATCGACGGCCGCCGGCTGACCCACGAGCTGCGTCAGGAGCGGCATGGACATGCCAAGGAACACGAGCGCCGCGATAAAGACGGTCACGAGCATGCCCAAAAGGACCATGAACTCACGGCTGCCATAGGCCGGGTAGACGTCGCCCTTCGGCAGCGTATCGGCGCGCAGCGCGAGCAGCGCAAGGCCCGCGAGCAGCACAATGCCGTTCACGACGGCAATCGTGAGGCCGATGCTCGAGCCCGAAAACGAGTGCACGGAGAAGTCACCGAGGATACCGCTGCGCGTGAGGAACGTACCATAGAGCACGAACGCGTAGGTAAAGATGGCCGCGAGATGCACGAGCGACAGCGCTGGTTGCCGCACGCGCGCGACTTTCAGCACATGCAGCAGCACCGTCGCGAGCAGCCAGGGCACGAGCGAGGAGTTCTCCACGGGGTCCCAGCCCCAGAAGCCGCCCCAGCCCAGCACTTTGTAGGCCCAATAGCCGCCGATGAAGATACCGGCACCGAGGAACGCCCAGGCCACGAGCAGCCATTGGCGCGCCGTCTCGAGCCAGGCGAGCGTTTTGTCGCCGCGCAGCAGCGCCGTAGCCGCGTAGACGAGCGGCACGGCGAGCAACGCATAGCCGATAAAGACGACCGGCGGATGAATGGCCATCCAGGGGTCCATGAGCAGCGGGTTCAGGCCCTGACCGTTCATGACCGTCTGTGGGTTGGCCGCAAACGGGCTTTTCGCGAGCACGAGCACGGCGAGCGCCGCCTGCAACGCGAGATAGACGGCCATGCCGCTGGCGGCGAGGCGCTGGCGCGTGGCCAGCACTAGGCCCGCCACGGCGTGGATGAGCAGCCAGAGCAGGAACGAGCCCTGCTGTCCGGCCCAGAACGCCGAGATTTTGTACATGGGCGAGAGCTCCGCCGAGGAGTAGCCCGCCACATAGGCGATGTCAAAGCGGTTCTGAAAAATGAGCCACCAGAGGTAACCGCTAGCCACGACGGCCAAAGCCCCGGCCACGAACGTCAGGCGCTGACCCCAGACCGCCCGCGCGCCCTTGCCCGCAAGATAGGCGAGCAGCGCGCAGAGCGTAAAGAACAGCGTGAGCGCGAGAATTAAATCACCGTACATCAGACTTGCCCCTTTTCTTTTTCGTATTTGGAGGGGCACTTGATGAGCAGCTTGTCCGCCCGGAACTCACCCTCCTGCATTTTCCCAATGGCCACGATATGGTGCGCCTCGTCGAACTGGTCCGGCTTCGTGCCGTGATAGCGCACCCGGAGCGTCGAGCCCGTGTCCTCGTCCTGCAGCGTAAAGACGAAGTTGTCGCCCTCCATCTGCGGCGCGGGCGCTGACTTGTCCAGCAGGCCCTTGACCTGCACCGTGCTCGTGGCCTGCTTCGCCGCGTCGATGCCCACGTAGGGCGTCACGGAGTCGGCGAAGCTCCAGGCCGCGTAGCCCGCGAAGGCCACGATGAGCACGATGAGCAGTATAATTTTGCGGTTCATGCGTTATCCCCTGCCTTTCTCTCCAAAGCGATGACACGATGCTGCAACAGCCCCCAGTAGATGAGGGTCATGGCCGCGAGCGCTGCGATGAGTGTTGCGAGCATCACGGGGTCCATATCGATGTGCCCGCTGCTGTTGATGACCGGCTGCGGATGCAGCGAGAAATAAAAGCGCGGGATGATGAAGACGAGGAACGGCACCGTGAGGCAGGAAAACAGCGCATAGACGGCCGTCACCCGCGCGCGCCGCTCCGGCTCCGGCATGGCCGCCCGCAGCGTGAGGTAGGCGCCGTAGATGAGCAACAGCACGAAAATCGTCGTCTGCCGCGGGTCCCAGTTCCAAAAGCTGCCCCAGGTCAGGCGCGAGAACACGGCGCCACTCACCGTCGACAGCAACGTAAAGATAAAGCCGAGCTGCGCCGAGACGGCCGACAGCCTGTCGGCGTGCATATCATGCCGCCTGAGCACCTGCAACGCCCACCAGGCACTCAGCAAAAACGCCAGCACCGACACCCAGGCCACGGGAATATGGAAAAAAGCCAGCCGCACATAATACCCCAACCCCTGCGCCGGCGGCACCACGAAAAATACTAAGAATAATACCGCCGCCGTCAATACCGCAGTTAAAATATGTAAAACTTTAGCTCTCAAGTCTCAACCCTCACTCTCAACTCTCAACTCTTCACTCTCAACTCCATTAATCCTCGTACCAAAGGTAATCAAACAGCACCGACGCCCCGACGCTGAGCACGGCATCATACAGCCCCATGCCCACGAGGTAGCTCGTCGCCGCGGCCGCGCCGCCGAACGCGCCCGCCGTCAGCGCGATGGCCGGCAGAAATACGGGCAGCACGAGCGGCAGCATGAGGATGGCCACGAGGCCGTGATTCACGGTCGCGCCCGTCGCGAGCGCGCCGAGGAGCGTCCCCGTCATGGCGATGCCCCAGAGGCCCAGCGCCAGCGTCAAAACTAGCACGAGGGGCGCCGTAACCGTCACGTCGACGAGTATCAGATATAAAGGTACGATAAATACCGCGAGCACGACGAGCACAAGCAGCGTATAGGCCGCCTTGCCGAACAGCACGGCCTGCGCAGGCCCGTAGAGCCGGAGCACCGGCAGCGTGCGCGCGAGGTCTTCATCGGCAAAGCCGCGGTCCGCCCCCGCGAGCGAGGCGAAAAACAGGCTCACCCACAAAAGCGCCGCCGCGAGTTTCGGCTCGAGGCCCGCGCCCGCGAGACTCATGCTGATACAGGCGAGCGTCGTGAGCGCGAACATGAACATCGCGCCCCAGGCGGCCGGCTCGCGCAGGCCGAGGCTGAACTCCTTGCGGCAGACGAGCCGCACGCCCTTAAAGGTGGATGGTTGCATCGGCCGCCGCCTCCTCTCGTGCATCGTTCGTGGCGATGAGGACCAGTTTGCCCGCGTCCGCCGCCTGCCGCGCGGCCTCGAGCACCATCGTGCGCCCTGCCGCGTCGAGATTAGCGCCAGGCTCATCGAGCAGCCAGATATCCGCGCCCGACAGGAACAGCACGGCGAGCTTCAGCCGCTGCCGCATGCCCGTCGAGAACTCACCCGTATAGGTATGCGCCACGGCCTCGGGTTGCAGCCCCACGCGCGCGAGGCTCGCCGCGTAGGCCGCGTCATCGAGCGACTGCCCGCGCAGGCCGAGCAAAAACGCCATATTTTCCCGCGCCGTAAAACGCGGATAAAAGCGCAGCTCGGGCGTCACCATGCCGAGTGCCTGCCTGAGCGCCGCCCGCCGCAGCTCCTGCCCGTCCTGCGTGACGACGACCTGACCCGCCGTCGGGCGCAGCAAATGCCCCGCGAGACGCAGGCAGGTGGACTTGCCGCTGCCGTTCGCGCCCGTGACGGCCGTAATCGAGCCGCCCTTTATCGTCTGCGTGAGCCCGGCAAAAATCTGCCGCGCGCCGAAGCGCATGCCCACGTCCTGAAACTCAATCTGCCACATAGTTCAGTGTTCCTTATCCCGGGCGGCCAGCCGCGCCTTGTCGAGCTGCATCCAGCCGTCGCCGCAGATGAGCAGCCCCTGCTCCTTCATCTCCGCGATTTCCCGCGTGAGCGCGCTGCGGTTGCACTCCATTTCCTTGGCCATCTGGATGCGGCCCGGCGTGCGCACGCGCCCGCGCTGCTGGCGCTTCTCGCGCTGCATGAGGTAGAGGATAAGCCGCTCGCGCAGCGTTTTCTGCGCCAGGAGCTCCAGCTTCTGCGTCATGAGGAAATTCTTGCGTGAGAAGGCCTCGAGCAGATTTTTCATCACGATGCCGTGCGTGCGCCCGAGGTGCGTGCCCGAGGTGATGAGCTCGCAGTAGGCCACGAGTATAACTATGACATCCGTAATGGCCTCGATGGAGCTGATATTGTCCACGTTCGGCAAAATGGCCGAGATGCTGCCGAACAACGCGCCGCGCTCCAGATGATGCGTGACCGTCTCGTGCCCGAATCTATCCTCGGAAATCACGAACGCCTCGCCCGACACCATGATGCCGATGTATTTGTTCGGTTCGAACGCCTGCATAATGCGCGCGTGCTTTTCGTACTCGCGCACCTGCACGCCCGTGGCCTGCAGAAAGCGGTCAATCTCCGCCGGCGACAAATCGCGGAACAACGGCAGCCCCACGAGGTCGGCCCCCTGTAATGTCATACTTTCACCCACAATCCTGCGGAACGAGCCGACATACAGCCGACTCTCACCCGCGTTTTAGTCGATTTGTCTCTCATTATAGCATGAAGTCCCCCATTTGTATGTTGCATTTGCAACATTATAGGTGATTTTAATCACCGCGCCCGTCGTTACAGTCACCACACACCACCGCCCCGCAATGTTTGCCAGACAAAATAAGCACCAGCCCTTGCAACACAAGAGCCAGTGCTTGTTTAGCGTGCAATATTTTATGTGACTACAGCCGCGAGAATGGCTTAGAGGTTGGCTTTACTGTGCGCTTTCGCCATTTCTTCTTTCGTCATCCACTCGCCCGGCAGCGTCTGCAGGAAATCGAAGTCGTGGCAGCGCATGCAGGCCGCTTCGGACTTGTTGTGCATCTTGTGGCAGTCCTCGCAGTTCAGGTCGCCGAGGTGCGAGTCATGCGGGTTGATGCCGTTGCCTTTGTCCGTCTTGGCGATGAGCTCGTCCGTCTTATGGCACTTCGTGCACATCTCGTTGCCAAAGTCGCGCTTCAGCGGCGGATCGTCGAAATCATCCGTCACGTACCAGACCGTCTCCTGCACTTTGTCCTCTATGCCGTTATCATGGCAGTCGATGCAGTTGATGCCAGCCTCGGCGTGTTTCTGCGCGAGGATGACGCCCTCCTCACCCTGGCCGTGATAGCCCTGGACATACGGATCCATGACGTGGCAGGGCTTTATCCAGTGGTTCAATGAAATGGGTATTTTCTGCGAGCTGTTCCGCTGTCCGCCCGCGCGCATCCACACGTTCTGCCGCCAGACGCTCGACAAGCTGCTCGAATACGACCACGACTACGACGCCGATTTGCAAATCACGCTGCGCACGCTGCTCGACGACAATTTCAACTACAAGGCCACAGCCGAGAAATTGTTCCTGCACGTAAACACCGTGCGCTACCGCGCCGAAAAAATCTCCCAGCTGCTGGGCATTGACCTAAACGACCCGGATACGCGTTTCAATCTCTACGCCGCCCTGCGCATCGGCGACGTGCGCAAGGCGCTCGGCCTGCTACAGCCCGGGTATATCGGGAGCATCAAGCACGCCAGGGATGCGAAACATGAGAAAGGGAGTAAGACGGTATTCTAGGGCTGTGCCCAACACGAAAATAACGAGAACAAGATAGAGTTGAGAGTGAAGAGTTGGGAGTTAGGATTTACTCCCTCTTTTGTACGATGCTACAAATACAAAGAAACAGCCTGCGATAAGTTTTTATCGTGGGCTGTTTCTTTGTATTATCGCTATAACTTTATACGTGCTTGACTTTGGCGCCAGCGTAGCGGACAGAGGCCTCGGCGAGGACCTGCGTGGCATCGATGAAATGGCCCTGCAAGTGGTACATGGCGACAGCTACGGGCATCTCCGTGCAGCCGAGCACGAAAGCCTCGGCACCCTGCGCCTGCAGTTCCCTGAGCACCTGCTGCGCGGGGGCGGCGTCGTAGTGCGGATTGCCCGCCTTTACGCCGTCGTAAATCATGCCGTGGATGGCCTGTTCCTGCGCCCCCTCGGGCTGGAGGACCGCCACGCCGACGGCCGCCAGTGCCTTTTGGTAGAGGCCTGTGCGGCAGGTACCGGCCGAGGCGAGCAGTGCGACTTTTTTGAGGCCCTGCGCCTGACAGTACTCGGCCGTGAGCGTGACCATATTCAGCAACGGCACCGTGAGCTCCGGCTCGAACTCGGGCAGGAAATAATGCGCCGTGTTGCAGCCCATGATGAGGAAGTCCGCGCCCGCGGCCGTGAGCCGCTGCGCCGATTTCAGGAGCTCGGGCACGGGGCTTGGCCCTGCGCCCAGAATGGCAGCCGTGCGGTCGGGAATGCGCGTGTTGTTATCCACGAGGATAGGGATATGCTCCTGGTCCTCCTGTGCGTCCGTGGCCAGAATGATTTTCTGCATGAGGTCCACCGTAGCCATCGGCCCCATGCCGCCAATAATGCCTATCGTCTTCATCCCATCGCTCCCCTTCGCAAAATTAAAACGCTGCTCAGCGCACGTCAGCCACCTAGGGCTGACGCCGCCAAGCAGCGTTTGCCTGTGCTTATCGTTGGCCTTATCTTACACTAGGCCCGCACGATAAGCAAGCAGATATTTTTTTAGCCGATAAGCGTCTTGATGTCGTCCTCCACCGTGGAGATACCGGCGATGCCGAAGTTCTCGACGAGCACGTTGGCGACGTTCGGGGAAAGGAAGGCCGGCAGCGTCGGGCCGAGGTGAATGTTCTTCACGCCGAGGTGCAGCAGAGCCAGCAACACGATGACAGCCTTCTGCTCGTACCAGGCGATATTGAACGCCAGCGGCAGTTTGTTGATGTCATCGAGGCCGAATACCTCTTTGAGCTTCAGCGCGATGAGCGCGAGGCTGTAGGAGTCGTTGCACTGACCGGCATCGAGCACGCGGGGGATACCGCCGATATCGCCGAGTGGCAGTTTGATGTACTTGTACTTCGCGCAGCCAGCCGTGAGGATAATCGTGTCCTTCGGCAGCGCCTCGGCGAACTCCTTGTAGTACTCGCGCGACTTCATGCGGCCGTCGCAGCCCGCCATAACGACAAATTTCTTGATGGCGCCGGACTTCACGGCCTCGACAACCTTGTCGGCCACGGCGAAGACCTGCTCATGCGCAAAACCGCCCACGAGCTTGCCCTGCTCGAGCTCCGTCGGCGCTGCGCACTTTTTCGCCATTTCGATGATAGGCGTAAAGTCTTTCGTGCCATCGGCCTTGAGCGTGATGTGCGGGCAGCCCGGCACGCCGACGGCGCCCGTCGTGAACAGACGCGCCTTGTAGCTGTCCTTCGGCGGCACTACGCAGTTCGTCGTCATGAGAATCGGGCCGTTGAACTTCTCAAACTCATCCTTCTGCTGCCACCAGGCGTTGCCGTAGTTGCCGGCGAAGTTCTGGTACTGCTTGAACTTCGGATAGTAATGCGCCGGCAGCATCTCGCCGTGCGTGTAGACGTCGACGCCCGTACCCTGCGTCTGCTCCAGCAGCATCTCGAGATCCTTGAGGTCATGACCGGAAATGAGGATGCCCGGATTGCTGCGCACGCCGAGGTCGACCTGCGTGAGCTCGGGATTGCCGTACGTCTCCGTGTTCGCGGCGTCGAGCAGAGCCATGCCGTCCACGCCCCACTTGCCCGTCTCCAGCGTGAGCGCCACGAGGTCGTCCACGGTCAGGCTGTCGTCAAGCAGCTTCGCCAGCGCCTGCTGCAGGAACGCGTCAATAGCCTCGTTCTCATGCGCCAGCACGTTCGCATGCTTCATGTAGGCGGCGAGGCCCTTCAGGCCGTAGGTGATGAGCTCACGCAGGCTGCGCTTGTCCTCATCGGCCGTTGCCAGCACGCCGACCTCATTAGAGGCGGCTTTCGCGGCGAAATTCTCGGCCTTGTCCTGCCACAGCGCGGCCGCGGGCAGGTCGGCCTGGTCTTTGAGCTGGCCCAGCAGCTCCGCTTTGACGGCCAGCGTCTTTTCGATGCGCGCCGTGATGGCCGCATCGTCGAAGTTCGCGTTCGTAATCGTCACGAACAGATTCAGCGTCACGAGGTGGTTCACATCCTGCGCCACGCTCTGCCCCTCGGCACGCAGGCGCGTCGTCACGGCCGCGAGACCTTTCGTCACGTAGATGAGCAGGTCCTGCAGGCCCGCCGTCTGCGGCTGCTTGCCGCACACGCCCACGCGCGTGCAGCCCTTGCAACCGGCCGTTTCCTGACACTGAAAACAAAACATCTGCTGCTCCATTACTCGTCGCTCCTTACTCTCCTAAAAAGTGAATAACATTCAGATCTATGTTCAGTATAGCGCCATTCGTTGCCAAAAGGTAATGACATTTATCACAGAATGGCAAATTTAACACGGAATTAAGCATGGCCAAACCTGTTCCGTCAAAAAAAGGCCCTGCCACCTGGGCTGGTGCAAGTTGTTTTTTCGCGCTCACCCATATACAATAGAGGCAACCCCCGTCGACAGCCACACTGCGCCGTACAGCGTAACAGTGCAGTCGTCACGGGCCAAAACTCGACTCCCCGCATCTGCGCACCTATAGAAAGAAGTCATGTTATGGATCACACTACCCTGCGTCTGCTCTTTGTCTTTACCGACCTCATATTGCCGTTGCTCGTCGGCTACGCGCTGAAGGAACGGCACTGGCTCTCCCCGCGCGTCAACGACTGGCTCATCAAGTTCAACATCCGCCTCATCAGCACGGTGCTGGCGCTGTTGAGCTTCTGGGTGCTGCCGCTCTCGTGGACGCTGCTGCTCGTGCCGTTCTTTGCCTTTTACCTCGTGCTCGTGCCCGGCGGCCTCGGCTATGCGCTCTTTGGCCGGCACATCGCGAGTCCGCTCGACCGCGGTGCCTACATGGCGAGCGCCTTTCTCGCGAACTGGGGCACGCTCGGCGGCGTCTGCGCCTTTATCCTCTACAATGAGGAAGGCTTCGCCTACACGCAGCTCATCGCCACCTTCACCAATATGCTGATGTGCCTCGTCGTCTTCCCCTACGCCCGCTACTGCCAGCTGCAGGCCGCGGGGCGCAGTTCGGCGCATCACAGCCGCCTCAAAGACCTGCGCGACATGTTCCTCACGCCGAACCAGCTCTGCCTGCTGGGCATGTTTGCCGGCCTCGCACTGAACGCCGGCCATATCACACGCCCCGAGGCGCTCGGCCCCGTGTTCCAGAGCCTCGTACACGTCGGCGCCTGGATTGCCATGCTGCCCGTGGGCTTTCTCATCAACCTGCCGGCCGCCCGGCGCAACGTCCACCGCATCTGGCGCCTCACGGCCCTGCGCCTGCTCGCCATGCCGCTCGTGACGTACGGCATCGTGCAGCTGCTCGTCGCGGACCCCGTGCTGCGGCACACGCTGATTATCCTCTCCTGCTGCCCCACGGCCATCAACGCCGTGCTCACCGCACGCCTCTATCAGCTCAACGTCGACCTCGCGACCGCGAGCTTCCTCACCACCACGGCCGCCTACCTCTGCCTCATCTTTCCAGCATTATTTTTCCTCATGCATTAAAAAAGCCCCCTATGAAGGAGGCATAACTCTCAACTCTCAACTCTCAAAACTAAGGATGTCAAGCTTGCCTAACGGCGACTTGACTAAGCGACTCGCACCGTTTTGCGCGTCGCTACGCTCCTTCAAAACGGGCTCCCTGCTTATTATTCTTCCACTGCGGCCGCCTCGGCCTTGCGGTTGCGACGATAGCGCAGGTACGCCACGGCGATGACGACGGCGCAGACGCCGACGAAAACGAGGCTGGCCTCGTGACCGATGGCGAGCATGATTTCCCAGCTCTTGCCCAGCGTCACGCCCGCGAAGAGGATGAGCGCCGTCCAGGGCAGCGAGCCCGCAATCGTGCAAATGAGGAAGCGTTTCATATCCACATGGGCAAAGCCCGCCGGCAGCGAAATGAACGTACGCACTACCGGCAGCATGCGGCTGAAGAACACGGCCTTGAGCCCGTATTTATCAAACCAGCGCTGCGCCACATCCACATGCGACGGCTTGATGAGGATATAGTGACCGTATTTGTCCACGAAGCTGCGCCCGCCGTAATGCCCGACGACATAGGCGAGGATAGAGCCCGCGAGGCCGCCGACCATGCCCGCGAGCAGCGCGGGGCCGAACGACAGCTCGCCCGAGAAAATCAGGAAGCCCGCAAAGCCCAGGATGAGCTCCGAGGGGATGGGGATGCAGGCATTTTCCGCCGCCATAAGCACCGCGACGGCCACATAGCCCCAATCCGCGATGAACTGCATAAACAACGCCGAAAACTGTTCCATGATTTCGCTCCTTTATCTGCAGCGCAACCGCTGCGTCTCCACTGTCAGCCGAACCTACAGGTACCTGGCAAACAGTCATCTACTACTTTCAGACAGTCATTATACTACAGAATATACGCGCCAGTAACAACGCGCGTTAAATTTTATCTAAATCATACCTGGACCCGCCAAACAGGCCGGATAACGAAAAATCCCCGGCTGAAAGCCGAGGATTACAATACAAAGTGGTGCCTCAGAGCGGAATCGAACCACTGACACGGGGATTTTCAGTCCCCTGCTCTACCGACTGAGCTACCGAGGCAAGTGGCGACCCGAATGGGACTTGAACCCATGACCTCCGCCGTGACAGGGCGGCATTCTAACCAACTAAACTACCGGGCCAAAGATATATAGGCAAACAGGCGAACCTGTCTACAGACAAATTGGTGACGCGTACGGGATTCGAACCCATGAAGCCGCCGTGAAAGGGCGGTGTCTTAACCACTTGACCAACGCGCCAACATTGGTGG
>ONCF01000081.1 GCA_900316275.1 uncultured Veillonellaceae bacterium
CGCATGTTCCGCCGCATGCCCGACCTGCGCTACGAGCGGCCCATTCACGAGGCGCTCTGCTATCGCGGACACGAGCATCGTATTTTTCAATATGTACCGGGACTCGCTATCCACCATACGGGGTACTCGACGCGCAGCGGTCAGGGCAAGGCCCAGCGCAATCTGGCCATTCTACAGGCGCGTATCGCCTCAGGGGAGGGCACGCCGGATGACGAGTACTATCTGCTCGACTGCTATGCCGACCTCGGTGACTGGGAGCAGGTGGCGTATCATGCTGCGCGCGTGGCGCGGGCGGCGGGACTCAGCAACGGTGGCGAAAACAACACCTACGTGCAATGGATCCGGGCACTGCTCCAGCTCAAGCGACCGACGGCGGAGGTACAAAGCGTGCTCGACGAGGCAAAATTGCGCTTCCCCCAGCTCGGCGTGTTCTGCGTATTGCAGGGAGAACTTGACTGGCGCGAGGGCGACTACCGGCGGGCGCAGGCGGACTACGAGCAGGCCACTGCGGTATACGACAGGCTCCAGGCAGCCCGTAAGCAGCAGGCAGCGTCTGGCAGCACAGAGGCCGGTGCGGCTGGACTGGCCGAGGTACAGGCGCGGCTGCTCAGTGATGACATGCCGACGCTGCTGCCACAGATTTATGCGCGGCTGACCAGGCTCGCGCGCTGGCGCGGCCATACAGAGGAGGCAGAGGCCTATGCCGCGCAGGAGGCGGCACTGCGGCCCCACACAGATGGTGAGGAGCAGCCGCCGCTGAGCGAGGCGGAGCAGTATCTGCATGCGGACCAGCTGAGCGAGGCGGCACAGGCTCTGTGCAGGGATGTCACGGCGATGCTGTCCCTAGGCGGCCTGACAGTGCAGCATGGCGTGCAGATCCCCGCGCTGGCGGTGCTGCAGCCACGTATACATGACCGTCCGTGAGGTTGTGCGGAAAAAACGACCCGTGGGCAGGATTTTGCGACCTGAAGCGCGTATATATACAGGTAGTTAATAGACATGGAGGCATGGCATATGGGGAGAGCAAGTAAACGCATGAAACGCCAGCAGGCGCGGCAGCAGCAGGCGGCACAGCAGGTGCAGAGCCGGGCGACGGAGCAGCAGATGCAGGAGCTGTTCACGGCGGGCAAATATGACAAGGCGCTGGAGGCACTCGCCCAGCTCATTCAAGCGGGCGACATCAAGGCGGAGTACCTGTACAAGGGTGCCTACAGCTATTTTATGCTCGGCGATATGGAGCGGGCGGCACAGTGGGTCTCGAACACGCTGAGCTACGCGCCGGAGCACGTAGACGCACGTCTGCTGCTCGCGCGTATCTGCCTCGCGCAGCAGCGGGAGGACGACGCGCTCGCGTTGCTCGATTTTCTCGCGGAGCAGGACGGCACGAGCCTGCGGCCGGAGCAGGCGCAGACACTGCATGACATGGGCGGCTTCTATGCGCGCACAGAGCCCGCAAAGCTGCAGCAGAACTACCCGCACCTCGCGGCCTATCTGCAGGTAGAGGTGCCGGAGACGCCGGTCAGCCTGACGGAAAATGCCCCGGCAGCTGCACTAGCCACGAATGCACCACAGCCTGCGCCGGCAGCGCGGTCCACGTCGGCAGCGGCCGCGCCAGCGGAGGCGGAGGACACTTTGACACTGCTGCGCCGTCTCAAGGCAAAGGTGCAGGGCGCAGCCCCGGCAGCGCCGGCAGCACAGCCAGTGGCCAGCGCAGCGCCGCAACCAGCACCAGCCACACCGCAGCCGACGGCCTGCACCAGCGCATCGGCAACGCAGTCGTCAGCAGCACCGGTCACGGCCCAGCAGCAGATTGACGCCGTGCTGGCGAAGCCGGTCAGCCTGCGCGAGAAAATTAATCTGCTCAACGCCTTTGCGGGCGCGGCCTTTGTCGCCGACGACTACGCGACGGCGCGTGCCGAGCTCGAGGCGGCGTTGCAGCTCGACGATACGGACGGCGCGACCATCCGCAACCTCGCGCTCACCGTGGCCCTGCAGGGCGACAAGGAGAAGGCCCTCGCCATCGCCGCACGCCAGCAGCCCGTGGCCTTCATGCTGCTGCACGCTATCAAACAGTTGTGAGCGAAGACATTGTATTTTTGACTTGCGAAAAGTGACTTATGGCGGTATAATAAGGGCGTGAAAATTCGTTGGTGTCATTAGATGACCAATTGAAAAGCCCCTGCAGCTGGTTACTGCAGGGGCTTTTCTTCATGATGGGATAACGGCATGAAAAAAGGGCTTCAGGAAAATCCTGAAACCCTTGATATTTCTATGGTGGAGATGAAGAGGCTCGAACTCTCGACCCCCAGATTGCGAACCTGGTGCTCTCCCAGCTGAGCTACATCCCCATGTCGTAACGACAAATATTATTATAGCACGTCCGCGGAAGAATGCAAGAGGTATTTGAGTAGATAAAAGAAGAATATTTTTTATTGTTAGGCAGGAATTTATTCTTGTCAGGTAGAAAAACTAACATGTATAGAGCAACCCCACCAGGGGGATTGCCCTGTTTGGCTGATCAGGCTGCACAGGTCGGCTCGATGCTATCTATAAATACCTTTTATTCTTTTGTGGCGTAGAAATAAAAGATAGATATTTCTGCGTTGAACGTGTATAATGGAGGGGAATACAAAAGTGATTATGGCAGTGTGCGGAGCAGCCGCGGTTGATTCCCACCGCTGAGCATACGGTCATGATGTGGTCCGCGAGGACGCAGAGGAGGTAACAAAGTGGATAAAC
>ONCF01000075.1 GCA_900316275.1 uncultured Veillonellaceae bacterium
AGCCACCGCTATGCCTGCGAGTCCCTTCCTAGCCTAGACGAAAAATCTACGACAATCTGGACCAACTTATTAATCAGTGTTTCCTTAAAACTATAATTATTCGCCCTCGACCGGTTTCATGGTCGGGAACAGCAGCACGTCGCGGATGGAGGGCGCGTCCGTCAGGAACATGACGAGACGGTCCACACCGATGCCGAGGCCGCCCGTCGGGGGCAGACCATACTCGAGCGCACGCACGAAGTCGTTATCCATGACGTGCGCCTCATCGTCGCCAGCCTCGCGTTGCTTCAGCTGATCGAGGAAACGGCCCTTCTGATCGATGGGGTCGTTGAGCTCGGTAAAGCCGTTCGCGAGCTCACGGCCGTAGATGAAGAACTCGAAGCGGTCCGTCACACGTGGGTCGTCCGCGTTGCGCTTCGCGAGCGGCGAAATCTCCGTCGGATGATTCGTGATGAACGTCGGCTGCATGAGCGTCTCCTCGACCTTTTCCTCAAAGGCCTGATTGAGGATGCCACCGATGCCATGGCGCGGCTCGTAGGGCACGCCGATTTCATCGGCCATTTTGCGCGCTTCCTCCACCGTCTGGCAGGAGAGGAAGTCCTTGCCCGTGGCCTCTTTAACGGCATCATTCATGCTGATGCGGCGTGCATGCGACAGGTCAATGTCCACGCCTTGATAGTTGATCTGCAGCGTACCGCAGACGGCCTGCGCCGCATTGCGTACAATGCCCTCGGTCATGTCCATGATGTCGTTGTAGTCGGCATAAGCCTGATAAATCTCGATGGACGTGAACTCCGGATTGTGGCGCACATCCATGCCCTCGTTGCGGAACACGCGGCCCATCTCGTAGACACGCTCAAAGCCGCCCACAACGAGGCGCTTGAGGTTCAACTCCGTCGCGATGCGCAGGTAGAGGTCAATATCCAGCGCGTTATGGTGCGTGATGAATGGGCGCGCCGCTGCGCCGCCGGCAATCGTCGAGAGCACTGGCGTCTCCACCTCGAGAAAACCGCGGTCATCAAGATACTGGCGGATGGACTTCAACGCACGCGAACGCTTGCGGAACGTCTCGCGCACGTCGAGGTTCATGATGAGGTCGAGGTAGCGCTGGCGGTAGCGGATATCCACGTCCTTCAGGCCGTGGAACTTCTCCGGCAGCGGACGCAGCGACTTCGAGAGCAACGTGAAGTCCTCGACGCGCACGGTGATTTCGCCGCGGTGCGTCTTGAACACAACACCCTTGATGCCCACGATATCGCCGATGTCCAGTTTTCGGAACTGCTGCTTGTATTTCTCCTCGCCGAGCACATCCAGCTTGAAATAGACCTGGATGTCGCCCGTTGTGTCGCGCAGCGTGGCAAACGAAGCCTTGCCGTGGCCGCGAATGGCCATGAGACGACCGGCGATGTTCACCTCGTCGCCCTCGTCCTCGCCCTCGAGGCCCGCGAACTGCTCCTTGATGTCCACCGCGTGGTGGTCGGCCACATAGCGGTGGCCATAGGGCGCTACGCCCATATCGGCAAAGGCCTGCATCTTCTCGCGACGGACCTCAAACATTTCGTTTTCGTCCTGCGCGGGCTGCTGTGCCTGATTCTTCTCTGCCAATTCTTTCACTCCTGTATAACTTAGCCGTTAATCTTCATAATCTGATACTTGATAATGCCAGCGGGGGCGTGCACCTCAACCGTCGTGCCCACTTTCTGGCCGAGCAGTGCCTGGCCGAGCGGCGACTCGTTGGAGATTTTGTCCTCGTCCGGATCTGCCTCCGTGGAACCCACGATAGAGTACGTATCCTCCTCGTCGAACTCGATATCTTTCACCGTGACCGTGGAGCCCATCTGCACGACGTCGCCCGAGCCGGCCTGAATGATTTCCGAGTTACGGATTTTCGCCTCGAGTTCCTGGATTTCGCCCTCGAGGAAAGCCTGCTGGTTCTTCGCATCATCATACTCGGAGTTCTCGGAGAGGTCACCCAGCGCGATAGCGGCTTTCAGACGCTCCGCAATCTGGATGCGCTCGACGCTCTTTTTGTATTTCAGTTTCTCAACGAGTTTATCATAACCTGCCTGGGTGACGAGAACTTTCTTGTCTGCCATGGTCTAACGTCCCTTCTATAGTCAAATGCTTCAACAATGCTGCCGTAACGGGAAAAAACTGCTGACTAAGCCAGCAGCTTTTCCGCTACATCTTTTTAATTATAATTTGTCGCCCCTGCCTTGTCAATCAGACGCAGGCACGTCCGTGCCAATCAGCGCGAGCTTCTGCGCGCGCGTGAGACGCTTGAGATGCCACTCGCGGCTCATGGCCTCCTGCGGTGTCGCGAACGTCTCGTGATAGACGAGCGTGACGGGACGCCGCGAACGTGTGTACTTCGCACCCCGCCCCGCGTTGTGCGCCGCGACACGTTTCGCGAGGTCGTCCGTCCAGCCCGTGTAGAGCGAGCCGTCACTACAGCGCACGATGTAGGTATAGGCGGACATTACTGCGCGTCTTTGATGGTCACTTTCTGGATGACCACGTCGCTGAGCGGACGGTCGGAGAAGTCCGTCTCCGTCTTGCCAATCTTCTTGACGACGTCCAGCCCCTTCGTGACCTTGCCGAAAATCGTATGATGACCGTTCAGCCACGGCGTATCGGCCAGCGTAATGAAGAACTGGCTGCCGCCCGTGTGCGGCATGCCCGTGTTCGCCATCGCGAGCACGCCTGCGCCCTTAAACGTGAGGTCTTTCACGAACTCGTCCTCAATCGTGTAGCCAGGGCCGCCCGTGCCCGTGCCCGTCGGGTCGCCGCCCTGAATCATAAAGCCGTCGATCACGCGGTGGAAAATCACGCCGTCGTAAAAGCCCTTCTTCGACAGGTCGATGAAGTTCTGCGCCGTCACCGGTGTCTTGTCGAGATAGAGTTCCAGCTCAATCGTGCCCATGTTCGTTTCCATAACAGCCGTAGGATTGCTCACTTTGTTACCTCCATTGTGTCCCGCTGCCAGGCAGCCGCCCGTCAGGAGCAGGCTCACCGTCAGCACCAACAGTAAAATCTTTTTCATCGTCATACCGCCTTACCTCGTATCTAACGATTTATTCAGCACGTGACATTATACTACAGGCCCGCCCCTTCCTGCAACGTTTTTGACTGAGGCAAGAACTGCCTGTGCTATGCCTGCAGCAGCTGCAGTAGTTCCTCGGGAGCAATAAGCTGTGTGCCGAGCTCACGGGCCTTTTGTACCTTGCTGCTCGTGCTACGCGTGTCGGCGATGACAAGATAGTCTGTCTTGCCGTTGACCCCGCTCTGCACGTTGCCGCCAGCCGCCTTGATTTTCTCCTCATAAAAACTGCGTGGCTCGGGCATTTTGCCGGTCAGCACAAAATTCTTACCTGCCGCGGCGCCGGTGGGGGCGTCTGCGCTGGCCTCAGCAAACGGCTGCGACCAAAGGAGTGGCAGGCAGGCGCGCAGGCGCGCGTCCGCCGTCTGAAAGGCCTCGCTCGTCAGCACGCTGGCCGTCTCTGGCCCGATACCGTCAATGGCCATGAGCTCCGCCTGTTTTTCCTCCGCAGTCTTATCGGCAGCCGTCAAAAACGTCTGCAACGCCTGTGCATCAGGAAAATATTCCTCCAGCGCCTCGCCCACGTGCGCACCGATACCGGGCAGGCAGAGCGCGCGGAAATAGCGTCCTGCCTCAACACCATTTTGCCGTCGCTCTGCTAGCTGGCTGTAGAGGTTGGCCGCCGACTTCGCCGCAAAGCCTGGCAGCGCCGCAAAATCTGCCTCCGTGAGGTAGAAAATCACATAAGCACCTTGCTCCTGCGTGAGCGCAGGAAAGGCCGCACAGATTTTCTCCGCCGTGGCGCGGCTGAAGCCCTTGATATTGAGCACCGGTTTCGACACGAGATGCATGATGTTGCGGATGGTGACATCTACCGCCGTATCCGCCGCCTCGGGCCAGACGAAGGGCTCGCCGCCGTTATGCACGACGGAGTCAATCTGCGGGATGATCTCGTTGGATTTATACACATAGACCGTGTCGCCCTGACAGAGCGCCATTTCGTCAAAATAGTCCCGGTTATGGATGCTGGCGCGCGTGACCTCCGTATCGTCGATGATGACGGGGTCAAAAATGGCCACGGGCGTGATTTTCGTGCGCCCTACGCTGAACTCGATATCGCGGAGCGTCGTGGCAAACAGCTGCTTCGCCGGTTTCCACGCCACCGCGTTGTTCGGATGGTGGTCCGTGCCGCCATAGGCCGCCAGCGAACCCTCCTGCAGCGTCTTGATGACCACGCCGTCACAGGGCCACTGCGCCTGCCCCTGCTCATAGGTCACGTGAATGGCCTGCTGCAACGCCTCTGCCTCCATCTCAGCCGCGAAAGCCTCGGAGCAAATG
Source organism: uncultured Veillonellaceae bacterium (assembly GCA_900316275.1). Lineage (GTDB taxonomy): Bacteria > Bacillota > Negativicutes > Selenomonadales > Selenomonadaceae > UBA2897. The sequence goes on from ONCF01000075.1 coordinate 4,379, forward strand.
TTGGCCTGAAACGGCGTGTGCTCTTTGATATACGCCAATTTCTCCTGCTCGCCCACGTCCCAGCCCAGCACATCATAGCAGATATAGGTGAGCCGGTCGATGTAGCGACTGCGTTCCTTGTTGCGCAGAATGCCAGCCGCCGCGTTGCGGATCTGTTTGAACGGCTCCTCACCGCGCGCCTGCTGGTCGGCCTTGATCTGCGCAAAGGCCGCCTGTGTCAGCAGCACCTCGCCGCGGATTGCCCACTGTCCCGTTGCAGCTTCAGCAAACCGACCCTCGTACCGGCTGATAAAGTTCGGCAGGATTTCCCCCTCCGTGCCACTGCCGCGCGTGACGAACTGGTATGTACCGTCTGCCTGCGGATAGGCCACGACCGTGAGGCCGTCGAGCTTCGGCTCCAGCACGACGGGCGCGAGCTTTGTGAGCCACTGCGCGAGTTTGTCCAGCTCGCCGTCCTTGATTTTCGCGAGGCTCGTCACGGGCAGCGGATGGTGGAAGGGGCGAAACCCCGCGCTCACCGCACCCGGCGTGTAGTCGAGGTCGGCCGCGCCGTACTGCGCGATATAGTCGCGGCGCAGCTCGTCGTAGGCCGCGTCGCTCATGGTCGGGCTGTCCTGCTCATAATAGGCCCTGTCTGCATCCTTGATGGCCTGCAAATGTTCTGCTCTCGTCATGTATGCTCTCCTCACAAGAAAACACGGTGCCTGCAACCTTGAGCAAACACCGCCTGCGGCAACTGTCATGTCCAGCCGCTAACAACCAATCATGCGCCACTACATGCATCGTGCTATTTACGCATACTTACGGCTCTCGCCCGGCGTGCGCGGTGACCAGACGGGAATAGGCTCCTTGTCACCGAAAAAGCCCGTCGGCGGCTGCCAGGCGGGATAGCCCGGTGAATGCATAGTCACGAGTGCGCCGCAGTCCGTGACCGCGCAGAATGCGCGCGCGCCCTTGTCCTGGCACGCCTCCAGGCGCGCGTCAACGGGGAAGAACGCCACATCGGCCTGCATGCCCTCCAACCGTTTGAGCTGTTTCTGAAACGCGTTGGCCGCCAGCTGACGATGCTCCGCCGTATCGCCGCTCCAGTCCCACCAGTTGAAGTCACCCGCATGAAAGAGCGTACGCCCCGTATCCAGCAGCGTCACGCGAAAACACACGCCGCAGTCCGTCGAGTCGAACGACTCCACACGGATATGTTCATCCTGCCACTCACTGTAGCGCTGCAGATAGACCACCTGCTCCTGCGGGAAACGCTTGCCACGCACGGTGCGACGGATATCATAGCTGAAAATATAGCGCGTCACCTGCGGCGCATAGGCGCGTATGTGCTCGTCAAAATGGTCAAAATGCGCATGCGAGGCGAAGATGTACAGCTGGTCGAAATCGCCCGCTGCAATGGCCGCCTCCACGACACCCGCCTCATCCATATAGTCATCAAAAACCAGCAGCGTGCGTCCACAACGCACCAGAAAGCCGCTGTTCATGAGATACGAAACTTCCAGCGGTGTTTTTGCCATACCAGAAATCCTCCTTTATCTAATGCAGTCAATGCCAGAACACTATTCCTGCAGTGCTGGCAACGCCCTACGAACATGGCCCCAACAGCTCACCCCTGCGGCAAATTATGCTCGGCTGTCGCTTTATCCTGCTGTTTCAGGCGTTCTTTCATGAGATTGCGCAGGTCGCTGTCCGGATGCGAAAAGCCCTTGCCCATGACCTCGTTGGCCGAGATGATAATCATAAAGGCGCCGGGGTCGATACAGTTCGCGATGAGCTTGACCTTCGTGACCTGCGTGATGTTGACCACAGCCATAATCACGTCGCGCTGGCGGTGCGTATAACCGCCCGCGCCGTGCAGAAACGTCACGCCGCGCTGCATCTCGGCCATAATGGCGTCCGCGATATGCTGCGCGTGATTCGAGACGATGAGCACGGCCTTGCGGCTCTGCAAGCCCGCGATGACCTTGTCCGTGACCACGCTGTTCACATACATGCAGATAAGCGTGAACATGGCGGGGGCCACGCCGAACAGGAACGCCGCGATGCACATGACGACGCAGTTAAAGCTGAAAATCACTGCGCCCATGTTGAGCGACCAGTATTTTTTCACGATGGCGCCGACGATATCAAAGCCACCTGTACTGCCGTTCATGCGGAACACGAGGCCGTAGCCGATACCGTTGAACACGCCGCCGAAAATGGCCGCGAGCATGTAATCATTCACGGGCGCGTAGGCGTTGAGGAAACGCATAAGGTCGAGGCAAAACGAGAAAATCGCCGTGCCGATGACGACATCTACCGTGTATTTCCGCCCCATAAGCCGCCAGGACGCCAGCAGCAGCGGCACGTTGTAGAGCAACGTCTGCAAGCCGACCGGCAGTCCGAACAGGTAGTAGAAAATGAGCGCGATACCCGTTGCGCCGCCCGTCAGGAGATGCGACGGCACGAGGAACAGATTGATGGACGAGCTCGCAATCAGGCAGCCGAGCGTAATGCCGGCGTAGCGCAGCAGGCGGTGCTGCATCATGCGCAGTAAAATCAAGGCAAATATCCTCCCAGCTTCACCTCGCCCGTCTGCGGCAAGGCCGAGGTATCGATCTGCTTGTCGCCCAGCGTGGCGTCCGTCATAACCTCCAACTCATCGTCACCCTGCTCGGCGCGCGCGTCGAGCTCTGCCTCCGTCAGTGGCAGACTCGTGATACGCAGTGCCGTCAGGTGGTAGTCATTTTTATCCAGCACCAGCAGGAGACGGTCATAGGGTTTGGCGGGCAGGGTGTAGATATAGTAAACCTCGCCCTCCAGCCACTGCCGCTGCTGTTTGCCGTAGACGCTTTGCAGCCAGGCCGACGTCGCACCGTAGCGCACGTTGTCGCGCAGCACGAACTGTTTCTGCCGGGCGAGGTCGGCCGAGATATCGACAACCTGCCCCGAGCGCAACGCTACGGCCACGTCGACGCCGTCCTGATAGGTGAGCACCTTCACCGCGATGCCCTGCCGCCGCACCGCCTTGTCGTAGAGCGGCTCGCCGAGTATCTGTATAGCCTGCGCCTCCGTGCTGCCGAGCGTCACCCCGCGGTACGCGAAATCCTGCGCCGTGACCTGCCCACGTGCGGCCGCGAGACCATGTCCCGCCAGCCACCAGAGCAGCAGCCCCAGCAGCACGAGCGCCAGCAAACGTATCTTACTCATAGTGTATCTCCCCTTATGCCTTGCGTGAGCATCACGCAACGCCAAGCAATGTCTTTATACACCTCTTTATTTTACGCACTCAGCCCGCGCCGGTCAATCGCCAAAATACAGCATAGACAAAAAGAGCCAACAGCACAGACGTGCCGTCAGCTCTATGACTGTTATGCTATATGACTTTCCTTACGGATTTTATTTTTCACTCCTCCCGCCGCAAGACCCAGAGCCAGGCGCCGAAGTCGGTATCGACTTTTTCCACGGTGAGACCGCTGTAGAGGAGCTCATCGCCACCGTAGCTCTGGCCGGTGAGGGCGAGGTGCTGCACACCTGCGTTGTCGTGCGAGAGGCCCTGCGCCGGCCAGTAGTCCATGACGCGGTAGCGGGCGTCTGGTGCGAGGCCAGCGAGGCGCAGGATGCGGATGGGACAGGCGGGCTCGGCGAGCGTCTTGAAGTACATGACGACGGCCTCGTTGCCGTCCTCGCTGATAAACTCCCAGGCCGTCTCGTTGCCTGTGCCCGCGAACGGCGTGAGCAGGCGGTAGAACGTGCCGAGCTGCAACGTGGGCCGCAGGCGCTTGTAAAGCTCGACGTGTTTACGTACCTCGGCCTTCTCCACCTCGCTCATGCGCGTAATATCGAGCTCATAGCCGTAGCAGCCGAGCATGGCCGTGAAGGCGCGCGTCTGCAGCGGCGTTACGCGGCCGAGCTGATGATTCGGCGTGACGGAGACGTGTGCGCCCATTGTGATGGGCGGATAGACGAGGCTCGTACCGCTCTGGATACGCTGGCGCTGCACGGCGTCGGTGTCGTCGCTGCACCAGGCCTGCGGCATGTAATAGAACATGCCCGCGTCGAAACGTCCACCGCCGCCCGCGCAGCTCTCAAAGAGAATGTCCAGGAATGCGGACGTAATGCGCTCCATAATGTCGTACGTGCCGAGGATAAAGCGCGTGCGCGTCTCGCCCTGCCGCTCGGCTGGCAACGTCAGTGAATGTGCCTCGGTCAGCGAGCGGTTGAAGTCCCATTTCACATAGTCGATGGGCGCCGAGCGCAGCACGGCACTCACGCTGTCCACGATATAGTCACGCACCTCGGGGCGCGTGAGGTCTAGCACGAGCTGGTTGCGCCCGAACGAGTTCGGATAATCGCGCACCTGCAGGGCCCAGTCGGGATGCGCACGGTAGAGCGCGCTGTCGACGGAAATCATCTCGGGCTCGAACCAAAGGCCAAATTTCAGGCCGCGTTTATGCGCGGACTCCGCCACGCCCGCGAGGCCGTGCGGCAGTTTCTGGAGATTGACCTGCCAGTCACCGAGCGACGTGTTGTCGTCGTTGCGGTGGCCGAACCAGCCGTCGTCCAGCACGAGCATTTCCAGGCCGAGGTCCGCCGCACAGGCCGCGAGGTTATCGATTTTCGCCTCGTCAAAGGCAAAATACGTAGCCTCCCAGTTGTTCACGAGGATGGGCCGTAACGCGTGCTGATATTTACCGCGCACGAGGTGCTCGCGGATGAGGCGGTGGAAGGCCTGACTCATGCCGTTCAGCCCCGCCGCGCTATAACAGAGCCACGCCTCCGGCGTCTGAAACACTTCGCCCGGTGCGAGGTGCCAACTGAACTCAAAGTCGTTCAGCCCCGCCACGACACGCGTCGTGCCGAACTGCTCCACCTCCGTGCGCAGGGCAAAGTCGCCGCTCCACACGAGGTTAATCCCATAGACCTCGCCCTGCTGCTCCGTCGTCTCGGGCCGCGCCAGCGCGAGGAACGGTGACGTCTGATGTGAGCTCATGCCGCGACGGCTCGACATCTCCTCCACACCGCGCCCGAGCGGCCGCCGCTCCAGTGAGCGCTCCGCCGCATGCCCGCCGTAGAGCACGAGGCGTTCAAAGTCATGGTCAGGGAACGTCACGCAGCAGCTAGCCGCCTGCGTCAGGTCAAGCGGCTCCGTGCCATTGTTCTTAAAGCGCACGGCGCGCGTGACGATGGGCAAGTCACGGAAAATAGTATACTGCAGCTCCACACTCAATTTTCCCGCTGAGTCCTGCAACGTAATGACGAGCGTCTCCGCCTCCGCGTCCTGCGCATAGGTGGCGGGCAGGCCTGCGAGTGCCGGTTTGCCCGCCGCGATATTATGGTGGTCATAAAACAGCTCCGTCACCGTCGTGCCGTCGGGCAGGCGCACGCCAAAGGCGGGAATGCGGAAATCACCGTGCCCGCAGTCGGGATACTCCTGCGGCAGTACATCGAGAGAAAACGTGCGTTCATTCGCATAGGCCGCCGGCTGCGGCGCGTTGGCGCGGTCGAGCGGCAGGAACGTGCGCGCGTTGTCGAAATGGCGGATGGCCCGGCCCCAATAACGGTGCAGCAGGTAGCGCCCGCGCACGAGCTGCAGCACGTAGCTGACCTGTGCATTGTGCAGATGGAAAATCCCCTTTGAAGCCTCAAAATCTATCATGAGAAAACCTCCTCAAGCCAATACCCATAAAACAGAAACGCTGATGCCCGCGCCAGCCCAGCGCAGGCTAACTCAAAGCATCAGCGTTTCCCCATCTAGCTCATCCGCACTCAGATGCCGCGGAAATAGAACTCGAAATGTTTATCCGTATTTTTCACCGTGTACTCCTCGAGCACTGGCGCGCCCCAGGTGTCATCGCCGCCGACGCCGGCCTGCACGAGGCTCGCGCGCAGCCAGGTGTGCTGGCTGTCGGGGAGGTCATAGGCATGTTTGGCGTTCTCGAGCTCGTGAGCATTCCACGGCAGCGCCGAGGCCGCAAACGGCTCATCGCCGTAGAGGCGCAGGCCGCAACCGCGCTCGTCCGTGACCTCGAACCAGCGCACGCCGTTGTGATTGCCCGTCTCCTGCGGCTGCAGGTACGGCTGTACCTCGGCGTGCGTCTCCGACTGCCAAATACCGAGCTTCGCGCCCTCCTGACGGTCGGCGTAGTTCTCCGCCGGGCCATAGCCGTAGTAGCGCAGCACATGATATTTTTCATTCAGCTGGCAGACCATGGCGAACTCCGGCAACTCCGGCAGGCCGTCGACGGCCGTATAGTCGAGCGCCGTGCGCACCGCACCGTCCGCCAGCACCGTGTAGGTGAGGACAACCGTGCTCAGTGGCTGCGTCGCGAGCTCGTAGGTAAAGCGCACGCTGACCTCGTCGGCCTCATACTCCTGCTGGAAGCCCAGCTGACCGAACCACTGCAGTTCCTGCCACTGGCCATCCACGAGCATCTCCCGTTTCACGCAGCGGCGGTACATACTTGCGAGTTTCCACTGCGCGAGCGCGAAGTCGCGACGGCTGCCATAATCGTTATCGACGGGTGCACGCCAGAACGACGGTGCTGGCACGCCCTCCAGCAGTTCCTCGTCATTATACTTATAGGAGACAATATTGCCGTAGCCGCTCGAGAAGATAATTTTGAAACCTTCTCCCTGCACGCCGAGGTTGATGTCGCCGCGCACGACGCGCAGTTTGCCCGTGCCCGTGAGCGGGGCATGCGGCTGGTAATGCTCCACGCGGTTCGCTGTCGCATAGTCCGCCGTGCTGCCCAGCTCAGCAGGCTCCAGAATATCGCTTTCCTCAACCTGCCAGACGCCCTGACCGAACGCGATTTCATAGCCGGCCTCGGCCCAGAGCGTCGACTCGCGCAGTTGCAGCGAGGCCGTGAGGCACTCCTCGCCGACGCCGAGCGCAGGCACGAGGTCGCCGAGCTCCAGCCGTCCCTGCTGTCCCGGCGCAATTGCGGGCGCCGCGAGCGTCATGTGCCAGACGGGCGCGCCGTCCAGTGCCACCTGCAACTGCAGGTCATATTTCCCCGTGTCCGTAAACAGGCTGCGGTTATAGATGGTCAGCGCGTCCGGCTCCACCACGAGCTCATAATCCTGATAGTTGAACTTCACGTCCTGCAGCTTCGCCGTGAGCGCACGGTCAGCAAACAGGATACCGTCGCCGCTGAAATTGCCCTCCGTGGAGCGGTCGCCGAAATCGCCGCCATAGCCAAGCACCTGCTGCCCGCGCCCGTCGCGGTGCATGATGGCCTGATCGACAAAATCCCAGATAAAACCGCCCTGATAGCGCGGCTCACGCTTCGTCAGCTCCGTGTATTTATGCATGCCACCACAGCTGTTGCCCATGGCGTGTGTGTACTCGCAGCAGATGAACGGCTTCTCCTTATGCTCCGCGAGGAATTTTTCAATATCCGCCACCTTCGTATACATCTGGCTTTCCATATCGCTCGTGTCGTTAAAGCGGCGATCCCAGGAAATGCCTTCATAGTGCACGAGGCGCGTGGGGTCGGCTTTGTGGAAATACTGGCTCAGCGCATGAATGACACTGCCACCGCAGGACTCGTTGCCGCAGGACCAGATGAGAATGCAGGCATGATTTTTATCGCGCTCCAGCATAGACTGGCCGCGGTCTAGCACAGCGGCCTGCCACTCGCTGTGGTCGTTGGGCAGCGTGTACTCGTTCTGCTCCAGCACGCCGTTTTTCTGCCAGGTGCCGTGCGTCTCGAGGTTCGTCTCGTCGATGACGTAGAGGCCATAGCGGTCGCAGAGCTCGTAGATATAACTGCTGTTCGGATAGTGTGAGCAGCGCAACGCGTTAATATTGTGGCGCTTCATCGTGCGAATATCCTGCTCAAACGCTGCGGGGTCCATGGCCCGGCCGCGCCAGCAGTCGAACTCGTGGCGGTTCACGCCCTTGAACACGATGCGCTGGCCGTTGAGTTGCAGCAGGCCGTCCTGCAGCTTGAACTCGCGGAAACCGACATTCTGCGGCACGACCTCCAGCAGATGCCCCGCCGCATCGCGCACGGAGAGCACGAGGCGGTAAAGGTGCGGTTTCTCCGCACTCCAGAGTGCCACGTCCGGCACGGTGATTTTCACCTGTGACGTCTCGCCACCGCAGGCAAAGGTCTCGCTATGTTTCAGCTCGCCGCAGGGCGCATAGAGCTGCACCTCCAGCTGTTTCTCGCTCGTATCATGCCATTTGAGCCCCAGCGTGAGCTCGCCCACGCGGTAATCCTGCACGGGCACGGCCTGCACAGCGAGGTCATCGATATGGCCGAGCGGCTTCGTATAAAGCCGCACCTCGCGGAAAATGCCACTGAAGCGCCAGAAATCCTGGTCCTCGAGCCAGCTGCCGGAGCTGAAACGGTACACCTGCAGCGCTAGGCGGTTCTTGCCCGCCTGCACGTACGGCGTAAGGTCGAAATCGCTCGGTGTGAAGCTGTCCTCGCTGTAGCCGACGTACTGTCCGTTGCACCAGACGACGACGGCCGACTCCACACCCTGCAACGAGAGAAAAGCGTTGTCCCAGCCCGCGGGCGGCGTGAACTCCTTCACGTACGAGCCCACGGGATTGAACGCCTGCGGCACTGTGCCGGGACGCACGGCCTCGTGCCCGTCCCACGGGTAGGTCTGGTTCGTGTATTTCGGCGCGCCGTGCCCCTCGAGCTGCCAGTGCGCGGGCACGCGGATGGTCTCCCAGCCCCGCACGTCATAGTCCGGCTGCTCAAAGCCCTGCGGCCGCCCTGCGAGGTTGCGCGCATAGTGGAACGCCCAAATGCCATCGAGCGTGTACACGCAGGAGCTCGCGTCGCACAGCAGCTCACCCGCGTCGCGGTACCATTTGTGGTCGCTGTGCGCCGGCAGGCGGTTCTCCGCAAAGAACTGCGGGTCCGCCAATTTCTCGTCCGTAAACATGAAGATAACCCCTTTCTTTACCCCGTAAATAAAAAGAGAGCCGTTGTACGTTTATTGTACAACGGCCCCCCTCACTGTGTCATGAATAAAAACAGCAATTTCTGCGTCGACGTCAATTATTTGTTGATATCTTCCCATTTCTCCTCGAGCTCAGCCACGATACGGGCGTGCTCCTGCTCGGTCAGCGTGACCTTCGCACGATAGATGAAGCAAGACAGGATGAGGAAGACAATCGGGATAGCGAACATGACAATCTGGAAGTGGAACAGGCCATCCGCTGTGATGTCAGCGGCCGTCGCACCGCCCGTCATGCCGACCCAGATGGCCACCATGCCGATGACACCGCTCGAGACCGCACCGCCGAGTTTATCGATGAGCGGGCGCACGCAGAGGCAGACTGCCTCATCGCGATGGCCGAGCTTCAGCTGGCCATACTCGACGGAGTCCGTAATCGTCATGAGCACGACGAGGAACAGCAACGGCTGCGGCAGAGCGAACAGGCCGGCGCTGAACAGAGCCATCGGTACGCTCTTGCCACTCAGGGCGTAGCAGACGAGCGCGAAAATCATGATGAAAACCGAGGCAAAGAAAAGTTTGCGGCGACTGAACTTCGTCGTGAGCGCCGGGAACAGAGCCACGGCCGCGAGGCCGATGACCGTGTTGATGACACCGAGGATGGAGAACTTCGTTGCGTCGCCGATGACGTAGATGAAGTAATAGAGGTTGAAATTGTTGACAACGTTCACGCCGAGGCCATAGACGAGGTAAGCAATGGCAATCCACAGCAGCTGGTCATTCTGCGTGAGCACTTTAAAGACATCTTTCGCGGACGTATCCGTTTTGTTCTCGCGCAGCGCGCTGTCCTGCTCCTTCGTACCGAGGCCGAGGATGATGGCGCCGAGCGTTGCGATACCGCCGCCAATGCAGGCGAAAGCGAACCAGCCCGTCGGGTCACCGGCGCCGCCGTTCTGATTGACGGAGAAGAACAGCACGACCGGCATGACGATGACCGTCACGAGCTGACCGCCAAACACGGAGCCGATACGGGCAATCGTGGCCGTAATTTCACGCTCGTGCGAGTCAAACGACAGCGCCGGAATCATCGACCAGATGGCGACGTCCTTCGCACTGTAGAAGATATCCATGATGAAATAGACGATGGCGAACAGGATGAGGTACAGCGTCGGGCTGGACATGGCCAGGCCGCCGAAGTCCGTGAACAGGGCCGCCAGCGAGATAGCCGCGACAAACGCGCCCACGATGACCCAGGGCTTGAAGCGGCCCCAGCGCGTCTTCGTCTTATCGATAATGTTGCCGATGAACGGGTCGACGAACAGCTCGCCGACGCGCAACACGAGGATAATCGTCGTGACGATACCGATCATGTACTGATCGTGCGTCGTATCGCCGGAATTGAACAGATTACTCGTGACGAAAATCATGAAGTACGTGGCCAGCATGGCGTAGAAAACATCGTGGCCAAACGTACCGCAGGCGTAACAGATACGCTGCAACAGTTTGCTTTGCATAATTGCTGTGTCCTCCCCGTGGCAGTGGCTGCTCTAACCGCAGCTCTACTGCCGTTGTATACTCTCTAAATACCGTATAAACGTACGAGACTAGTCTGCAGACTCCCCTCAGCCCCTGACTGCCTCAATGTATTTGATGATACCGTCCGCAATGCGCTTGAGCGGTGCCTTGGCCGTGTTGACGACGAGGTCGTAGTTCGCGCCGTTGCCCCACTCGCGGCCTGTATAGTAATTGTAGTAACGGGCACGCTTCGCGTCCTCACGGTCCAATTCCTTCAGCGACTTGCCGTCGTAGACGTCCTTGCCGCGCATCTCACGGTACTCGTCATCAGCGCAGACGAAAATATCGAAATGGTTCTCCGTGTTGCGCAACGCGTAGTCGGCGCAGCGGCCGAGGAAGATGCAGGCACCGTCCTGCGCAATCTTGCGAATGGCCACGGACTCCGACATGAACATACCCTGACTGGACTCGCCCATGTGCGTGCCGAAGGAATGGAACGGCATAAAGCTCAGCGACAGCGGCTTAACCGTGTTCTCCATCTCCAGCAGCTCCTCCTCGCTGAGGTCATTCAGGCCCAGCTTCGCAGCGGCGATGTGTACAATCTGGCGGTCGTACAGCTTGATGCCCAGCTTCTCCGCCAGAATGCCAGCCAGCTCGCGCCCGCCCGCACCATACTGACGGCTGATAGTGATGACCATGTCTTCTTTCATATCAGTTCCCCCTAATAATGAAAACCTACAGGTACGTAAACGCTTTCTACTTTGGGCAGATGACCGCCCCTATACGGCGCAAATGCTCTTTTTTCTTCGCAGATAACGTTTTCTTTTCTATGGTTCCCATTATACGCTAGCAAATAATAAAAAGCAAGGCTTTTTCGTCAGTCTGTACTATTTTTCTGAAAAAACGTGTGACAACGTTACATCTGGATAAAGTGCACTAAAAAAGGAACCTGCCGCCACGGGCAGATTCCTGCATAAAGGTCGTCTTTGACCTGTTATTTGCGCAAACGAGTGCGCGTTCTCTATTATCAATTTATTTGGCCATGAGCTGGGCAAGCTTGTTCGCGAGCTCAACCGGGTTGTCCGGCAGCATACCTTCCATGAGCAGTGCCTGGCTGTAGAGCAGGCCGCAGTAGTCTTTGAACTCCTGGCTGTCCTTGCCGCCCTCGTGCAGCTGCTGCAGCCGTGTGAACAGCTGATGATGCGGGTTGATTTCGAGGATGCGTTTCGCCTTGAACATGGGGTTGTCCATGCCCTGGAACGTCTGCTCCATGGAGAGCGACGGGCCGTTCGCGTCAGCGACGAGGCAGACCGCACTGGACTTCAGGCGCGCCGAGACTTTGACCTCAGCCACCTTGTCGCCGAGCACCTCTTTGATGTCGGTCAGCAGGTCGCCGTTGTCCTTCTGGATTTCCTCGGTCTCCTTCTTGACCTCCTGGCTCTCGGCGTCGTCGAGGTCGAGGTCACCGCGGCTGATGGACTGGAACTGCTTGCCCTCGTACTCGCGGATGGTCTCCACGCAGAACTCGTCAACCGGGTCGAGCAGGTACAGCACCTCAAACCCCTTGTCCTTCAGCGTCTCCAGCTGTGGCAGGTGCTCGATGGTCTCCTTGTCCTTCGCCGTCGCGTAGTAGATTTTCTTCTGGATCTCCGGCATGCGCTCCACATACTCCTTGAGCGTGACAAGCTTTTCGTCCTTCGAGCTCATAAAGAGGATGAGGTCTTTCAGCTTGTCGACCGTATCACTGCCCTCGTAGATGCTGTTGTAAATACCGATTTTCAGCGACTTGCCGTACTCGCCCCAGAACTTCTCGTACCACTCGCGCTGGTTCTTGAGTTTCTTGCCCAGCGTCTTGAGCACGTTCTTCTCCAGCGCGCGGCCGATGGTCTTGAGCTCGCGGCTCTGCTGCAAGAGCTCACGCGAGATATTCAGCGAAAGATCCGGCGAGTCGACGAGGCCCTTCATAAAGCCGAGGTAGTTCGGCAACAGGTCCTTGCACTTGTCCATGATGAACACGTGGCGGCTGTAGAGCTGCAGGCCCGGCTCATAGTCCGTATGGTAGAGATTGAACGGTGCCTTCGCCGGGATGGCCAGCAGCGCCGTGTACTCCACCGTACCCTCGGCCTTGGTATGGAACACCTCCATCGGGTCTTCCCACTCGTGGAACTGCTGCTTGAAGAACTCATTGTACTCCTCGTCCTTGACCTCGGACTTGTTTTTGGCCCAGAGCGGCTGCATGGAGTTCAGCGTGCGCAGCTCCGTGCGCTTGACTTTCTCCGCGCCCTCAATAGGCTTGCCATCTTTATCCTTCGGCGTCTCCTCGAACGTGAAGTTCATCTTAATCGGGTAGCGCACGTAGTCGGAGTACTTCTTCACGAGGCCCTCGATTTTGTACGTGTCCGTGAAATCCTCCTCGGCGCTGTCGCCGTAGAAGTCTTTGCCGAGCTGGATGGTAATCGTCGTGCCGCGCTTCTCTTTCTCGCACGGCTCCAGCGTGTACGAGCCGTCTGCCGTCGACTCCCACTGCCAGGCCTGCTGCTCGCCCGCCTTGCGCGTGACGATGGTGACCTTCTCCGCCACCATAAAGGCCGAGTAAAAGCCCACGCCGAACTGGCCAATCATCTCTTTGTCGTCGATAGCCTCGTTGGCTTCCTTCGCCTTCTTCAGCTGCTCGAGGAACGCCTTCGTGCCGGATTTCGCAATCGTGCCGATGTTCTCGATGAGCTCGTCCTTGTTCATGCCGATACCATTATCCGAGATGGTCAGCGTATGCGAGTCCTTGTCCGGCACGAGGAAAATCTCGTACTGGTCGTCACCCTCGAGGATGTCATGGTTCGTCAGGCTCTCATAATGCACCTTGTCGATAGCATCCGAAGCGTTCGAGATGAGCTCGCGCAGGAAAATCTCGTGGTTCGTGTAAATCGAATGAATCATGAGATCCAGCAGCTGCTTCGTCTCCGCTTGGAATGCATGCTTTTCTTTAGCCATTTTACGCTCTGCCTTTCTTTATATAGAGTAGTCATTTACGTTCTTGTTAGCACTCACCGTCTCCGAGTGCCAAACACAACTAATACTATAACGCGCAAAGAGCAAAAAGTCAATAATTTTAGAACTGGCTACTCTCTTCAAGCTCCTACTAATTCTCACCGTACTTGCCCGTAAATTGATAACATATATCCGCTCTATAGACTCATTATTTGTTTTTCACATAAAATTTTCACCCCCCTTAATCTTTTACACGAATGCACTGATAATACATATAGAGAAGATTTCCAGAGGAGGGAGCCCGTATGCAAATTCTGAATAACAGTGCAACGTTAACGGTGCTCAATGAACTACGAAAAAATGACACGACGCTCAGCAAGCAGCTCAAAAAAACTGCGTCTGGCATGAAAATCAACAGTACTGGCGACGGTGCAGCAGAATATGCCATGTCCGAAAGGATGCGCGTGCGTCTGCGGTCACTCGAACAAGACATCGAAAACGCGCAGACTGGTCGTTCACTCGTCAACGTTGCCGCAGGTGCCATCCAGGATATCGTCGACAATCTGCGTACCATGAAGGCCATGGCCATCAACGCAGCTAACGACCATAACACCGATCTTGACCGTGCAGCGCTAGAAAAAGAGTTCGACCAGCGCAAAGCGCAGATTGACGACATCGCAACAACAACTAGCTACAATGGCAAGCTGCTACTCGACGGGCGTTATTACCTGCCCATCGCGGCCAAAGAAAGCACCATGCCCACTGCACTCTCCGGCGCAACTATCGAAGACTTTGCGTACAGTTTCACAGACTATATCCAGCGCACCGTCGCCATGAATAACCTCCCAGTGACGGGAACGACATCCGAAACGCGGCCCACCGGCTTAGCGCAATACACCGTAAACCAATTTGGCGACATCACTGTCACCTCAGATGGTATTCTAGTTGTACCTCCAACGCCACAAAATACCGGCAGAGGTTTACGTACCATCACAATTACCGCAGGCAACGTCGAGCTGACGACCAACGGTACCACCATTGAAAACACAATGATTCGTTGTGAGTCACAAAGCCATAACCTCTGGCTCAACAACTACTCGGAAAGGAACACGACTGGCACGAACTACGGACTCATCAACGATAGCATCAATGGGAAAATTATGCTGCTCGGTCACAATGAATTTCTGAATCATACCAAGGCAAATGCACTTCTCTTCCGTTCCGGCCCAGTCACCATTGAGAACGGCTCTGCCACCAATGAAGGAACGCTTTACGCTCATCATCCACACGGGCACGAAAGCAAACCAACAGCTGCACCTCTACATCGACGACATGCACACGCAGGCCATGGGGCTCACTAATACCACTATCGTCACGCGCGAGCACGCGTGCACAGCCCTCGCTGACCTCGACAATGCCGTCAACTATGCCCTCAATGAAAACACCCGCATGGGTGTCTACGCCCAGCGCCTCGAGTATACCGTCCGCAACCTCACGACGAGCCGTGAAAACACCCAAGCCAGCGAATCCACCATCCGTGATGCGGACATGGCGCGAGAGCTGACCGGCTACACGAAGGCCAACGTCCTCACCCAGGCCGCACAGGCCATGCTGGCTCAGTCGAGCCAGAACGTCAGCAACGTACTGCGCCTGCTCAGCTATGCATTATCGCACCACAAAAAAAGATTGATTTTTTACACGTAAACAGTTATACTAATAACAAAGATATGGTTGCTACGAGCAGCTGCAGCCTTCCCTTCCGTTGGGGACGTTAAATATCCAGCGGAGTCGACCGTCGGTGAAGGTAGCGAGAATTCACCGCTGCTCATCGGGAGATGCTTCGGCGTCTCCCTTTTATAATGCCATGATTGCGAGGATGTCCATGCTATGCAAACATTAAAAGAACTGCAGGATTTCTATAGCTCGACGCTCTGCCATCGCTTTTTTGAATATCAACTGGCGAATGGCGATGTCATAAAAACCTCTATACACCAGTTTCCTTTATCCCATTTTCTGAAAAGGATGAACATCCTCAGCGATATCAAGAACACCAAGAGTTCAAAAAAATCACTGCGCGCCAGATTCTGCGCATTCCCGAAGATATGAGCGAAAGCGTTTGATGTATAGCTAACTTTTAGATTAAGTGAGTGATTTCTATATAACAAAGCCCCCTTGTACGCAGATACACTGCCTACAAGGGGGTGCTATATTTAGATAAAATCCTTTTCCAGTACCTTAAATAGCATATAGCGTCACTCCGCCAGCAGTTTTTTCAACACGGCGCAGGTTTCGTTGTAGCTGGCCGTGACGGCCTCGCTCAGTTTTTGCACCTCGGCCAGAGGTGACTTGGCACGGATGGCCTGCACGACGGCATCCGCCTGATGGTAGAGCGTCATGAGACCGAGATTGCCCGACGTGCCTTTAAGTGTGTGCACGGTTTTTTCGGACTGCTCCATATCCGCCTGCGCGAGTGCGGCGCAGAAATCGGCGTAGGAGTTATCGGTCTCTACAAATTTCTTCAGGAACTTGTGGTAGAGCCCCTGATTGCCCATAAAACGCTCCAGCCCCGTCGCGTACTCGATGCCGGCGGCCTGGAGTTCATCTTTTAATGCCTCAGCTGTCATACATCATTACCTCTTTCCCCGTTTAACTCACATGCAAAAGCAGCATGCCTATCCCCCATGGCTAAGGCTGTTTGCCTTCGCCCAGCTGTCTCCCAGCCTTGACTGCCTATCCTGCTGTGCGGCCCTTACTTCAGAAATTGGTCGATGGCCTTGTCGAGTGCTTTGAGTGCCTCCGTGTCGTTCTCACGCACGGCGTCCACGATGCAATGCTCCATATGGTCCTTCAGGATAATGCGGCTGACCCCTTTCAGCGCGCTGTCCACGGCGCTCAACTGGATGAGGACCTCGCTGCAGTCCCGTCCGCTCTCAATCATATGCTTGATGGACTCCAAATGCCCGATAAGGCGGCTCATGCGGTTCAGCACGGCTTTCGTCTGCGTATGCGTATGTGTGTGGCCGTGGCTGTGTGCCGCCGTGTGCTCATGGTCGTGCGCGTGCCCTTCCTCCCCGTGGCTATGTGTGACCACCGTGCCGTCCGGCATGACATGGCTATGTGTCTCTGACAAGGTAACTCTCCTTTTCCTGCTCTATTCTCACCTTATAGTTATTCGCGTTCCTGGTCTATATTCCTGCTAAGCACGTGAAATAAATGTGCTGGCGCCCTCTACTCGGCCAGTTCCAGCATGAGCTGGGGCAGGAGGGCCTCGGTCGTGAGATCGCCGCCTGGCTCGACACCGAGTTGCTGGGCGCGCACGCCCATTTCGTAGCTGTCCATGTCAACGCCATCATACGTACACTGCGTCGTGCAGACGAGACGGCAGCCGTGCTCCTGGGCATAGGTAAAAGCGGGCAGGAAATTCGCAGGCGACTCCTGGTCGGGAATACCGCCGAGGCCGTAGCCCTCAAGGATAATAGCCCGATAGCCAGCGTCCACCATATACTCCAACAGCCGCGGTGACAGGCCCGGCACGATTTTCAGCACGCCGACGCGCGTGTCCAGCTGGTCGTGCAGCTGGAACGTCCCTGTCGGCGCAGGCACATTGGCCAACCAGTTCAGCCGTCCGCCCGCATACGTACCCGCGAGCGGCCGGTTGATACTGCCAAAGGCCGTCAGTTGCCGCGTGCAGAGCTTGCGCGCGGCGTTGCCGTAAATAATCCGGCCACCGAACGCGAGGTAGACGCCCGCGTGACCCCCCAGCGCCGCCGCAAAGGCCGTCAACAGGTTCTGCTCCGCGTCCGTGCCCGGCACGCCCGCTGGCAGCTGCGAACCCGTCAAAACGACCGGCTTATCCATATTTTCCAGCATATAGTAAAGTGCCGCCGCACTATAGGCCATAGTATCCGTGCCATGCGTGATGACGAACGCATCGTACTGCTCACGCCGCGCCGCCACCGCGCGCGCCATCACCTGCCAGTGCTCAGGCTGCAGATTCGTCGAGTCCAGCTGCAGCAGCTGCACGCAGTCGATGTCGCAGCGCTCCCCCAGCGTCGGCACCATAGCGAGTATATCCGCCCCCGTCAGCGCCGGCATGAGCCCGTTCGCTGTCGGGCGCGAGGCAATCGTCCCGCCCGTCGCGAGCACACAGATACGTTTTTTGGCCATAAAAACACGTCCTTTCATGATGATGATTGTACCATCATTAAAAGGACGTCGCAAAATTATTTTTGTTGCCCGCGATATTGCCGCCCGTCGTATCAGTAGCCGTGAACTCCCCTACGGAGCTATGGCACCAAAACCGCCTGTCAGCCTGCGGCCTCCGCCTGTTTGGCGATAAGCGTCTCCGTATCGGCCACGACATCAGCCAGCGTCATCGTGGCCATTTTCTGCTCCATAGCCGCCTGAATATCCTCGAGGCGGCCATCCATGACGTGATGGATATTGCGGCCCACCGGACATGCGGCATTCGGATTCTCGTGAAAATGGAACAACTGACCGTCGGCTACGCTGTCGACGGCCCGGTAAACGTCCAGAAGCGTAATATCCGCGAGCGGGCGCGCCAGCTTGACGCCGCCGTTACCGCCGCGCTGGACGACAATAAGCCCCTCGCGTTTCAACTGGCGGAAAATATTGCGCACGACGACCGGGTTTACCCCGACACTGCCGGCAATGGTCTCGCTGTTTAGCAGCATCTGCCCGTCGAGCGTGGCAACGCACGTGAGTACATGCACGGCAATCGTAAAGCGACTGGATATCTGCATGATAGATGACATCTCCTTTGTGGTGTAGCAATATAATTTACATATAGAGCATAACACAATTTTGACGTCATGGCAATAGCTACAGCCATGTCACCTGACCGGTCTCAATATCATAAATGGCACCGCGAACAACATGTGTCTCGCCGCCCTGCAAATCCTGACGGATACGGCGCACGGAGTTGGCCGCATTGAGGCGCGTGGCCCGCAGCGGGTCCGTGGTCTCACCGACAGCCTGACGGATAGCGCGCGTGATGACGCCGACATTACCCTCAGTCTCGCCCGCGAGGGCCGCACCGACGGCACCGCAATGCGTATGCCCGAGCACCACCGTGAGCGGTACGTGCAAATGATGCGCTGCGTACTCGATACTGGCGAGTTCGTGCGCCCCGATGACACTCCCCGCCGTGCGGATGACGAAAATCTCTCCCAGGCCGCAACCAAAAATCGCCTCCGGCACCACCCGCGAATCCGAGCACGTCACGACAGTCGCAAAAGGCGCTTGCCCGCTGGCCAGCCGCTGCCGCATGGCCGCCGATACGTCCCCCATATAGGCTCCACGCGCCGCATATTGCGTCGCGCCCGCTTTTAGCCGCGCCAAACTTTCCTCTGCCTGCATCTGTACGACCTTCTTTCCCCTGACCCCTGCTTTATTGCCAGCAAAACCCACACTTTTTGCTTTACCTTAGGGCATAACCACACCTCACACGAAACGGCAGACGTGGTCGACGGCGATGTCCGAAAAACCGTAGGCTTCGGCCTTTGTGAGTTGGCCGTTCGCGATGGCCTGGAATTTCTGCAGGAGCTCCGCGCCCATTTCCTCGACCGTGGCCTCACCGCGGATAATGCCGCTGAGGTCGACGTCCATGTTGTCCTCCAGCCAATTATATGTATGCTCGTTGGCCGTGACCTTGCAGACGGGCACGATAGCGTTGCCCGTGGGCGTACCACGTCCTGTCGTAAAGAAGACAATATTGCAGCCGGCCGCCACCATCGAGGTCACAGAGGAAATATCGTAGCCCGCCGTGTCCATGACGAGGGCGCCGCGCTGCGTCGGCCGCACGGCCTGCTCCAGCACCTCGCCTATGGGACGCGTGCCGCCCTTGCGGATACAGCCGAGGCTCTTTTCATCAATCGTCGACAGGCCGCCCGCCTTGTTGCCTGGCGTGGGCTGGCCCGCGCGGCAGTCCTGCCCCGCGCCGAGCAGATGCTGCTCGTAGGCCTCGCAGACACGGATAACCGCATCGTGCAGCGCTGGCGTGGCCGCACGCCGCGCCAGCACATGCTCGCCGCCGATCCACTCGATGGACTCGCTCATCATCGCCGTCGCGCCGAGGTCGACGAGCCGGTCGGAGAGATTGCCCACAGCCGGATTGGCCGCAATACCCGACGTCGCATCGCTGCCGCCGCACTCGATGCCCAGCAGCAGTTCACTAATGGGGAACTCCTCCTTTTGCTGTGCCCCGGCCTCGGCCGCCATGATGCGCGCTGCCCGCACGGCCTTTTCGATGGTCTTCAGCGTGCCGCCCTCCTCCTGGATGCCAAAGGAGACGACCGGGCGCTTTGTCAACGCCTGCACCTTTTCGCGCAGCACCTTGTGCGGCACCGTCTCGCAGCCGAGGCCGATGATGACCACACCGTAGACGTTCGGATTCGTGGCAAAGCCCGTGAGCACCTTCTGCGACATGGCCGTATTGGCCGCCACGTCGGAACATCCGGTATTAAAGACGATGTTGACGGC
>ONCF01000083.1 GCA_900316275.1 uncultured Veillonellaceae bacterium
ACTCAAGTGGTTGAAGAGAGCGGTCTTGAAAACCGCCAGTGTCCGCAAGGGCAGCGTGGGTTCGAATCCCACCCTCTCCGCCATATGACAACACAGCGGCGTCCGCAGAGCGGGCGCCGCTTTTACTGTAGCTATTCAGTTTTGCTCGTCGCGCTGGCGACGAAAGGCCTTGTGCCGCGGGTGCGGATGGTAGAGCTGCCAGCCGAAATGCAACGCACAGCCAGCACAATGATGCCGAAGATATCCATGCGCCGTGAGAGCCCCACCATCGCGCCCGATACCGCAAAGGCTACCGTGCCCAGCCAGTCAAAAAGCATCCAGGTCATATTCCCTAATTCCCCTTATGGTCTGCGCAGTAACGTATTCCTGGCAACCGTAAATTTCATTCACATTATAACATACACAGACTATTTTTTCGCGACAATCTTCATAGTTATCCACAGATGGTGGATAACTCAGTGGATAACCTGTGCCTTGCGCTGTGGAAAATGGGGATAGAATCCGTTACCGACAAACAGACGCGGATTTGCTATAATGTAAGCAAAATAACCGAAAGGAAGCTCACTCATGGCAGATAACACCACAGATACCACCCCCGTCGACAACACGGCAGCCGGCACAGCCACCACCGTAGATGAGAATACCCACGCGACACGCCCGCACGGACACGAGCAGGCCATCAAGATGGAGATGCTCGATATGATTCACGGCGGGCGCGACCCGTTCGAAATCATCATGCACATCGCGCGCTGGCTCGAGCAGGTCTCGGACGAGCCGGGCTACGCGCGCTATGTCGAGGACCAGCTGCAGGCCATCTACGGCCTCGCGCTGCAACACGTACGCCCCATGCAGGCCGAGCTCGCCGAGGTCGAGGCCCGGCTACAGCGCATCCGCGCCGCCTACGAGAACCCGGACTTCACCGAGGAGGAGCACACGCGCATCGGTTTCGCCATCGAGCACCACGAAAAAGACATCGCGCGCCTCCAGCGCCTCATCCACGAAGCCGAAGTCAACCACACCGACACAAACATAAAAGTGTAAGGAGACCAAGCCCGCCCCCACTCCCAACTCTCTTTTACCACATTGCGTATAACAAAAAAGCTCCCCTGCGGGAGCTTTTTTGTTATACACTTTTAGGCCAGCACGTAAACCTCGACGTAGCGACGGCCAAACTGCATGCATTCGCCGTAGCTCTCCATGCAGAGGTCGATGCGGTCGCCGCGGATAGCGCCGCCCGTATCGGCCGCGATAGCCTCGCCGTAGCCGGGGATATAGAGGCGCGTGCCGAGCGGAATCACATTCGGATCCACAGCCACGACACCGCGCTGGGCATACATGCCCGACGCCGTAATGCCGTTGCCGCCGCCGTCCGTCGGCAGGTAGGCCGTAGCCTCCATCGTATAGACGGCGTTGTAGGCGTGGCCGCTCACATGCGGACGCGCATCGGCCTTCTGGGCCTGCTGCTGCGCCGCAACGACAGCTGCGCTGTCCTGCATCTGGATGGTCATGTTCTCGGCCACGGGCGCATCAAAACCACCCGTCACCTGGATATCCTCCAGATGATAGCCCAGGTCCAGCAGCGCATCCCCAACGGTCTGCTTGCTGGTCATGAACTCGCGCTTCTGGTCTTTATATTGCACGGTGATAGGCACCGCGCGGTAGACGGTGATTTCGGTCCGCTCGTCGCTGACCTTGTGGAGATAGTACTCGTCTTTCTCGCCGAGCGTCACGCCCGCGCGGGCCAGGATGACCTGCGGGTTCGTATGCGTGGTATTCTCCTTCAGGGTGGTACCGTCCACATGAATGGCAACTTCATGGACATTGCTGGGCACGCTCGTGCGGGTGAAGCCCGTCGTCAGCATCATAATAGCGCCCAACAGCATGCAAAGGATAATCTTCGGTTCGTGCTTGCGATCATAGGTACGTGTATCGCAACTCATTGAAAGCCCCCTTTTGAATTCCGTCAAATTTAACAGTAGCGATTATAGCACAAGCTATTAGTACCTGTCAAATTACACAAGTATTATTCTCCCACTCGGAACTGAAATCAAGCTGAAAAATGGGAAATGTATGCCTGTATACGCGGGCAAAATGCACATTTCCTCCCACTTTGCCGCCAACCGCCTCTGTACCCATAAAACAAGCGGCCCCGCTGACGTAGCGGAGCCGCTTGTTTTATGATAAACGTTGTATATGAAAAATCAGATGCTGTATAAATCGTGTGCATTCTGTGTCGTGCGCTGAGCAACCTCTGCGAGCGATATGCCACGCAACTCAGCCACCTTGGCGGCCACGTAGCGCACAAAGGCCGGCTCGTTGCGCTGGCCACGTTGGGGCACAGGCGCCATATACGGCGCATCCGTCTCCACGAGCAGGCGCTCCAGCGGCATCTGGCGCACGATATCCGGCAGCTTCGCTGCCTTTTTGAACGTCAGCGGCCCGTCGACACCGAGGTAGAAGCCCAGTTTCAAGAACGCCTGTGCCGTCTCCCAGCTGCCCGAGTAGCAGTGCAGCACGCCGCGCACACCCTGACCTTCTTTTTGCAAAATAGCCAGCGTATCGCCGTGCGCCTCACGGTCGTGAATGCAGACCGGCAGATGCAGCTGCCGCGCGAGGTCGAGCTGGTGCACGAAAATCTCCCGCTGCAGCGCGCGCTGCGGCTCATCCTTCACCCAGTGGTAGTCGAGGCCGATTTCGCCGATGCAGACAACCTCCGGGAGCGCTGCCCAGGCCGCGAGCTGCGCGTCGTCCGCCGCCGTCAGTGGCCGTGCCTCCTCGGGGTGGATGCCCACGCCCGCGTAGACGCCCGCGTGCTGCTGCGCGATGTCCACGGCCAGCTGCGACGAGGCCAGCGTGTCGCCCATGTTGATGAGCTGGCGCACACCCGCTGCCTGCGCGCGCGCGATGGCTGCCGCCACTTCGCCCTCACCGGCAAACTGCGCGTCGTTGAGATGTGTATGCGTATCGACGAGCCAGATTGCCTCTGTATCCGCCATTACTTGACCTCAATGCGCGGGAACAGCTGCTCCGGCTTGCCCACATGCAGGCCCGCCGGCACACCGCCCCACTGCTCGATATCGGCGAGCTGCACGTCCGCGAATGCCTGCGGCAGGTTCAGCTGCTGCCAGATGCGCTCTGCTGTCTGCGGCATAAACGGCGCGATCATCACGCTGATGAGGCGCAGCGACTCCAGCAAATTGTACATGACATTCGCAAGCTCCTGCTTCCTGGCCGGGTCCTTCGCAAGTGCCCACGGCTGCGTCTCGTCGATGTATTTGTTCGTGCGGCTGATGAAGGCCCAGACCTTTTTGATGGTGCTCGAGAGCTCCATCTGCTCCATGTTCTCGGCGAAGTACCTGACCGTCTCCGCCGCATCGGCCTTCAGCGCTTTGTCGACGTCGCTCTCGCCCTGCGGTGCGAGCACCTCACCGCCCTGGAACTTCAGCGTCATGTTCAGCGTGCGATGCAGCAAATTGCCGAGGTCATTCGCGAGGTCGCTGTTGATGCGCTGGATGAGTGCGTCGCGCGAGAAATTGCCGTCCTGACCGAGATTGATCTCGCGCAGCAGGAAATAGCGGATGGGGTCGGCGCCGAACTCGTCGATGAGCGCGATGGGGTCGACGACGTTGCCTTTGGACTTCGACATCTTGTCGCCGTCCACGATGAGCCAGCCGTGGCCGTAGACCTTTTTCGGCAATGGCAGGTCGAGCGCCATGAGGATGCACGGCCAGATAATGCTGTGGAAACGCACGATTTCCTTGCCCACGAGGTGGAGGTCCGCCGGCCAATATTTCTGGAATTTCTCGGGGTCATCGAGATAGCCGATTGGCGTGAGGTAGTTCGTGAGCGCGTCGAACCAGACGTAGATAACGTGCTTCGGGTCCGTCGGCACAGGGATGCCCCAGTCGAAAGACGTACGCGAGATGCAGAGGTCATCGAGGCCCTGTTTGATGAAATTAATCATCTCGTTGCGGCGCGACACCGGCTGGATAAAGTCCGGATGCTCCTCGATGTACGCGAGCACGCGGTCTGCGTACTTACTCATCTTGAAGAAATAGGCCTCCTCGGCCACCTCCTGTACGGGACGGTGGCAGTCCGGGCAGCAGCCGTTTTCATCGAGCTGGTGCTCCGTCCAGTACGACTCGCAGGGCGTGCAGTACAGGCCTTTGTACTCGCCTTTGTAGATATCACCCTTCGCGTAGATGCGGCGGAAAATCTCCTGCACGACTTTGATATGACGCTCCTGCGTCGTGCGGATGAAGTCATCGTTGCTGATATTCAGCAGACGCCACAAATTCTGGAAAGAGGCCACGATTTTATCCGTGTATTCAATCGGCTTGACACCCTCGGCCTCGGCCTTCTGCTCGATTTTCAGACCATGCTCATCCGAGCCGGTGAGAAAGAACACATCGTAACCCGCGAGGCGCTTAAAACGGGCGATAGCATCGGCAATCGTCGTGCAGTAGGCATGGCCGATATGCAGCTTCGCACTCGGGTAATAAATCGGCGTCGTAATATAAAAGGGTTTCTTCTCTGACATCACGTAAATCCTCCTCTGCGGCACGCTAATGGAACGCCCGCAAACCTAGGGAAACGCTGATTAAATCGTCAGCCCATCTTGCCGCATCTTTTCCGTCTAGCCGTCGTCAGGTACTCTCGGCATAGCCACCGCTATGCCTGCGAGTCCCTTCCTAGCCTAGACGAAAAATCTACGACAATCTGGACCAACTTATTAATCAG
>ONCF01000089.1 GCA_900316275.1 uncultured Veillonellaceae bacterium
CTAAGAAAGAGAAGGAAATTCTCCATCCTGTGTCTCTTAGAGATGCTCTTTTCTGGGCAGATGGAAAAGAACTGATATCGCTATCTTCGAGAGCACGCTGAACCCGGCGACGAGGCGTCAGGGCGGCATGCACTACACGAGCATCGAAAACATCCACAAGGTCATTGACCCGCTGTTCCTCGACGACTATAAAAAGCAGTTCCGCGAGGCGATGGGCATCAAGACGCTCAAAACGCGCGTGGCGAAGCTCCGGGAGCTCCAACACGCGCTCGCACAGGGACAGTATTTTGACCCCGCCTGCGGCAGCGGTAACTTCCTCACGGAGAGCTACCTGAGTCTGCGCCGTCTCGAGAACGACATCCTGCGCGAGACCGTCACGGATAAATCCGGCACGGGCGTGCTCGGTTTCGACTTCGCCGAGGATACGGAGGACTTTATTCAGGTCAGCATCCAGCAGTTCTACGGCATTGAGATTAACGACTTCGCCGTGAGCGTGGCGAAAACGGCTATGTGGATTGCCGAGAGCCAGATGTTCCACGAGACAGAGGACATCATCCATCAGGAAATGGATTTCCTGCCCCTGCACACCAACAGCAATATCCATGAGGGCAACGCCCTGCGGATGGATTGGCGCGAGGTGCTGGCGCCCAATGACAACGTGAAATTACTTGGCAATCCGCCGTTCGTAGGTATGAAGTATCAGACTGAGGCGCAAAAAGATGATATGAAAGCAGTCTTCCAAGGCATAAGGAACTATGGCAACCTTGATTACGTTACATCGTGGTATGTGTTGGCCACTAGGTATATGCAAGGAACTCAAATAAGAGCCGCGTTCGTCTCAACCAATTCTATTACGCAAGGTGAGCAAGTAAGTATTCTGTGGTCGCCGCTTATGGCTTTAGGTGTGCATGTCGATTTTGCATATCGTACGTTTGTGTGGAATAGTGAGTCAGGTGATAAGGCCCACGTGCATTGTGTGATTATTGGTTTTAGCTGTGCCGTAGCCACTCGACGAGTAATTTACACCGACAAGTCAGTTCCACAAGAAGTCCCTAATATTAATCCGTATTTATTGGCTGCTCCTGATGTGGTAGTTGTGCCGCGTGTGAATCCGCTTTGCAGGGTGCCAAAGATTGTGGCAGGTAACAAGCCAGTAGATGGTAATTTCTTGAAAATTGAAGCAGACGAATATGTGGATTTTGTCAGACGAGAGCCGATGGCGAAGCAATATATCAAGAGGCTGGTCGGGGGATATGAATTCATTAACAATACAAAACGGTATGTGCTATGGCTGGTAAATGTGCCGCCTGATATAATCCGTAAAATGCCACTTGTTATGGAGCGAGTTAAAGCTGTACGCGAAGCTCGTCTGGCTATGAAGGATGCTGGCGCACGGAAACTGGCCGATACGCCGACTACCTTTAGAGATACGATGAACCCAGATGCATATATTGTTGTACCTATAGTTTCATCGGAAAGACGTCGCTATGTACCTATTGGATTTTTGGATGGTACTACCATTCCAACGAATCAGGTTCAGATTATTCCAGATGCCACTACATACGAGTTCGGTATAGTGACATCGAATGTACATATGGCTTGGATGCGTACTGTTGCAGGGAGGCTCAAAAGTGACTATCGTTATACAGCCAGAATTGTCTACAATACATTCCCCTGGCCCACGCCGACGGAGGCGCAGCGGGCGGAGATTGCGCGCACGGCGCAGGGGATACTCGACGCGCGGGCGCTCTATCCCGACAGCAGCCTCGCCGACCTCTACGACGACGTGCTCATGCCGCGCGAGCTCAGAGAGGCACACCGCGCCAACGACCGCGCCGTCATGCGCGCCTACGGCTTCGACCTGAAAATGACCGAGAGCGCCTGTGTCGCCGCCCTCATGCAGCGGTATCAGGAACTGGTAGCGGCACTTGCATCATAATAACTTGCGAGTTATAATAACTTATGGAGGTAACATGCATAAGATTCATTTTTATCGTAATCCGCAAGGTGAGCAACCTGTGTTGGAATATATGCGTGAGTTGGCTCAGCGCAAGGATAAGGACAGTCGCATAAAGTTGAGCAAAATACAGGATTACATCAAGGTCTTGCGTCGTTTGGGCAAGGCTGCGGGTCGGCCATATATGAAGCCTTTACGCGGTGACATATGGGAGCTGCGCCCGTTGCGTGATCGTATCCTGTTTGTTGCTTGGCATGAGGATTCGTTCGTCCTCCTGCATGTGTTTATGAAGAAGACACAGAAAACTCCGCAACGTGAAATCGAAAAGGCAGAACGCGAATTGAAGGATTTACAGGAAAGGGGCGATTGGTCATGAGTAAACAGCAAGCAAATGTTGGCAACGGAGCTGTGGGACAGAGCTGGGAAGAGGTAGAACGTGAACTTTTTACGCCAGAGGAAATTGCTGCCAGTGATTTACGCGTGGAGCTGATTTGTGCACTTATTGAAGCGCGCAAAGAACAGGGCATTACTCAGAAGCAACTGGAGGAATTGAGTGGTGTGAAGCAACCAGTTATTGCCCGCATGGAAAGTGGAGCCTCTACCCCAAAGATTTCGACATTGTTGAGGCTTTTAGCGCCGTTGGGCAAGAAATTGGCGGTTGTACCGTTGCAATGAATACGGGGCTGTTGCACGTAACTTACGTGCGTCAGCCCTATTTTTGTGCAAAAAAATTATTCCCGAGCCGTTCAAAGCCCAGGAATAGGTGTAGAAAAAAGGCTATGACAATGCGCAGTTTTGTGTGCTTTGTCATAGCCTTTTATGTTGTTAGTATTTTACTCCGCCGGGAAGAGCGGCAGCGGCTCGAGGAAGATGATGTCGTCGCGCTTGGCGGCGTCGCCCTCGGCCAGCACGCAGGCCTCGCCGATGACGTGGCCGCCGCATTTATCCGTGAGCTCGTGCAGGGCGCGCATGGAGCCGCCCGTGCTGATGACGTCGTCGAGCAGCAGCACCTGGCTGCCACGGATGAGCTCGATGTCCGGGTCGTTGAGGCAGAGTTTCTGCGTGCCCTTCGTCGTGATGGAGACATCGTCGACCCAGACCGGGTTCTCCATGTAGGCCTTGATGGACTTGCGCGCGACGACGAAGCGCTTCATGCCCAGCTGACGCGCGAGTTCGGCGGCGAGGGGGATGCCCTTCGTCTCGGCCGTGAGGATGACCTCTGTACCGGCCGGGATTTTTTTCGCCAGCGCGGCGGCGCAGGCGTCGACGAGCTCGTTGTCGCCGAGCATGATAAAGCCCGCGATGGCCAGTTCGTCCGTCACGTTGAGGATAGGCAGCTGGCGCTTCACGCCGGCTACGGTCAAATCATAATACTTTTTTGCCATGTTTACACCTTCTGGTTAGCGTCTGCGCGGTCTGACGTCCCAGGGAAATGTTGACACTACGGTCAGCGTTTCCTGATAGAGCCCGGCAAAATTGCGCAGGTAATTTCACACATACGCAGTATATTATACGCCTTTTCGGGGCATATAGCAAAGAAAATTGAACAAAATAAAAGGAAACGCTTCCACGAAGCAGAACAGGCTGGTGGGACTGTCCGATGCAAGCGTTCCCTGACTGCGGGGCTGGATGCTGTAGGAAGAGGGTCGGTTTAAGCAGTCGTTCCTGGCAGTTCGATGTAGCGGGCATGGGAGAGTGTGGTCTCGTTATGCGCGATGGCGATGATGGTGCGGCGGGCGGCGACGCGCTCGAGTGTCTGCAGCACGCTCTGGGCAGTGGCCGCGTCGAGGTGGGCTGTGAACTCATCGAGCAGCAGCAACGGCGGATCACCGGCGAGCGCACGGGCGAGGGCGAGCAGCTGCCACTGTCCCATAGAGAATGTGACGTCCACGATAGGTGTATCCAGTCCCTGTGGCAGGCCGCGCACGGCACGCGTGAGTCCCGTCACGTCCAGCAGGGCCCAGAGGTCGCTGTCGGGGAGGGGTGAGGCAGCTGCTGCGTCGGTTTTGCCAGCCTTACGCGACACTGATGTGGCGGCCAGCTCTGTTTCACCCTGCGCTAGCGTCAGCTGGTCGCGCAGCGTACCGGCGACGCGCGGGCAGTCCTGCTCGACGATACCGAACAGCTGCCGCCGCTGGTCGGGCGCTATTTGCGCAGCTAGCTGACCGGAGATGCGTACCTCGCCCTGTGTGGGCGCATAGAGCCCCGTGAGCAGGCGGAACAACGTCGTCTTGCCTGCACCGGTGCGGCCGTGGATGATGACGTGCTCGCCGGGCTGTACAATGAGGTCAAAATGTGTCAGTACCGGCTCGCCGTCCGCGTAGTGGAACGAGACGTCGCGGAACTCACAGGCGGGCGTAGTGGTGCCGGTGCTGTTGTTTGGCGCGTCGGAGCCTCCGGCCGGTTCAGGGGCGGTCGCTGGCACTGGTGCGGCAGACATCAGGCCCGTGTTTGACTTCAGTGGTACTGCAGCCTGAGCTGGGGATGTCACTGGACTTTCCGGCAGGGCGAGGAACGCGTGCACGCGGCTCAGGGCGGCCGTGGCCGTCTGGATGTGCTGTATCTCCATGCCCAGCGCCTCGAGCGGCGCGAAGAGTGCGATGATGTAGGCCATCATGGCCACGGCCTGGCCCACGGAGAGGCCAAAGGCGGCGCGGGTGCTTTCCCCGGCGGCGAGGACCATCATTACGGCGATAAGCGCAGCCGTGAGCGTCTTGATGAGTGGCGAGTAGACGGAGTCAAAGAAATTCGTCTGCTCCGTGGCGCGGTAGCTGCGCGTGATGGCACCGGCATAGCGCCGGTAGAGGAAACGCTCGGCCCCGAGCTGGCGGATGAGGGGCAGGTCCTGTACGGTTTCGTGCAGGGCCGTAAAGACCGTATCGATAGCGCTGCGCTGGGCGAGCTGGGCCCGGTGTACACGCCGCTGGCAGGCCCGTGTGAACAGGTAGAGCAGAGGCAGCACGCAGGTGAGCAGCAGGCCGAGCGCGGCATTCACCCAGTAGATGATGCCGAGTGTGAGCACGAGGCGCAGCGCGCTCGCGAGCAGGTTCACGATGCCGCCGGTGAAGAGCACGTTCACGGCATCGACGTCGTTCAGCAGGCGTGAGCTCGTCTCACCGGCCGGATGCGCCGTGTAGTAGTCAGCAGGTAGTCGCGTGAGCTTGGTCGTCATGTGGTGGCGCAGCACGTACATGAGATGCTGGCCGAGCGCGACGATGGCACTGTTCTGGCCGCTTTCCATCAGGTTGGCAAGCAGACTCAGGGCGAGCCAGGCCAGCCCCAGTCCGAGCAGCGGCGTACCGGCGGTCAGCGTATCGACAAAGTGGCCGAGCAGCAGCGGCGGCAGCTGGGCCAGCCCCGCCGTCAGCGCGATGAGCAGCAGCACGGCGAGGCAGCGGCCTCGGTAGGCGCGTACGTAGTCACGCAGGGGCGCAGCAGTATTGTTGTCAGTTATTCGTTCAAGCATTCTGCTCATCCCCTTTCTGCTCATGGTACTGGCGGGCAAAGGCGGGACTCTGCTCGCAGACGTCGGCGAAATGGCCCCAGACGGCCGTACCCTCCTGTAGATACAGCACGTAGTCGCAGGACGGGCAGAGCGTCAGCTGGTGCGTGCTGAGGATGAGCGTGCGGCCCTGCTGCCAGCGGCGCAGATTGGCAAAGACGCGCGCAGCGGTTGCCGCGTCCAATGCGGTCAACGGCTCGTCGAGCACGAGCAGACTGCTGGCATGGGCGAGCGTCCGCGCGAGGGCGAGGCGCTGCTGCTGACCGCCGGAGAGCGGGCTGCCGTCGCTGAGGAGCGGCGTGTCGGCACCAGCGGGCAGGACGGCGATTTCCTCCGTCAACTCGACGAGGGCCAGATAGGGCGCAATGTCGATGCTTTTTCCCAACGTGATATTGTCGCGGATGGTGCCGGAGAAAAAGCCGTGCGCGTGCGGCAGGGCGGTGACACAGCTGCGCCGCAACGCGGGGGAGAGGTCGCGCCAAGCCATGAGCTGGGCCTGCGGTGCAGGGCGCTCGCCAGCCAGCTGCGCCAGGACCTGCTGCCGGGTGGTATCAGCGCCCGTGGCCTGCTGGCCACCTCTGACCCAGAGCTGGCCCGTGTAGGGCAGACCGCGTGACAGCACCTGCAGCAGCGTGGTTTTGCCACTGGCCACGGGGCCGGTGAGGGCGACGGTCGCACCGGCGGGTACGGTGCACGTCAGATGCTGCACGATGGTCTGCTCCTGCCGGGTCACGCCCAGGTCCTGCAGCTCCAGGGTGAGCGGCTGGTCGTAGGGCACGCGCGGCGGCAGCTCCGGCGTCAGGGCCAGCAGCGGCCTGATGCGCTGCCAGGAGACCTGGGCTTTTTGTACGGCGTTGAAGAGCTTCGCACCGTGGGAGGCCTTTTCCGCGAGGCGCAGATAGCAGGCGAAAAAGGCGGTGAAAGCCGCGATGTCCCAATAGCCCCGCTGCACGTAGGCCGCGCCAAGGTAAAAGATGGGCAGCGTGCCCAACACGGCGAGCATACGGTAGAGCGGCTGCAGAGCGTTTTCCCAGAGCCCCGCGCGCACGGAGGTGCGGGCGTAGGAGCGCAGCTGTTGGGCATAGACGGCATTGCGCCGCGACTCATAGCCTACGAGGCGCCAGGTCAGCGCGTGCATGAGCCGGTCAAGCGTGGCCGTCGTCAGCTGCGCCTCGCACGTGCGTACGCGGCGGCTGGCAACGGCCACCTGACGTTTGACGCCAAGGGCGATGAGATAGGCCACGGGGATGCTGAGGCAGGCGTAAATAGTGAGCCGCAGGTCGTATTGACCGAGAAAGACGAGATAGGCCACCATGACCACGCCGGTGTCGAACAGCTCCGTGAGGAATTTGCGCACGCCCTCCGTGCAAATATCGACATCACCGACGGCGCGGGTCATGAGCTCGCCCGTGTCTGTCTCGTCCAGTGAGCGGCCGAGCAGACTGCGGTAGAGCACGAGGCGCAGGTGACGGCTCATATCGTTGGCAAAGCGCCGCACGCCGAAGCGTTTCAGAGCGCGGCAGCTTTGTACGAGCAGCATGACGCCAAGATAGACCAGAGCTAGCGTCAGCATCTCCTGCCAGGCCGCCGTACCAGCTGCGATGTGCACGAGACATTGCGCCATTTGCCCCTCGAAATAAGGCCCGGCCGTCAAACCAATGTTGTAGGCAAAGCCCGTCAGCGTGACGAGCACCAGCCAGCGCCGCTCCGCGGTGATATAGCTCGCCAGCCGCTGCGGCCGCCGCAGCCACAGCGGCTGATAATCCTTGGCCATCCAATCACTCCTTTACCATTGCTTTCGTCCATTATATCGTATGCATGGTGTCGGATGATAAACAGATGATAAACAGCAGCTATGGAAAAATAAAATCCACGCTGAGCTGTTGTACAACAGGTGAGCAGCGTCTTTTTATGTGCACTGGCGAATTTTCGCAACGGGCTTTAGTAGAGGAATTTTTCTGACGATAGATATAGTGACGGTAAAAAATGGAGGAGGTGAACGAGATGGAGATACAGCAGGTAAAGTCGGGCGAAACGGTGCTGGAGCGCGAGACGCGGCAGGGCGGCACGACGGAGGAGTCGTTCCACGCGATTATGGCGGAGTTGACGGACACAGAGAATGTGCGCCAGGAGCTCCAGAAGCGGGCTGAGGCGCGCGAGGAGGCGCGGGCACAGGAGTTGCGGGAGAGCGCACGCACGACGACGCGCCGCCTGATGCCGGACGGCACCATCATGGTGACGGAGCTCAAAGGTGGCAAGGTGCAGGACCGCTACCGCTACCGCCCAGAGCTCATCGCCGTAGCAGACCCGGCACGGCCACCGGTGAAGAACCCCGACGGCACGGACGTCCCCGGTACCGGCGGCACGAAACTGCGGCCGTATTTCAACATTTTGAGTATGTAGAGACAAAAAAGCAGAGTAGGCCATAACGGTTTACTCTGCTTAAGTTATTTTGCAAGAAAATGCTATTAAGCCAGCTCATATCATGAGAGTTCACTTTCCCAGCACGCTGCCAGTGGGGTGTTCGATGTCGATACTTTGAAATTCCACGCGCGAGAGGATTTTGTCACTCATTTCACCGGCAACGGCGCTCTGGTCGTAGTTGCCGCATTTGAAATAGAACACCTTATCCGGCACAGTCACGGCGTGCTCATAGACGACCTCACCGTTGATAAGTACCGTGAGCTCGCCGTCCTCCTCACACAGCTGGTACTGGAAGGGCTCGCCCAGCGGGATATAGGTGGCCAGCGGCGTCGAATGGCCGTGGCCGCGCTCTGTCTCGTAGAGCACGCGCAGGTTGCCGCCCAGCTTGTTCTCAGGTGTATAGCCGAGCGTGATGATGGGGATGCCGTTGGTCATATTGTAGACCTGGCCAATGACCACGTTGCGCGAGTCGGCCTGCATGACGCGCAGATAGCAGGTCAGCGTATGCCGCCCCTCGGGCTGCCAGCAGGCGCGCTGGCCCTGACCGTTGAGTTCGCGCAGCTCCGAGCGCGGATGTTTGGAGTGTTTGGAGGTCGTACCCGTCGCCACATCGGCAAAGCCGAGCCAGTCGTCCGCCGTGCGGTAAAAATACGGGCTTTGCCGCGTAGACAGAGCCTCCGCCTCGTATTGTGCCCCATCCGGTTCCATGAGCCGCCACTGCGACCAGTTGATCTGCACCGCCTCAGCGGCCGGCGGCTGTGCCAGCCACAGCGCTCCGCCCAGCCCCAGCACAGCCACGCCAATACTGAACATTTTCTGCCATTTATTCATGGTGCCTTAACCTCCACATGCTTGTAGCACTCACTTCTGTGTCCTATAATAGGAGCAAAGCAGGCACTTGGCAAGAGTCAGAACCTATCTATTGACGACATCTTGCCGTGCCGGTTACCTTCCCAGCGAATTAGTTATGCCTGCAATGCGCTTTTCTTCAGCCAGCGTATAATTTTATAGGAGTTGATTGCTATGATGCATTGTTTTTTTCGTCACACAGCCTTGCTCGGCGCCGTGGCCGCCTTTTGCCTGCTCACTGCCGCGCCGCAGGCTGAGGCTCGGCTCGGCACGGGCATTGGCGTTACGCTGCCCATGGGCGGCTCCAGCAACGGTAGCACGACCAACGAGGCCGTGGAGAGCTACGCCGCCGTCACCGAGGGGCAGGTCATTCAGGAGCTCACTGTACGCGAGCGCGGCGGCAAACTCTACCTCACGCTCAAGGTCACGAACAACGGTGACGCGGCCTATACTATTGCGCACCGTGACGGGCAGTTTTACGACTTTGCGCTGCTCGACGACAACGGCAAGGCGCTCTGGCACTGGTCGGACGGCACGGCCTTCACCCAGGCGCTGACCTCGTCCACCATCGCCGCGCATAAAAGCGAGGTCTACAAGGCGGAAATCGCGCGCAAGGACTACCGTAAAATTAAGGACGATGCCGTACTCGCCACCGCCTGGCTCACGGACACGCCGCTGCGCCTCTCCACGCGCATCCCGCACGCCACTGCTCACGGTGGTTCCGGCGCCATCTACGGCACCATCATCATCGGTAACGGGCCTTACTGGGACGACTAAAGTAGCTTGGGTGCAATAAAGTTTAGACGATTGATTAAAACCAACAAAATTGAAGGGAAATCGAAAAGGCAAGGTGAACTCCTAAGGGGGAGGCACCTTGCCTTTCGTCGTGTTCGCCTTAGCGTGCAAACAGCATTTATGCTTTCTTTTTTCGAGGGAAAGAGCCGATGGTCAGAATGTTGATGATAGGTATATACTGACCCAGACGGCGGCAGGCGATGGCCGCGAGGACACTGAGCACGAGCACGACGCAGAACATGGCGATGGTTAGCGGTGCCGTGAGGATGATGCCGCGCGTCTCGAGATACTGCGCGATATAGCCGATAAAGAGCGGGTGCACGAGGTAGGCGAAATAGGAATGTTTGCCTAAGACATGCAGCAGCGGATTGAGCGCCTGTGGATATTTTTGATAGGTGAAAATTGTAAAGAAGAACAGCGAGGCGCCGAGCGTGTAGAAGATACCCTCAGGCGAAAGCTGGTGAGCCGTATTGATGGCTTCCAGTGCCGTGTAGCCCTCTTTATAGATGAGGTGATAATAGTACCAAAGCAGCGAGCCGAGCGAGGCCCAGAACACGAGCGTGATGAAGCGCCGCTTCTCGCGCATGAAGGCATAGAACTGCTCCATGTGCAGTGCAAGCCAGCCGCCGAACATAAAGATAAAGAGGTAATGCACAACCCAATAGTTGAGGCGGTACATGAGGAACGGCTTCAGCAACGAGTCATCGGGCAGGCCATAAACAAAGATGTTGAAGTCCACGCTGTAGCTCGACCAGTAGTCAAAGGCAATCTGCGCGAGCAGCAGCCCCGCGAAGCCCTTCGGGCCGATACGCTGTACCCAGTAGATCCAGAGCGGCATGAGCAGATAAAACCAGATGAGGATGACGAGAAAGTACAGCTGATATTTCGCCGCACCGAACAGCAGCAGCCCGCCGAGTCTTATGGGGTCCGGGAAGCCGGTATGATAGAAAACAGCGTCGTGCAATAAGTAGAAAACGGACCACACGAGGTAGGGAATGAGTACGGCCTTGAAACGCTTGCGCAGGAAAGCGCCGTAGTCGAATTTGGCCTGCATATCGAGATTGTAGAACAGGCCAAAGGCCGAGATGAAGAAGAAAATCGGCACGCTGAAGCGCGAGACAATCTCCATGAGTGCCACGAGGTGCAGATTGGCCGAAGTGTTGACGATGTACTGCGAGCCGATATGGATGGCGATGACGCCCACCATGGAGATGCCACGGATGTACTCAATGGCGGCGAGGCGCGGCTTGCGCGCGGGCGCAGCGGTCTGTGTGTCTGGCATGTGTAATGTAGCTCCTTAGTCCCCGAGAATAAAGTCAATGTGTACGTTAGCGCTCATGCTCAGCGTGCCGGTGGCGATGGGCGTCTCAGCGTCCATTTTCGCCATAGCGAGCATGGGACCGTTGTAGCGGCGGCCGCTGAGACCGCTCGTGCTCTCGGAGATGTTCTGGATGCCGACGATGCGGCGGCCAAGCGTCTGGGCGATGATGTCGGCCTTCGCCCGCGCGTCGAGGCAGGCGGCCTTGAGTGCAGCCTGCTGCACGGCGTGCGTGTCGTTCGCGCCGAACGAGAGCGAACTGACCTCGTTCGCGCCGTGGCTGAGCGCAGCGTCGATGACCTTGCCCGTGAGCGCAAGGTCACGGATGGTCACGACGATGCTGTTGTTCACGGTGTAGCCGTTGATTTCGTGACGGCGGTTCTGGTCCTCGCGGTACGTTGGCTGGAAAGAGTAATCCGTCGTCTGCATGTCCTTGGCCTGCACGCCGAGCGCCTTTATGGCCTTTTGAATTTGGCTCGCGGTCCAGGCGTTGTCGTTCTGTGCCTTCGCTGCGTCACTGGCGTGCGTCGTGATGCCGATGACGGCCGTGGCCTTGTCCGGCGTCGCCGTGGCCTGCCCAGAGCCATCAACCGTGAGAATAGGCTTTTGCGGTGCCTCAGCCGCGAAAGCCGGCAGCGAGCAGGCGAGCAGCAGGAGTGCGATAAGCGGAAACATCTTGATGATTTTGCGCATGGTGAATTTCCTCCTTCAAGTGTTTTGACTGCCTACCATTCTAACATACTTTGTGGAAAAAGACAGGCAAAAGTGGACTTTTTTCGCGGCGGCGGGGCAAATTGCGGGTGGCAGGCAGGAAAATGCGGGCTATGGGTAGAATTGAGGAATATAAACTTTTATAGCAGCTGATTATAGCCACCGGGAGAGGCGGCATCAGTATAGAGGTTTTACGTCATAATTGTAGGTACATAAAATGTAGGTACATACTAAGGAGTGGTGTCACGATGATGGCTTTGAATTTTGAGACGGCGAAGCACAAGAAGATGCTCATGGAGCGCACGAAGAACTGCACGATTAAGCTCGGCGACGTGAGCGGGCTCTATCCGAAGCACTCCATCGTCTGGGTGACGGTGGGCAAGAAGTATGAGCCGAAGCACAAGCTCTACAACGCGATTATCGACAAGGTGCGCGTCAAGACGATGGCCACGCTCACGAGCGAGGACCTCGAGCATCAGGACCCGGGCATCAACACGCGCGAGGATCTCGTGGCGGATTTCGAGCGCATGCACCAGCGCCACGTGACGCTCGAGGACACGGTGACGGTCATCTACTTCTCCGAAGTACACGACGATATGCAGGGCTGAGGCAGTGCTTGGCTACGGCCTGTTGCTCAGTGGCAACGCTGGCAAAAGGCTTGCCAGGGCCGTTTTGGCTGTGCCCTGGCAAACAAATGAGAAAAAATTCCCGCGGGAAGGTTGACAGGCCCGCGGGTTTTCTTTATAATAATATCTGTTGTTACGCAAAAGGCGTTTACAGCGAGTGGCCCGGTAGTTTAGTTGGTTAGAATGCCGCCCTGTCACGGCGGAGGTCATGGGTTCAAGTCCCATTCGGGTCGCCATTATGCGGAAGTAGCTCAGTGGTAGAGCATCACCTTGCCAAGGTGGGGGTCGCGAGTTCGAGCCTCGTTTTCCGCTCCATGTGCAATTAACAGCTTTTATATAGAGATGGCGACATAGCCAAGTGGTAAGGCCGAGGACTGCAAATCCTCTATCTTCAGTTCGATTCTGAATGTCGCCTCCAATGCGGAAGTAGCTC
>ONCF01000017.1 GCA_900316275.1 uncultured Veillonellaceae bacterium
AGGTGTCCGAGTGGTCGAAGGTGCTTGACTCGAAATCAAGTGTGGTGATGAGCCACCGTGGGTTCGAATCCCACCCTCTCTGCCATGTAAATTCAAGGCTTCGCGCGTAAAGGTGCGAGGCCTTTTATTATGCCCCAAACGAAGTAGAAAAGCTTTTTGGACACATTTTGGACCTCTTTTATGAAAAAAGAGCAGCTGCCAATCGCGTAACAGCTGCCAAAAGAGAGAGATTATAATGTTGATTAGGCAAACTATTTCTAAAATGAAGGCGCATTTAGGCTATGATTTTAAAATGCATGCGCCAACTTCGCTTTGACGACGCGCTGCACGGCAGCGTCAATCTGCGCCTCGCTGAGCATGGCCTGCTGGGCCGCCGCCAGCAGGCCGAGGTAGACCTCCTGCTCGTGCGCGTACTCGTGGCAGATCATCACGATGTCCGCGCCAGCCTGTATGGCGTTGACGCCGAGCTCGCGGTAGCTCGCGTGGTTCGCTACGGCGCCCATTTCCATATCGTCGGTGATGATGACGCCCTGATAGCCCATTTGGCCGCGCAGGAGCCCTGTGATGATGGCGTGCGACTGGCTGGCGCTGTGCGTGGCGTCCAGTGCGGGATAAATGAGGTGCGAGACGAGTACAAAATAGTTCTCGGGCGGCCGCGTGGTGATGACGCGCTGGAACGGCATAAGGTCTTCGTTTTGCAGCGTAGCCAGCGGCGCGTCGACGGTTGAGACCTCAAGGTGCGAATCCACGCGTCCCTTGCCGATGCCGGGAAAATGCTTCAGTGCGTAGAGCAGGCCCTCCTGTTCGTAGCCTGCAGCCGCCTGTTCTACAAAGGCCGTCACCTGCGCCGCGTCCGTGGCGAACGCGCGCCCGCGCGGTGAGCCGACGTCAGCCACGGGGGCAAAATTCACGTTAAAGCCGAGGCTTTTGAGCGTCCGCCCAACCTGTGCGGCACTGCGCGCGGCGGCCAGCGGGTCGCCTGTCTGTCCGAGTTCCTGCTCAGCAGGCGGTGGCGCAATAAAGTTACGCCCGCGCACGACAGCGCCGCCCTCCTCGTCAATACCGATGAGCAGCGGCACCTTTTGCCCGGCCTCACCCTGCGCATAGCCCTGTAACTGCGCCGTGAGTGCCTGCGTCTGCGCCGCGCTCACGAGATTGCGATCAAAGAGTATCACACCGCCGATGTGATACTGGCTGAGCATGAAGCGGCTGTCATCTGTGAGCTCCGTGCCGTGCACGCCAATCATGACCAGCTGCCCGACTTTTTCCTCGAGCGACATCTGCGCCACGATGGCCGCCGCCCGCGCATCGAGCGTCTGGACCTCATTGCCCGCCTGCGATGTAGTCCCTGTTGTCAGCTGCGTCACACAGGTATAATACGCATAAATGGCCCCGCTCAGCACCGCCAACATCCAGGCATAAACCAGTAAAATAGCTAAATACCGCCTGGGGATATGCATACAACCTCACCTCGATATAAAAAGCGTAAGCCTGGCGAAAATCGCTCGGCTTTGCCCAAAGCTTAATGCTTTTTGAGCGTACGGCGCAAGGAGATGGCGATTTCCTCGGTGCGCAGGACCTGTGGTGGCACAGAGCTCGGGGCGGCGTCGACAAATTCTATGTTGTCGAGCATGCCTTTCAGCTGGCCGCGGATACCGGCGAGGTAGGTTTGGCGCAACTCGGTCTGCTCCTGTTTTTCCTCGGGCGTGAGGCCGACGCTGCGCTGTTTGCGCGAGAGTGCGTTGATACGCGCGATAAGTTCTTTCGTAATCATGGATAATTCCTTTCCCTGGCCGCGGAGCATGCTTGAACGCGGCCGGTGACAGTTGATGTCAATTCATTTGCTGGTCCCATTATAGCATGATACAGATAGGCAGGAAATAAAAAGAACAGCCCTCATGGTGGGACTGTTCTTTTCACTATGTGGTTCAGCCTATGCTCACGGCAGGTCTACCTGCACGAGCAGCGGGTCATGGTCGGAGACGCGATCGTCTGCCATGAACGGGGAGTTGACGTGCACGATGTCGAACGTGCAATGCGGCACGAGGTTGTTCGACACGATGATATTGTCGAGAATCTGATTGTTGCCGCCGTAGAAATAGGAGTAGCGGTCCGCGGCATCATGCTTGCCGACGAGGTTTGTGAGCGTCGTGCCCTCCAGCGTCTTGATGACGGGGGAGAACTCAAAGTCGTTGAAGTCGCCCATGAGCATGATGTTCTTCGTCGGATCCTGTGCGAGGCCCGTGTCCACGAACTTACGGATGACCTGCGCGAGCTGGAGACGCTTCGCCTCGGAGCGTAGCTGCACGGGCTGGTGCTGACCGTAGAGCGTGTCATCGCCGCGCTTGGAGTTCAGGTGGTTGGCGATGAGCGTGATGTCCTTGCCGTTGAAGGTGAACTCGGCGGCGAGGGATTTACGCGTGTAGTTAAAGAGCTCGTTCTGCGGTTCAATGCGGCCCGGATTGAGCGTGAGGTGGCCGTTCTGCCACTGCACGTTCTGCGTCGTCTTGCCCTCGGGCGCGCCAGACTTCAGCTGCACGCGCGCCGGATTGTAGAAATAGGCCACACGGATATTCGCACCCGGCTGGCCGCCGTCGGCGTTATCCACGGGGTTGATGTTCACGAGCTTGTACTCGGGGCCGCCGGCCGCCTTGACGGCATCGATGACGCACTGGCCGCTCTGGCTGGCATCCGTGTTGCCGCTGTCGTCTTTGCCGTCATTATCCTGCAGCTCGAGCACCGTGATGATGTCGGGGCTGTGCAGGTCGTTGACGATGGACTGGCCGAGGCGGTTCACCTTCGTCGGCGAGGTGTATTTTTTGGAGAAATTCTCAATGTTATAGGAGGCGATGAGCAGTTTCTCTGCCGCCGGCGAAATCTTCGTTTTGTCAAAATCATGCGTCAGACCACCGTCAATGATGGGCGGCATCTGGTTGGCGAGCGTCATGACCTGATAGTTGCCAAACGCGTAGCTCACGACGCCCGTAATCGGCTGGTCGTAGTGGTCGCCTGCCTTGGCACGGTACTGTTTGCCGCCGTCGCCCGCGAGGTAGACGCAGACATGCTCAGGGTGCATGTCATCCGCCGCGATGGAGAGGCCGCCGCAGTTGTTGAACGGACCCTCGTGCGTGCCGGGCACGACCCAGACGTCGGCGTATTTCTGCGGGCCGAGCACCTTGGCGTTTTCGATGGAGACGCGCATGCCTTCGATGGACTCCCAGAAGTCAATGGCATCCTTATCCGGGTTGAACACTTTCAGGCCGTCGCTGTCGATGGTTTTGCGTGGGATTTTGCGGTCCTTATCCAACACGATAGGCTTCGGCAGACCAGCGCGGCCGAGGCTCTTGATAACCTTGACCTTGTCGGCCTTGATTTCCGTCACGGGCAGGTCGGTCTGCTTTTTCTCGCGGTAGCCGGCGTTGAAATACTCGGTGACCTCACCGCTGACGCTCACGAGGTCACCGATACCACAGCTGGCATCCGGCGCGTAGACCATGATGGCGTCCGAGGTCGCATTGTCGCCGTCGCCCTCAGGGTCCTGGATAAAGAAGCTGCTCGCACCGGCGCGGAACGTCACGACGCCCTGCACCTCAACATCTTTGCCGACATAGGGCGAGTACTGGGCCGCGCCCTGCACCTGGCCGATGTGGGCAACCTTTTCGGCGGCCCAGGCCTGGTCGGGCGTCAAAGCCTGCCCACAGATGGCGGCCCCGGCCAAAACAGCCGCTGCCAGCAGGCGCTGCGCGATATGCTTGCGAATCGTTCTTTTCATGAACTGCTCCTCCTATCGATATAGGTATTACTATAGCGTATTTACCTTGTATTTTATAGTGTTACGAGCCGCGTGGTCAATGTCATATGTCCTTTTTTATGTGTATCATAGCTAATTCTCCGTGTATCCTTGCACGCAAAAAGGCCCCCGCCTAAGCGGGAGCCGTCATTTTGCCTGTTTGTCAGACTCACGTGGAGCCATTAAAGCAGCGGCTTATTCAGCTGCCGCTACGACCTCTTTGCCGTCATAGTAGCCGCACTCAGGGCATACGTGATGAGGCATTTTCGGCTCATGGCACTGCGGGCAGGCAACGTAGCCCGGAGCAGTGAGTTTCCAGTTGGCGCGACGCTGATCGCGGCGGGCCTTGGACATTTTACGCTTAGGTACTGCCATCTGATGTTCACCTCCAAGATTACGTGGTTATGACCACGGGTGAAACCAATGCGCTGGGTTGATGCTGAATTGATTTCCTCGTTGACACATAAAATAATGATACATGTTTTGGCCGGTTAATGCAAGAAAAATTTGCTCTTAAGCGCGATTTTAATGCTTGTCCGGCGGCGTCGGCATGCCCGGGATGTAGGGGATGGGCTTTTGCGGCGGCGTTGTGGGCGGCTGGCTGATGCCGAAGCGTGCGAACGGCGAGACGTGTGGTGCGGCACCAGGCTGGGCCGGCTGTGCTGCTGGCGTTTGGGCGGTGGATTGTGGCGCTGCGGCAGCAGGCTGTGGTGACGGCGCTGCGGTCGGTGCAGGCGTGGCCGCGGTGGTGGCAGGTGTCGCGCTCGGACGGGCTGGCTGGGCCATGCCCGCGTTGATGGCCGCGAGCGTGGGGACACCG
This sequence comes from uncultured Veillonellaceae bacterium, assembly GCA_900316275.1. Lineage (GTDB taxonomy): Bacteria > Bacillota > Negativicutes > Selenomonadales > Selenomonadaceae > UBA2897. The sequence continues at coordinate 4,611 of ONCF01000017.1, forward strand.
GAGATGCCTTTTGGCTGCTGCGCGGCGGTGGTTGTCGCTGTTGTAGCGGCCGTATTTGCCGTCTGTGCTGGCTGGTCGAGGGAGGTGAATTTCACCTCGAGGTTGTCGCCGTTCTTGATGGGCGCCGTGAAGTCGACGGGCAGGCCATTGACGAGGATGTCAAATTTCACGCGTGTTGTGGCAGCCGGCGGTTGGAAATTGATGGCTGCGAGCGCCTCACTGACCGTTGTGGCGTGGCGTTCACTCTTTTGGAAATGTACGTCTGCGCCCTCGTCAAGCAGCGTGCCCGCGCTGGCTTTGCGTCCGTTGACCGTGAGCGTGAGGCTGGCGGCGGGGATTTTGTACTCGGTGTTATTATAGTAGATGGTGATATCCGTATCGAGGTCAGAGAGGCCAAGTACGGTGCTGAGTTTCGGCGCCTCGTCGACGCTGTACTCGATATGGTCGCCCTCATGCACGGGCATGGAGATGGCAGTGGGGGCATCGTTGAGCAGGATTTCCGGTGCACAGGTATGCGTGGCCGCGCTGTCATTCAGCGTATAGTGTATCTGGCGGCCTGTCGGCGGGTAGCCCGCGGCCTTCAGAACCTCGCCGAGTGTATGGAACTCGCGGTTCTCCACGACATCACCGTCCTGCAGCTGGTAGTCAGCGGGCTGCTGCTTGCCGTTGACCGTGGCTGCCTGGCTCACGTGCTTTTCCCGGCCGTTGATGTAGACGGTGAACTCGGGCGTTGTGGTCACGAGGTCGCTGAGGCGCACGACGGGCGCTGCGCCGTCCGTGCCGCGTTCTATGGTAATCTGGCTGCCGTCGTGTACGACGCTGTCGAGGTCTGCCTCGGCGCCGTCGAGCGTGATTTTCGCCAGCGTACCGAGCGAGCCGGGGAACGATTTGCGTTCACCACCGACGTTGACCATGAGGCCGAGACCAGGGCGGCCGTTATATTCGCGCAGGTTGATACCCGCGTTGAGCAGCGCGTCGCTGACCGTGAGCTCGCGGAAATTGAACAGGCTGGCCTCTTCGCCGTTGACGTAGACGGAGAGGAAATGCAGCGTGTTCAGCGAGGCGATTTTCAGGATGCCCAGCGGCGTCACGGCGTCGGGGCTGTGCAGTTCCTCGGGAATGTCGGTGATACCGTCGACGATACCAGGACGGCGCACGGCCACGCGGTTCTCCGGCATGCCGAGCGCGCCGGCCACACACTCCTGTAAATGCGGCGTGAGGGCGCCGCCGCCCACGAGCATGACGGCCTGCGGCGCGTCACCGTTGAGTTCGAGAATCTGCTTTGCGATGGCGCCCGCGAGGTTCTCGATGTTCGGCATGATGGGCTTGAGTACCTCTTCAGCCTTGAGCTGGTACTCCTGTCCGAGAATGTCCGCGAAGCTCACGTCCTCGCCGTTACTAGCCTGACGCTTGATCTGTTCGGCGACATTGAAGTCGAGCAGGAATTTCTGCGAAATGGCCTCGGTAATTTCATCGCCTGCGAGCGGTACCATGCCATAGGCCACGACGGAGCCGTTTTTCGTGATGGCTACATCGGATGTGCCCGCGCCGATATCGACGAGCACGAGGTTCAGGTGGCGCATCGTGGGCGGGATGAGCACGTTGATGGCCGCTATAGGCTCCAGCGTGAGCGCACGCATCTCGAGGCCCGTGTAGTGCAGGGCCGACTGCATGGAGTCGATGACCTGACGCGGCAGGAACGTCGTGATGACGACGGCCTTGGCCTTGTGGCCGCGTTGGCCCACGAGCGTCTTGAGCTGCACGTCATCCAGCAGGTAGCGGATGGTGCTGTAGCCGACGCAGTAGTAGCGCGTCGGGTCGTCGACGGCGTGCGATTTCGTGAGCTTGGCCTGCGCGGCCTGCACGCCCGCAAAATCGAGGTCGCGCTGCTGCTCGGCCGTGATGAGGCCGTTGACCTCCACCTCGGCCTCGGCGGTCATCGTGTAGAGCGCGCGGCCGGCGGCGGCTACGGCAGCAGAGTGCAGCGCCCCCGTATCCTTGACCAGCGCGTCCTTGACGTTCTGAATGACGGCGGCGACCTGCGGTACATCGTGAATCTGGCCGTCGAGCATGGCGCGCGTCTTGTGCTCCTGGCGTTCGGTGGCCACGATATGCAGCTGGCCGTCCTTGCCCGGCTCGGCCACGATGCCGATAACACTGCGTGTGCCGATGTCGAGTGCGAACAGGTAGTCATGATGCACGCGCGGCGTGCTGTTTTTGCGCGGCGTGGTCTTGCGTGTGGACGGCTTGCGCGTCGTCGTGCGGCGCTGGCGCGTGGACCTGGCTGGTGTGCTGGCGGCCGCCGCTTCTGCGGCCGGGGCCGGTGTTTTACGCGGACGGCCGGGCCGGCGTTTCGCCGGTGCAGCGGGCGTGGTGGTGTTTTCTATTTTTTCTGGCATAAAAAAACTCCTTGCTCAGACAATATTTTAAAGGTTATTGGTAACATTTCGCGAAATATATAATATAATCCTGTTTTTTGCACGCATTTTCTGCAAAAAAATTCAATGGAAACGGGTGGTTAGCATGACAGAACAGAATCGGGAAGTCATTACAGGCAGCGATTTCAAGCGCATGCTCTCGGGCGCGCACAGCGAATTCCTGCTGGAATACGAGCAGCTGAATGCGCTCAAGGGCGGTGGCCAGTTGCCGGGCACGCATATCCTGCGCACGATGGGCGCGGCCATCATGGCGCTCTACGAGGTGCAGGACGACAGCATCGGCGGTCTCGCGCGGCGGGCGGCCACGGGCGCGGTGTTTGGGGCACGCGGCAGTGCGGGCGTCGTGCTAGCGCAGATGTTCCGCGGTCTCGGCAAGGGGCTGCTCGGCAAGCAGGATGCGACGTCGTCGGAGTTCGGCAAGGCGTTCCAGTACGGCATCCTCTACGCGCAGCGCGTGATACCGGAGCAGCAGGAGAGCCCGTTCATCGCTTCGGCGCGCGCCGTGGCGAAGGGCGCCTATCACGCCGTGCGCGCGAACAAGCCTATCACGGAAATCCTGCAGGCGGCTATCGCCTCGGGTCGGGCGGCACTGGCGGACCACGACCAGACGGAGGTTGGGCCGCGCATCATGTTCACGTTCCTCGAGGGCTGTCTCAAGGGCCTCGACGGCAATTTCGTCTCACCGGCTGTGAGCCTGTCGCTCGGCCTGAATGCGCGCCAGCCCGGCCTGCCAAATCCCGTCGACGACAAGGTCCGTCCCTACTGCGTGCGCCTGCTCGTGCGCAACGCGAAAATCAACGTGCCGGCGCTGGAGAAACAGCTGCACGAGTTCTCCTCGTTTGCGCTCGTGGAGCGCGAGGACCGCTACATCAGCATTCACGTGCATACGGACCACGTGGGCCAGCTGCTGGAGCGCGCCGTGGGCTGGGGGCCGCTCAGGGACATCCACGTCACCAATATGAGCGAGAGCCACGCGCTAGGCGTGCACGATGCCCTCATGCCCGTCGCGCTCGCGGCCGTGGCCGAGAACAAAGTGCAGGCCAAGGAGCTCGAGGAGGCGGGCATCAACATCATCGTGCCGGGCAGCGAGCAGGCCAGCCCGTCCGTCGCGGAGCTCTTGAACGCCGCGCACAGCGACCTCGCCGAGTCCTACGTCATGGTTGCCTGGAGCCGTGAGTTCTGGCTCGTGTTCCGCCAGGCCAAACGCCTGCTGGGCAGCCGCGTCGAGCTCGTGCTCTGCGCGAACAAACAGCAGCAGGCCGCCGCCATCAAGGCCTTCGACCCGCTGAAAACCGCCGCCCAGAATGCCCACGACATGACCATAGCGGCGGGGCTGAAATAAGATTGTAACGATTGTATTGCTGTTGTCAGGCCCAATGGCTATAATATGACCATTTTGCTGACATTAGACGGGATTATGGCCTATGATAACGTATGCAGTCACCGTAGCTAAACAGGCTGAGGCGGATTTGCGCGCCATGTATGCATATATGAAAGTAGCGACGCTGGTAACGGCGCCGCTTTTTGTTTAGTTTTGGATAAAATGCTGAAAAGTGTTGTATAACTTCTAAATTCCCTGGAAAAAATGTAATAACAACAGAAAACTCCCTTGAAAAAATGTAAAGGACCAGTTATTATCCTTTTAGGGAGGGATGTGTGGTGCTCAAAAGGAAGATGGAGGCACAATTGCGCCAATGGAAAGCGGAGGCCAATCACAAGCCCCTGGTCTTAAAAGGTTGCCGTCAATGTGGCAAGACGTACTCCGTGTTGGCGTTTGCCAAGGAAAACTACGAATCAGTTGTGTATCTCAATTTTTTGGAGAATCCGGATTATCGGGATATTTTTGCGGGCTCGCTGGCGGTAGACCATCTTATGCTGTTGTTATCAACTATCGTCGCACCGAATATTTTGCTGGTACCGGGCAAGACTTTGTTGGTATTTGATGAAATTCAAGCCTGCCCTGAGGCGCGGACAGCCTTGAAATTCTTTAAGCTCGATGGGCGGTATGATGTAATCGCGACAGGCTCGTTATCAGGCGTTAAGGGCTATGGAGAGCCGCGCTCTGTGCCAGTCGGCTATGAGACCGTACTCACAATGCGCCCTTTGGATTTTGAGGAATTTCTTTGGGCCAACGGCATTGGCGAGCCTGTCGTGCAACTTTTACAAAAATGTCTTGCCTCAGCCTCGCCGGTGCCCCTGGCATTGCATAAGAAGTTGCGGCAATTGCTGCTAGAGTACACGGTAGTCGGCGGCATGCCGGAAGTGGTACAGGACTACGTGGAGCACCGGCAAATGAACCGGGTTTTGCAACTGCAGCGGGACATCGTGCACGCCTATGAAGATGATATGGTGAAGTATGCCGAGGCGCGTGACAAGTCGAAAATAAAAGAATGTTTTCAGTCGATTCCCCGTCAGCTCAGTCGTGAGAACAAAAAATTTCAGTATGCGGTTATTAAGAAAGGCGGTCGTGCGGCAGAATTTTTGGGCAGTCTGCAGTGGATTGAAGATGCGGGGATTATCGTCCGCTGCTACAACCTGCAATTGCCGGAGTTGCCGCTTGATGGCAACGCCATGAATGACGTGTTCAAAGTTTACATGGCGGATACAGGTCTTTTTGTGAGCCTGCTGGAAGATGGTACCCAGCTGGATATCCTGAGGGGGAATCTGTTTGGCTATAAAGGGGCTATTTTCGAAAATCTGGTTGCAGACATTTTCTCCAAGATGGGCCGTCACCTATATTATTATCATAAAGACACTGGCCTGGAGGTGGATTTTGTCATTCGTTGGCGAGGGCAAAGTACCTTGGTGGAGGTCAAAGCTACCACGGGAGATACGAAGAGCACGAAGACCATCCTAAAACACCCGGAAAAATATCACGTCGGCGGCGCAATCAAACTCGGAGATTATAATATAGGCGGGAGCGGGGCTATTCTGAGGTTGCCGCTTTACATGGGCTTCTTGTTGAAGCAAACCTGACGGTTCCTTTTTAGTTGTTCGAGCAACTCACAGAGTTTGGCGTGCACTATGTCGGGCTGGATGGCGCGCATGCAGGCGTTCGTGTGGTGCTGGCAGCGGGTTTTGCAGCAGGCCGTGCAGCTATGTGGGCTGAGGATGAAGGTGTGGCCTGACGTGAGCGGGCCGTAGATGTCGGGGCTCGTGGGCCCCCAGAGCGAGAGCGTGGGCAGGCCGACGCCCTCGGCGATGTAGAGGGGGCCGGTGTCGCCCGTGAGCAGCAGTGTGGCCGAGCGGAACAGGGCTGCTAACTCCATGAGGCTCGTCTCGCCCGCGATACTGATGACTTTGTTCGGCACGTCGCCGAGCACGGCGCGCGCCTCGGCAATGTAGGGCGCGTCGTTGGGTGCGCCGGAAAAGACGATTTGCACCTCGGAGGGCAGGTCGCGCAGCGCCGCGCCGAAGGCGGCGGGCTCCCAGCTTTTGTCGGGCCAGGTCGTGCGCGTGTTCACCATGAGAATGGGCCGCGTGGGGTCAATGCCATGCACGGGCCAGAACGTGGCCGCGAAGTCCGCGAGCTCTGGCGGCAGCGTCAATACAATGCCGGGCCGGAAATTTTTGGCGTCAAAGCCCAGCGGCTGCAGGGCCGTGAGGTAGCGACGGATTTTATGGGGGCTCGCGATGTCGGGCGCCAGTTCCGTCATAAAGAGCGGGTTGCCCTCGTGGCGCTCGTGAATGCCGATACGGCGCGGAGCGCCGCTCATTTTGCTCAAAAGGCCCGTGAGGAACAGCCCCTGAATGTCCAGTACGACGTCAAACGTGTAGGGCGCGAGCACGGCTTGCGCTTTTTTGAGTTCGCGCCAGGCGGTCAGCGGGTGACGCAGGCCCGCTTTATCGGTGGGGCGGCGGTCCCAGATGAGCAGACGGTCGATGTCGGGGTTATGCTCCAGCATCGTGGAGGCCGGCGGGCTCACGAGCCAGGTCAGCTCGGCGTCGGGCAGGAACTGACGCAGATTGTGCACGACAGTCGTGGCGTGCAGCACGTCGCCGATGGCGGAGAGGCGGACAATCAGGATACGCAGCATAGTATAGGAAAATCCTTTCTGATGGCGGGGCGTAGTGCAGATTGCTCGGCGCGGCCCGCCTTTTTATGTTACAATAATAGGATAAGTCGTTGACTATCAGTGCCGAAAAATTTGCTTTGTAAGGGCGAAATGGGCACGTTTTAGCAAGTTGTCGGCCCCGTGTTCAGTTTGGGGCGGTCAATTCACAGTTTAGCATAGAGGGCGGCCCGCTTTCAAGAAACGGGGCGCGAAAAACGCGGCGCGAGCCGTGGTTTTGGCTGCAGGAAAGGAGCAGGCTGTGCTGAAAGATATCGTCATCCGTTCGCTGGCCAGTGACGCGGCCTACGAGCAGGGCACGCGCCTAGCGCGGCAGGGCGCCGTGCAGGAGTTCACGCAGGAGCAGGAGAAACCGCCGGTCTATGCAGCGAAAGTGCTGGACGCGAACGGCACGTTTTACCATCCGCGCATCCGGCTGAGCGGCAACGGCGCGAATGTGGAGCACTATACGTGCGACTGCCCGGCCGCGCGCACGTTTCTCGGTGCCTGCCGCCACGCCGTGGCGCTCATGCAGGCGACGCAGGGCGAGGCGCTGGCTGCGGAGCAGCCCTCGGTGGCCAGCGCGCACCTGTTTAAATACTATGCGGAGAACGCGGCACCCGCAGCGACGGCGGCGCCCGTGCCCGTGCACCTGCTGCCGCGCCTGCAGGTGCAGCAGGAGTACGGCAAGGTCACGAAATGGCTGGAGTTCCGCCTGCAGTCAGGGCGCAGCTATGTCATCCAGAATCTGCTGCAGTTCGTGCGCACGGTGCTGCAGGGCGGCACCTGGGAGCTCGGACGCAGTCAGCGCGTGCGCGCGGAGCAGCTCGTTTTTGACGACGCCATTTCGCAGGCGCTGTGGGCTATGCTGCGCGAGACCTATGAGGGCGAGGCGGAGCTGCTCTCGTACAGCAGTGCGTTCCAGTACTACCACGCGCTGAACAAGAGCTACGTGTTCAGCGGCAAGGCATTCAAGCTTACGCCGACGGCGTTCCATCGTTTCCTCGGCATCATGGGCGAGACGAGTTTTGACATGCGCATCGACGGCGACGAGGTGGGGGACGTGCACGTGGCGGCGGGCAACCCCGCGATAGAGGTGGCCGTAGAGCAGACGGCGACGGGCGGCCGCCTGCGCCTGCAGGGTGACCCGGGGCTCGTGCTGGATGAGGACTATCACTACATTTACCAGCAGGGTATTATCTACGCCACGGACGCGACATTTGCGCAGCAGGCGCGGCCGCTGTATCAGACGTTCAATCTCACGGCGCGCATCAACCTGAACCAGAACGAGCTCGGGCGCTTTTTCAGTCAGGTACTGCCGAGTATGGAGGACACGGCGGCCGTGCAGGTCGACCGCAGCTTTGCGCAGACATTTCTGCGCGTGCCGCTGGCCGTGGAGCTCTATATTGAATACTATCAAGATGGCATCGCCGTGCAGCCGCTGTTCCGCTATGATACGCTGACATTCAATCCGCTGCGCGAGCGGCCTATGTACGGGCAGGAGAAACTGCTCGTGCGCGACGCGCGGGCGGAGCAGCAGGTGCAGGATGTTTTCGTCGCCTACGACTTTACCGTGCAGGGCGACCAGTACGTGCAGCCGGACGCAGACAGGGCGTTCGACTTCCTCACGGAGGCCGTGCCCGCACTGCCAGCGCATGTGGCCGTGTTCTATGCCGACACGGTGCTGAGCAATCCCGTGCGCCACGTGCCGCATGTGCGTACGGGCGTGAGTGTGAATGATGACAATCTGCTGGAAATCACCTTTGACTCGCGCGGGCTGGACGTGGAGGAGCTCATGGACATCCTCAGCGACTACCGCCAGCGCCGTCGCTACCACCGGCTGAAGGACGGCACTTTCCTCACGCTGCAGGACCAGCAGCTCGCGGCGCTCGCTGATTTCACGGCGCAGGCGGGCGTCACGCAGGCCGACCTCGTGGACGGCAAGGCGGTGAAGCCGCTCTCGCAGGCGCTGTATCTCGACGAACTCGCGCAGGAGGATGCGCGTCTGGACCTCGCACGCAGTCAGGCGTTCCAAAAGGTCGTGCGTGACATCCGCCAGCCACAGCTCGCGCCGGCCATCGTGCCTGCGAGCCTGCAGGGTGTGCTGCGCGATTATCAGGTGACGGGCTTTAAATGGCTGTCGCAGCTCGCGTCCTACCATTTTGGCGGCATTCTCGCCGACGATATGGGCCTCGGCAAGACGCTGCAAGTCACGGCTTTTTTGCTCGCGCAAAAGGAGCAGGCTGCACAGGCGGACAATACGAGCTGGCCGCCCTCGCTCGTTGTGGCACCAACGTCGCTCGTCTACAATTGGCAGGACGAGGTGCAGCGTTTTGCGCCGCAGCTGCAGGTGGCCGTCATCGCGGGCACGAAGCGCGAGAGGCAGGCCCAGCTAGCCACCGCCTGCGCCGCGCCCGTCGACATCGTGGTCACGACGTACAATCTGCTGAAGCGCGACATTGAGCTGTACGGCAGCTACCGTTTCCACTACGTCATTCTCGACGAAGCACAGCACATCAAGAATCCGGAGACGCAGAATGCGCGCGCCGTAAAGCGCCTGCAGGCCACGGGCTGGTTTGCGCTCACGGGCACGCCGATTGAAAACACGCTGACGGAGCTCTGGTCGATTTTCGATTTCCTCATGCCGGGCTATCTCGGCAACCACCGCCAGTTCAAGCAGCATTATGAAATCCCCATCGTGCGCGAGCGTGAGCTCGCTGCGGGTGACACGAGCGAGCCGTCCGCGCACGCGCAGCGTGAGCTGATTGATTTGCGGCGACGCATTCAACCGTTTGTGCTGCGGCGGCTGAAAAAGGATGTGCTCACGGAGCTGCCTGACAAGGTGGAGACGCGCCTGTTAAATGAAATGACAACGAAGCAGGCCAAGGTCTACAAGGCCTATTTCCTGCAGAGCCAGAAGGAATTCGCGCAGACACTCGCCGAGCACGGCTTCAACGAGGGGCGGCTGCGCATCCTCGCCATCCTCACGCGCCTGCGGCAGATTGCCTGCGACCCCTCGCTGTTCCTCGAAAGCTGGGAGGGCGGCTCGGGTAAGCTGGACCAGCTCGTGGAGCTCGTGACGGAGGCACTGGCAGGTGGGCATCGTCTGCTCATTTTCTCGCAGTTCACGCAGATGCTCGCGCGTATCCGCGCGCGCCTCGCCACGGAGGGGCTCACGTGCAGCTACCTCGACGGCAGTACACCTGCGCAGGAGCGGCTCGAGCTCGTCAAGGCGTTCAACGCGGGCGGTGCGCCCATTTTCCTCATCTCGCTGAAGGCGGGCGGCACGGGCCTGAACCTCACGGGTGCCGACATGGTTATCCATTTCGACCCTTGGTGGAACCCCGCCGTGGAGGACCAGGCGACGGACCGCGCCTACCGCCTCGGCCAGGAGCACAAAGTGCAGGTCGTGAAGCTCATCACGAAAGGCACGGTGGAGGAGAAAATCTATGCACTGCAGGCGAAAAAGAAAAACCTCATCGACCAGATGATACAGCCGGGTGGCTCGTTCCTCAGCAAGCTTAGCGAGGCCGAAATCCGCAGCCTGTTCCAAAAGTAAAGCCATCGTGGTGGCCGCGTCATAGGGAAAATATGCCCGCGCGCTCATATTACTGGCATATACGCAAACGCCCGCATGACAAAAAATGACCATGCGGGCGCTTTGTATGCATAAAAAGACGAAGAGGAACTGCTGCGGTGCAACAGTCCCTCTTCAAAGCAGGGGTCTAAGGTGCCGGTCGCTTTATATGCCTAAAACCTGCGACTCGCAGGTGGGTGCCTTAAGTCCGGGCTCACGTTACGCCGAGGCATACATCCTCCGGAATCAAATCGGGCTCCCTAGGTAAAATGTAGGTTAGACACTGTTAAAGCTAACGCACATCTGAGGCTTGTCCTTCTTTGGCTATTATCTTAGCATAAATTATTTTTGTGTACAAGCCTTGACAAACGCGATTTCACGGCTTATGCGAAAAATTCTGATAAAAGTAAACCAAAGTGCGATAAAGCTTGCCATGCAGGGCCCTGATAGCTTATAATAGAGGGACGGACGCAGGCAAAAGATAGACGCACCGGCGTATGGGAGACAGCTGCATGTACGTCGGTTGCGGGTGAAGGCCTGAGTGTGCAGAAGGAGATTTGACAACATGGCAAATACGTATAGTGTCGCCATCAGCTACCAGCGCGATTTGGGCTGGATTGATTACGACGGCGATAAAAAGACGGCGGAGGTGCACCTCGCCAATGCGGAGGGCAAACAGCTCACCGAGGACTGGCTGCACCACAAGCATGAGATCAGCGTGCCGCACGAGACGCTCATGGATTTCACGGCGGAGACCGTGGATCCGCTGGCGGATGTGGAGAGTTTCAAGCTGGCGTTGACGCGCCTTTGGAACAACACGCAGGTGACGGTCGACTGGTCGCGCCCCGTGGAGTATGTCAAGGAGCATCCGCATTACTAAGCGCGTGCGGGCCTCGGCAGGTGGCTGAGGCAGAGCCTTCCCCCAGGGTGGGGAGGGCTTTTTGCATATGTGGCGCTGGCTGACTAGCCCTGTGCAGTCAACTGGCGCGCTGGTTACTGTTGTTTTACCAGTGTGTGATGTTGAAAGGAAGGACTGCCCATGGCCGTGGTACCACCGACGCCACCGACACCGCCTACGCCGCCGTCGGTGACGCTGCAGGAGGGCGGCAGCGTGACGCAGAGCACGGCACCGCAGGACGTGCAGGGGCAGTCCGAGGACGCGCACAACGAGGCGCTCGCCAGGCAGGCGGTCGCACAGGGCGACGGTGCGCTCACGAAGGCGACGCGCAGCCAGCCACAGACGGATGCCAAGGTACAGCAGACGCCGCCGGGTGGGCAGCAGAGTCAGGAGCAAACGCCGACGCAGGGCGGTGCACAGCTTGACCCGCAGACGGCGGCGTTGTTGCAGGACGGGCAGCAGGGGCAGCAGAATGCTCAGGCAAACGGCGCACAAAACGGACAACAGACCAGTATGGTTGCCCAGGCTGCGCAGGCTTTGACGCCGGGCACACATTTAGGAGGTCAGGGTGCCATGTTCTGGATAGGCGTGATTTTGCTCTGCACGGTCGTGGGCGGTTTTTTCCTGCGCCGCTTTATGCAGCGCAAGCAGGGCGGGCTGAGTTTTCATGATTTTGCGCCCGAGGAGCCCGTCGACCCGCAGCAGTATACAGGCATGCATCCTGATGAAGTGCTGGCGCAGCTGGAAGCGGAGCCGACGGGCAGACAGACAGTAGCGACGGCACCAGGGGGCAGACGGCAACTGGCACCAGCGTATGCCGCAGAGCCCGAGGCCGATGTTTCACAGGCACAGAGGGCACGTCAGCAATTGCAGGCTGCGGCGCGGCGGCAGGGAGGTACCGCGCCGGCCACGCCGCCGGTCAGGCCGGTGCCAGCTACGCAGGTCAACAGTTACGTGCCACCCACTGCCCCACCGGATGAGGCTGTCGTGGTCCAGCGCCCTGTGCCCGAGCGTACGGACGGGCATTTTGAGGTGAGAGTTTAGCGTTGACAGGCTTTTCCGCCTGCGCGTATAATATATAAGGTTGAACAACGAAATTTTGCGCTATGAAGGAGCGATTATCTTGTTAGACATTAAATTCGTACGCGAGCATCTGGACGAGGTCAGGCAGATGCTCAAGAACCGTTGCAACCCGCTGAACCTCGATGACTTCGCCGCGCTGGACAAAAAGCGCCGTGAACTGTTGCAGGAGACGGAGGGCTTGAAGAGCCAGCGCAACGCGGTTTCGAAAGAAATCAGCGTTATGAAGAAGAATAAAGAGGATGCGACGGAGAAAATCGCGGCCATGCGCGCCGTGGGCGAGAAAATCTCCGCGCTGGACGGCGAGTTGAAAGACGTCGAGGCCAAACTGCGCGACATCATGCTGCACATCCCGAACATGCCACGCGAGGATGTGCCTATCGGCAAGGATGACACGGAGAACCCCGAGGTGCGTAAATGGGGCGAGCCACGCCAGTTTGACTTTGAGCCGAAGGCACATTGGGACCTCGGCACGGAGCTCGATATCCTCGACGCCGACCGCGCCGCGAAGGTCACAGCCGCGCGCTTTACGTTCTACAAGGGGCTCGGTGCCCGCCTCGAGCGCGCCTGCATCGCGTTCATGATGGACCTGCATGCGAACAAGCACGGCTATACGGAGATGCTCGCGCCGTACATCGCGAACAAGGATAGCATGATCGGCACGGGCCAGCTGCCGAAATTCGCCGAGGATATGTACAAGCTGGAGGGCATGGACTACTACCTCGTGCCGACGGCTGAGGTGCCGATGACGAACTACCACCGCGACGAAATCCTCGACGGCAGCAAGCTGCCCGAGTACTACAGCTGCTACACGGCTTGTTTCCGCGCCGAGGCGGGCAGCGCGGGCCGCGACACGCGCGGTCTCATCCGCCAGCACCAGTTCAACAAGGTGGAAATGATTAAATTCGTGACGCCGGAGACGAGCTGGCACGAGCTGGATACGATGGTGGAGGCCGCCGAGGACGTGCTGAAGACGCTCGAGCTGCCGTACCACATTGTGAAACTCTGCACGGGCGATATGAGCTTTACCTCCGCGACGACGTATGACCTCGAGGTCTGGTTCCCGTCGCAGCATAAATACCGTGAAATCAGCTCCTGCTCGAACTGCACGGATTATCAGGCGCGCCGCGCGAATATCAAGTTCCGCCGTGACAGCAAAAGCAAGCCGGAGTACGTGCACACGCTGAACGGCTCCGGTCTCGCCGTGGGCCGCACGGTCGCTGCTATCCTCGAGAACTATCAGCAGGCCGACGGCAGCGTCGTCATCCCAAAGGCGCTCGTGCCGTACATGGGCGGCGTCGAGGTCATCCGCAAGCCGGAGTAAGCGGCAGCTGCGAGTTTTCACTATTTCATTAAAGACAAAGCCATGCCTTAGCGCGAATTGTTAAGGCATGGCTTTTATGTTTATGACGTTGCGGTGGTGCAGCCAGGAAAGACTGGTCAATGTACTGACAGGGGGTCAGGTTGGCGCGGGCGCTGGTGTGTTCTAGTCACGGCTGTGCATAGCAGCGGTGCGGGCCAGCTCGTCACAGCGCTCGTTGAGAGGATTGCCCGCATGGCCCTTGACCCAGTGGAACGTGACCTGATGCCGGCTGAACAGTTCATCGAGCTGCTGCCAGAGCGGCTGGTTCAGCACGGGCGAGCCGTCGGCCTTGCGCCAGCCGCGACGCTTCCAGGCCGCGACCCAGTGGCGGGTAAAGCCGTTCTTGAGGTACTGGCTGTCCGTGTAGAGCGCAATTTTCGCGGGCGCAGGCGGGAAGGAGAGCCCTTTGATGGCGGCTGTGAGCTCCATGCGGTTGTTCGTTGTGCCCGGGTCGCCGCCGGAGAGCTCTGTGACCTCGCCCGTGGCCACGCAGCGCACGACGGCTGCCCAGCCACCGGGGCCATTGGGGTTGCGCAGGCAGGAGCCGTCCGTGAAAATGACATAGTCCTGCGCGTCGTCGGACAGTGTAGTTGCTGCGGCCGTGTGGCTGTCAGAGGTGCGGGAGGCGGCGGCACCGGCTGAAACGGTGTGGCGGCGCGCATATGGGGAAGTACCGTGGGCAGTACTGCGTCCGGTAGAGGCAGTCTGCCGGTCTGGCAACGTAGCACGTGTGTGGCCACCGTTCAGCCAGGCCAAGGCCTCGCGGACATCAGTGAAGCCTTTGAACTGTGCACCAGCGTAGCCTGTGACCTGCTTTTGGCACTCGTCCCAACTCGTGAAGATACCGCAGGCGCGCCCGCGCCGTACGGCATAGACTTTCTTGCTTGCCATTTCGCTCCTCCTGTGCGCTGTCGCTCTTGTTGTTATCTGTTCCGATTTTAGCATGAAAAGGGCGCAGGGGGCAACGCAAACGCAGAAAATCGCCTTTTTTGTCCGGAAAATGGTAAAGTAATGTTTACTATTTTGACGGAGCATATTATAATGAGCTCATGGCAGCCCGCCGGAAATTTGCGGCAGGGTATTACATCAAGAGGTCATTTAGTGGTAGAATGACCCGTAGTTTTGCGTCAATCGGGAGAGGAGGCCCTGATGCTCAATAGATTTTTGGAAGCTATCGGCGGCTTCGTGCTGCGGCGGTGCGCAGAGCTCGGCCGCATGGTGCTCCTGTATATGGAGACGATGCGTCAGCTGTTTCACCGGCCGCGCTACAAGCAGATTCTCTACCAGATGTCACATCTCGGTGTTGACTCGCTGCTCATCGTGAGCCTCACGCTGGCCTTTACGGGCGTCGTGCTCACGCTGCAGACGGCGGATGAGCTCATCAAGTACGGTGCGCAGAGCACGGTCGGTGCTATCATTTCCATCGGTATCGGACGCGAGCTCGGTCCCGTGCTCGTGGCCGTCGTCTGTGCGGGCCGCGTGGGTTCGGCCATCACGGCCGAAATCTCCACGATGAAGGTCACGGAGCAGATTGATGCGCTGCGCGTCATGGCCGTGAGTCCGGCGGACTACCTCATCGTGCCGCGCATGCTGGCCTGCATGGCCATGGTGCCTGTGCTCACGGTGTTCGGCGATGTCATCGGCGTCGTGGGCGGCTATCTCATCGCTGTCTACTACTCGGGCATCAGTTCCGTGACGTTTATGAATTCCATTCATACCTACGTCGATGTCTACGACTTCACAGGCGGGCTCATCAAGGCGATTTTCTTCGGCAATATCATCGCGGTGCTCGGCTGCTACTACGGCCTGAACAGCCCTGACGGCGCCGAGGGCGTCGGCAAGGCCACGACACATACGGTCGTGACGTCCATCATCGTGATTTTTATTTTGAACGCGCTTTTGACGTTCATCCTGTTTTGAGGTTGCTATGATAAAAATAGTGGATGTGTGCAAAGAGTTCGCGGGCAAACCGGCGCTCCGGCATATCAACCTGACTATCGAGGACGGCGAGACCATCGCCATCATCGGCGGCTCCGGCTCGGGCAAGAGCACGCTTCTGCGCCTGCTCATCGGTCTCATCCGGCCGACGAGTGGTGAAATCTGGATTGGCAACGATGAAATCAGCCAGCTGGACGAGCGGGCACTAGATGCCGTGCGGCTGCGCATGGGCATGGTGTTCCAGTACTCAGCGCTCTTTGACTCTATGACCGTGGGTGACAACGTGGCCTTTGGCCTGCGCGAGCACACAAACAAGAGCGAGGCGGAAATCCAGCAGATTGTGCAGGAAAAGCTGCACCTCGTGGGACTGGACGGCGTGGAGCGCATGATGCCACCGGAGCTCTCGGGCGGTATGCAGAAGCGCGTGAGCCTTGCGCGGGCCATCGCCATTGAGCCGGAAATCATCCTCTACGATGAGCCGAGCTCGGGCCTCGACCCCATCATGACAGAGAAAATCGACGAGCTCATCATTCACACGCAGCGCGAGCTGCACGTGACGAGCGTCGTGGTTACGCACGACATGGCGAGTGCCTGCCGCATCGCGGACCGCATCGCCATGGTGTACGCGGGCGAGCTCATCGCCGTGGCACCCGTGGAGGAGTTTAAACAGATCAAGGACGAACGCGTGCAGGCCTTTTTCCATAGCCTGCGCACGGTAAAGGAGGCGCAGGCCGTATGACGACAGAGGCCAAAGTAGGAGCATTTACCATCGCGGGCATTGCGCTGCTCGTGGCCGTCGTGATGCTGCTGGGGAATTTCTCGTTGCACAGCAGTAAGGGCTACACGCTCTATGCGGGCTTTACGCAGGTCAACGGCATTCAGGCGCAGGCGCCGGTCTGCCTGTCCGGCGTGCCCGTGGGCACGGTGCAGCAGGTCAGCAACGAGGGCGGCGGCGTCACGGTGGCGCTGGCCATCAATGCAGATACGAAAATCCCGCGCGGCTCGCACGTGACCATCGGCTCGCCAGGCGTCATGGGCGATAAATTTATCAACATTCTGCCCGCGAAGGACGGCGGCGACTACCTCACGAATGGCGATTACCTCATCGGCGAGGACGAGACGGGCATGGACACGCTGTTCACGGGGCTGAATCAGGTCGTCGTGCAGGCACAGGGCCTGCTCGACAGCATGAACAAGGTGCTGGGCAACCCGAAGTTCCAGGGCAGTATCATCCAGATGACTGCGAACATGCGCGATGCCACGGCCCACATGAGCGGCCTCATGGCGGCGCTCGAGGCCACGATGCAGCAAAATCAGGGCAATATCAACGCCATGATGCAGAACTTCAATGCGATGTCCGCGAGCCTCGAGCGCACGATGAGTGCGGCGGAGGCCGTGATGACGAATATCGAGACCGTGGGCGCTGACCCGCAGACGGCGGAGAATCTGCGCCTCACGGTGTCGAACATCGCCGATGCCAGCGCGCGTATCCAGCACATGGCGGCGAACCTCGACGGCTCGCTCGGCGACCCCGAAACGGCGAAGGAATTTACGGAGACGGTCAAGCATGCGCGTAACGTCTCCGTACGTGCGAAGAACCTCATGGATAAAATCGATAAAATCGAAGTCAAACCCAGCGTAGATGTACTTTACAGCGGCAGCGCCGATGACTGGACGACGAATGCGAATTTCGATTTCTCCACGGGAGGCAACGCCTATGCGCGCTTCGGCTTTGAAGATATCGGCGATGGCAACGACGTCAACGCCCAGTTGGGCACGCGCTTTGGTCGCCACCTCGGCGCGCGCGCGGGCGTGATTGCCGGTGACCCGGGCCTGGGGGTTGACGCCTATGCAGGGCGTTTCAAATTCGGCACGGAGGTCTATGCTTTCGACAATACGCAGGTGCGGCTCACGGGGCAGTACGACCTCACGGGTGACGGCACGTACCTTATGGGGCGCTGGGATGACCTGCGCAACCAGCACGACCGCCGTGCCTATTTCGGCCTGCGGCAGGAATTCTAATTTTGATTTTAATGTCAGGGCATTATACTAAAGCAAATTTGCGATAGTTGCCTGTAGCATTTATATATGTGGATGATACACGATTTTTGAGGAGGAACAGACCTTGAAAAGCAAGAGCATTTATAAAAAACTGACGGCCCTCGTTTTATCCAGTGCGCTGCTGGGCACTGGCGCGACGGCGATGGCGGCGGACACGGTGGAGCTCGGCCTCGGCGACAGCGTGCAGATGGCACTGGAGAACAACCGCACGATTAAGGAGTCCCTCGCGGACGTGGACACGGCGAAATGGGCCATTTCCCAGTATCGTCGTAAATTTGGTCCCACGCTCAGCTGGAGCGGCACGATGAACCGCATCGGTGGCGAGGCCTATCAATTGACCGGTCAGGACTACGACTGGAACTATGGCAACACGCTCTCCGTGGGTATGCCGCTCTATAACGAGCCGCTGCGTCAGCAGGTAGAGGCGAACAAGCTCGCGCTCAACGCGGCCGACCTCACACTGGAGAACACGAAGCAGGCCATCCGTTTGCAGGCCACGTCGGCTTACTACAACATTTTGCAGTGCCGTAATCTCATCGACGTCCAGCAGGATGCCGTGAATACGCTGCAGACGCATCTCGACAATGTCAACGCGCAGTACCGCGTGGGCACGGTCGCGAAGTCCGATGTTCTGGCTTCGCAGGTGCAGCTGGCGAATGCGCAGCAGTCACTGGTCTCGGCGCAGAACAACTACGATGTGGCGGTCTCGACGCTGAACAACATCATCGGCCTGCCGACGAATACGAACCTTTCCATTCACGACCAGTTGAAATATACGAAATATGACCTCACGCTCGATGATTGCACGCGCTATGCGCTCGCCAACCGTGCTGACGGTGCAGCAGCTGTCTACAAGGTGAAGCAGGCTGAGCAGGGCGTCAAAGCCGCGAAAGCGGGCGATTATCCGACACTCAACGCGGCGGTGTCGCGCAGCATCGGCGGTGAGGAGCCGTTCCGTGCCAACCACGGCAGCAGCAATAACTGGGCAGCCGGTCTGAGCGCGGGCTGGGATATTTTCGATAACGGCGTGACGCAGGCCAATACGCATGCGGCAGAGGCCTCGGTGACGAAGGCGAAGGAAGCCTCCGCGCAGACGGATGAGAGTATCCAGCTCGACGTGCGCACGGCCTATCTGAACCTGCAGGCGGCGGAGAAGAATATCCATACGACTGAGGTCGCGGTGGCGCAGGCCCAGGAAGATTATAAAATCGCGCAGGTACGTTACAGCGCTGGTGTCGGCGTAAACCTCGACGTCATGGATGCCGAGGAGAAACTCACGGCGGCACGCACGAACTACTACACGGCGCTCTACAACTACAACACGAGCAAAGCTTCGCTGGACAAGGCCATGGGTATCCCCGTGGACCTCGATGTGACGAAATACATGGCGGCCCAGCAGGCGGGCAAGACGGCCGTGGAGTCGCGCGAGGCGGGACGTCTGAACGCGAACGCGCTGTTTGAGACGCCAAAGGCTGAGACGGCAGACGCCCAAGACAAAAAGGCCGCGCAACCGGCTAAGCAGAAAAAGGCCAAGGCGGAGAAGCAGGCTAAGGCCGAAAAAGCTAAGGCCAGCCAGCAGGCGGCCAGCACGGCTAAAACGCAGCCTGTAAGCCAGCAGGCGGCGACAGCGCAGGAGGTTGCGGCCGAAGCGGCAAAATAAACGCTGACGCGTAAAGCGCGTTGGCAATAATAAATCCCTGCGGGGAATGGGGATGACACGATGAAAAAACGCACGTTGGCCTATGGTCTCGGGGGTATCTGCGCCGTTTTGCTGCTCGTGGCAGCGGGCGTGTGGTACTATGTCCAAAGCCAGGCCGATGTGCTGCTCGCGCAGGTCGCGGCAACGGCCGAGACCAAAGCCTCGGACACGCTCGGCGTGCCCGTGAAGATTGGCGATATCGAGGTCAAATCCCTACGCCAAATCGAATTGCATAATGTAGCCCTGTATGACAAGCAGGCGGAGTGCATCGCCCGCGCCGAGACGGCGCAGGTGAGTTTCCGCCTGCTTTCTGTCTTTGACGCACAGGCGCTCCTGCAGCAGCCAGCCGACGCGGTCAAGGAAATTAACCTGACAGGCGTACAGGCGACGCTCCGCCAGCGTGACGACGGCAGCTGGAATGTCGCTGATATCACGAGCGAAAGCTCGGGCTCGACGACGTTTCACGCGCTTGTCACTATTGCGGATAGTGAACTGACGCTCGTACGGCCCGATATGACGGCCACGCTCACGGACGTGCAGGGCACGGTGGACTTTGCGGACTATCCGGTGCTGCAGGCGGAGGTCACGGCGCGCAGCCACGGAGCACCCGTCACAGTGCAGGGCAATATCAGTAAAGACAAGCAGATTGTCAACGTCACGGCACAGGATGTGGACCTCGCCGACTATCTGGAGTTTATCCCGGCGGACACACTGCCCGCGGGCCTGACCATCAACGGCGGCCGCATTACGCAGGTGCAGGTCGCCGTGCTGAACCGGCAGGGCGCGCCGCTCTCGCTCACGGGCACGGCAGAGTTTACGGACGGCAGCCTCGTCGTGCGTGAGACGCCGGTCGAGCAGCTGGCGGGGCACGCGCAGTTCACGCAGCGCGGCGCACTCGTGCAGGCGACGGCAGAGGCAGCGGGACAGGCCGTGCAGGCGCACGGCGCCGTGCGTTGGGATACGGGCACGCCCTATCTCGATATCTACGCACAGTCCGCGGCGTTTGACCCCGGTCAGGTGCTCAGAAATCTCCCCTATAGCGGTGCGGCAGCTTTTGATTTGCATGTGACGGGATTGACGAGCAATCCGGCCGTCGAGGGCACCGTGCAGGTGCCGGCAGGTGAGTGCTACGGCGTACCGTTTACAGACGCCAGCGCGCAGCTGCGCTTCCGCGATCGGCGCGTCTATGTGCAGGATGTGCACGCCAGTATTTGGGGCGGGCAGGTCACGGGCGAGGCCGAGGTGGCCCCGCAGGACCTCAGCTATACGGGGCATGTGCAGATCACCGGCGTCGACGTGGCGCAGGCGGGCGCGCTCGTGCCCGCACTCGCGGCGCAGGGCGTGACGGGCCAGGCTACGGCCGACCTCGGCTTTAACGGCATGGGGACGGACATGGACACCATGCAGGCCTACGGCAGTGTGCGTCTGCGTGACGGCAGCGTGCGCGGCGTGACGCTCGAGGATGTGGCGGGCTCGTTCCACGTGCAAGGGCAGGATATCACCATCGACTACCTCTCGGCGAATCTGCCGCAGCGCAGCAGCCTGGGTGTCGAGGGCACGATCCGTGGCGGTCAGGCTCTCGATCTCGCTTTCTACGGGGGGCATCTCGACCTCGCGCTCGCACAGCAGCTCGTGCCCGAGGCGGACCTCACGGGTACGGGTGACCTCGAGGGTACGGTGCAGGGGCCACTCGCGAATCCGCAGGTGGAGCTGAAGTTCTCCGCCATGCGCGGCACATTCTTTAAGCAGCCGTTTGATACGCTGAAAATCCGCGCAGGCGGCAGCCTCGACGGCGTGCACGTCGACGACTTCCTGCTGGAGAAAGACGGCCAGCAGACGTGGTTCGTACAGGGCACGGTCGGTTTCACGGGCGAGCGCAAGGTCGATCTGCGCATCGATACCAAGGGCGCGCGCATGGAGGATGTCGTGGCGCTCGTGGCTCCGGACCAGCCGCTCACCGGTAATGTCGATAACGTCATCCAGCTCAAGGGTACGCTGGACAACCCGCAGGGCGTCGGCTACATTCATTTCTATCGCGGCAGCTACAGTGGTGTGCTGCTCTCGGGCATGGACGGCGACTATTTCCTCAACGACGGCGTGCTGCGCCTGCAGGATTTCCATCTGTTCAGTCCCATGGTCGATGCCGTGCTCAACGGCACTATCGACAGCGCGCGGCGGCTCGATATGGTTATCAAGGCCGCTGACCTCGATATGGCGCGTTTCCAGGTGAAGCTGCCGTATGCGGTCAGCGGGCACGGCACGTTCGATGGCCAGATAAAAGGCACGCTCGCCGCACCGGAATTCCACGGCGTGCTCGATGCCCCCAGCGTCGTGCTCAACGGCCAGACGGTGGAACAGGTGCACGGCTTCGTAAACTACAAAAACGACCAGATTTCCGTGGAGCGTTTCGGCTTCGTGCAGAATGCGGGTACCTATGATATGGAGCTTGGCTACAATCGCGTGACGCAGGCACTCAAAGGCAGCATTGTCGTGCAGGATGCGGATGTGAATGCCATCGCGGCTATCCTGAACTACCGCAACGACAAACTGCAGGGCCGTCTGACCTGCGCGGCCGATATCGGTGGCACGCTCGCGAACCCGTTGGCCACGGTACATGGCGAACTCGCACAGGGCACGGTCGCGGGGCACGATGTGCACGGTGTGGCACTTGACGCGCATCTGCTCGACCAGATTATCTACATCGATAAACTGCAGGGGCAGCAGGGCACGGACGGTCAGTTCAGCCTGCAGGGCTCGGCGGCACTCGACGGGCCACTGGCGGGCACACTCTCGGCACAGAACATTGAGCTCGGTATCTTTACGGGGCTCGCGGATATGCCGCTGGCGACGGTGGGCACGGCGGATGTCGAGGCGGCTATCGGTGGCTACACGCATAATCCGACGGTCGACGCGACGCTGCGTGCACGCGACGGCGGTATCAAAGGCAGCACATTTGACACGCTGAACAGCGTCGTGCATCTCAAAAACGGCCAGATTGATATCGACTCGCTGAACGTGCAGAAAATGGTAGGCCAACAGACCTACCAGCTCAGTGCCGAGGGCGTCGTGCCGCTGAATGCGCTGCGGGCGACGCAGGACCAGGACGCGGTGAACGACATTGAGCAGATGCAGCTGCAGGTGTCGCTCGACCATGCGGACCTCTCGCTGCTGCCGGTGCTGTCCTCACAGGTGGAGTGGGCCGTCGGCGCGACGCAGGGCGGCCTCACGCTCACGGGTACGGCGGCGAATCCGCGCCTCCAGGGCGCACTCGTCATCCCCGATGGCGGCATCAAGCTCAAGGCGCTGGAGAAACCTTTGACCAACGTGCATGTGCAGGCAGATTTTAATGGTCACACCATGACATTGAAAGATATTTCTGCTAAAATGGGCGACGGTACCTTGAAGGGAAACGGTCACGCGACACTCGCGGGTCTGGCGCTGCATGACTACGCGCTCGACGTGCAGGCGGATAAAATGGATGTCCAGAGCGACTTTTTCCGCGGGCCCATCACGGGCGAACTGCACGTGAGTGAGGGTGAGCTCTTCAATTTCAAACTGCCCAAATTATCCGGGCGGCTGGATTTCGCGGACTGTCAGGTCTCGGTGCCGACCATCCCCGATACGAGTGGCGAACTGCCGGATATCCTGCTCGATATGCAGGTCAACGTAGGGAACAAGGTGCATTTCTACAGTGCCTATCTCTACGACATGTTCCTCACGGGACAGGTCCACTTCGGCGGTACGACGCGGCATCCGCGTACGTCGGGTTCGCTCGCGGTCAAGCGCGGCGGCTCGGTGAACTACCTCAAGACGGTGTTCAAGATTGACGAAGGTGCGGCCTATTTCAATCAGGTCGACTCCTTCCTGCCGAGCATCACGTTCCACGCGATGACGAAACTCACGCAGGCGAAAGTCTACCTCGCACTTGACGGGCCGCTCGATGCCATGAACATCACGTTGACGGCGAGTCCGGAGATGAGCCAGACGGAGATTATCCAGTTGCTCACGCTGCGCAACGCCTACAAGGCGGGCAAGCAAATCGATGCGGGCGACTTGCTGAACGTGGGCCTGCAGATGAGCTTTCTCTCCGAGGTGGAGGACGTCATGCGCAAAATGCTCTGGCTGGACGACTTCACGCTCTCGCGCGGCAGTGGCTCGGCGCTCGACCAGCATGACCGCGAGAGCAAAAATGACAACGAGGATGTCTACAATGTGGAAATGGGCAAGTACATCAGCGACAAGCTCATGCTGAAGTATACGCAGGGCATCGGTGATAATGTACACCGTTATGGTCTGCAATACGATATGAACGACCGCTACAGCTTTACGCTGGAAAATGAAGACAACGCGACGATTGTCGGCGCGCAGGTACAGGTGAAATTCTAGTTTTGTTTAGTCAGGTAAAAGAGAGGAGGTGCAGCGATGCGTTTTGAACAGTACGTGGCCGAATTGCGCCAGGTCGAACTGTTGGCGCCCGAGGAGGAGCAGCAGCTTTGGCGGGCCTGCAAGGAGCAGGGCGACCAGGCGGCGCGGCGGCGGCTCATCGAGTCGTATCAGCCGCTCGTGTTCAAGCAGGCGCTGCCCTTCCGTCAGTATCAGGGGATTATGGACATTGTGCAGGAGGGCACCATCGGGCTCATCGAGGCCGTGGAACGCTATGACCACACGCGCGGTGTGGCGTTCAGCCTGTTCGCCGTGCACCGCATCCGCGGGCGCATGCTCGATTTCCTGCGGCGCGAGGGTGCGGTGGATTTGCCCTGCCTGGAGGCCGCAGCGGGCTACGGTGACGAAGAGGGGCTGCCACTCAAGGAGCAGCTGCCGGACACGGCGGCCTCCGTGGCCGAGCAGGCAGAGACGCACGAGCTCGTGCGGCGCATCCGGCAGTCACTGGAACGCCTGCCCGTCAAGGAAAAGGCCGTGCTCGAGGGCATGTATCTGCGCAGTGAGGAGGCGGGCACGGTAGCCGAGGCACTGCAGGTGACCCCCTCGCATATCTACCGCCTGCAGAAAACGGGTATCCGCCGCGTGCGGGGTATGCTCGCGAAATTTATGCATTACTGGGAGTAAGCCGCTGTCTCTTTGGCGGTGGTCCTACTCACATTTGTAAAATAGCGCTTTCACCAGCAAACAAGCCAAACAGACCATCAAAAGCCAGCCAGTTGGCGTTAAAACGCCTTAATCGCGGCTGACGCTTTTTTTTGCCCAGTGCTAAACCTCCAGCCTACGGCGAATATAGCAATATAAACGCAACCAGAGGGAGGTGAGCAGCATGAGCAGGCGGCATAAATCGCAGGAGCATATCCGCGCTGCGCGGGACTGGCTGGGCGAGGCCGAGCATTCGCTGGCGCGCGAGGATGACATCCAGGGCGATTTGAAAGTTATGCTCGCGAAGGCGGAACTGGCGCAGGTACAGGACAGTCCGCGCACGTCGCGGCTGCGGCGTTGGGGCAAATGGCTGCTGCCGCCCGTGACGGCGGTGCTGCTCGTCACCGCCGCCTTCGCGGGTTGGCAATATTATACGTCCGTGCCCGCTGCCCCGGCTGAGCCGACGGTCATCACCGTGCAGGCGGATAACGCGGCGGATAAGACGCAGGAGGCGTCAGCAGATGCGCCCGTGACGGTGACCCCGCCACCAGGCACGCTGCCGGCAGCTACGGCACAGGCTGAGGCGGAGGTTGTCACTCCCGCGCCTGCACTGGAGCCGCCGCCAGCACCAGTGCTCACGCCCGCACCGGCCATAGTCGAGACACAGGAGTCGGCCGTGGCACCACAAACGGCGGCCGGGGAGCCGCCCACCGCCCCCGATGCGCGCAAGCAGCGGCTCATGCAGGCGGCGGGACAGGTACTCAAAGCGCCTTGAGGCAATGGGTAATAAATTCGCGGTCAGTACTTGCAATAAAGTACAATACCTTATAATATATACTAAGACTGTTTGAACATTTGCGCGAAGCAGCTGCGCCAGAGGGCACAACGCTTTGCTATGGCAACATATTAGGAGGTTTCTATCCTTGAGTAACAAAGAGTACAAGCAATTGGCCTATGCGGTAGCACTGGCCGTCAGCGTGGTCACGCTCCCCCAGACGGGCTACGCGGAGGAGCAGGCGGCTGCGGCCCAGACGGTGGATAGTCAGGCCACGGCCACAGCGACGGCACAGAATGCGGCCGTAACGGAGCAGGCCGCTGCGCCAGCGGCACCGACGGCGACAGCTACGCAGGCCGCTGCAACGGGGCAGGCAGCCCAGGCCACGGCAGCAGGTGAGCAGCCGGCCGCCAAGGACGACAAGCAGGGCACGGCTCAGGATGCGCGCACGCAGGCCTGGGTCAAGGCCCGCCCCGCCGAGGATGTCATCACGCAGGCCATGAAGCAGTACGAGGGCCAGACCATCGTCGACACGACGTTCGACGGCACGACGGAGCTCACGCAGCAGGCCGTGAAGTCAGCCATCACGATGCACACGGGCGACATGTTCACGACGGGCGGTCTCGCCAAGGACCGTGAGGCCATTTTTGCCACGGGCTATTTCTACGACCTTTATCCGACGGTGGAAAAGGTGCCCGAGGGCATTGTGCTCACGTACCATATGCTCGAAAACCCGGTGCTCAAGAGCGTGAAGATTACGGGCAACACGGTAGAGAAGACCGTGGACCTCGAAAAATTACTCACGGTTAAAACGGGCGAAATTCTCAACAGCCGTACGCTGCACGAGAATGTGCAGGCCATCCAGGGCCAGTACCGCAAGGACGGCTATATCCTTGCGAAGATTACGGATCTGAATATTTCCCCGGACGGCGACCTCGTGATTAAAATCAACGAGGGCACGCTCGAGGGCTTCAAGGTCAAGGGCAACACGAAGACGAAGGACTACGTCATCCTGCGCGAAATGCGCCAGAAGGTCGGCGAGCCGTTCAACTCGACGAAGGCCCGCCGCAGCATGCAGCGCGTGTATAACCTCGGCTTCTTCGAGGATGTCAATATCAAGATGAATCCGGGCGTGAACCCGAATGCCGTCGTCATGGAAATCGACGTCAAGGAGAAACGCACGGGCTCGTTCGGCATCGGCGCCGGTTACTCCAGCGAGGATGGCGTCGTCGGCATGCTGAGTGTTTCGGATACGAACTTCCGCGGCACGGGCGATGCGGTGAGCATCAGCTATGAGGTCAGCGGCGATGACTCCGATGCGCACGGCTACACGTTCTCCTGGCGCCACCCCTATATCGATGCGAAAGAAACCGTAGGCACGTTGAAGGTCTATAACCGTACCTACGAGTACAGCGATTACTATGAGAACGGTGACCTAAAAGAGGAGTTTATGCGTAAATACTCCGGCGGTGAGGTTACGTTTGGCCGTCCCGTCAGCGAGTATTCTACGAACTACGTCACCTTGCGCAATCGTAAAGATGAATATGATAATTTCGATCCTAGTGATGAAAGTACAACATTTTATGAAGATGTTGATGCCAATGGTAATTATATGGGGCGCAGTGGCCCAACCTATGCACAGTGGCGTAAGGATAACTTCGGTCTCACGCGCAGCGTGATTCTCGAGCATGTGACTGATAACCGCGATAATGTCTACAATCCGACGACGGGCGGCCGCGTGAGCCTCTCGGGTGAGTTTGCCGGCCTCGGCGGTGACTTCAGCTATCAGAAATTCGATATCGAGGATCAGCGTTACTTCAAGGTCGGCCATGCACAGGTCATCGCAACGCGTGGCCAGTTGGGTGGCGTTCATGGTAATATTTCAGAATACAGCCAGTTCCGCATCGGTGGTCAGAACAGCCTGCGCGGCTACCGCGACGAGCAGTTCCGTGGCACGCGCATGTTCCTCGCTACGGTCGAGTACCGTTTCCCGATTGTCTCGAAGGTGCAGGGTGCCATCTTTACGGATTGGGGCAGTGCGTGGTCGGATGATTATCAGCCGAGCATGGATGAAATCCACGGCAGCATTGGTATCGGCCTCTCACTGAATACGCCGGTCGGTCCGTTGCGCCTCGATTATGGTCGTGGTGACCAGGGCGGACGTGTCCACTTCACGGTGGGCGGCAGCTTCTAAGCATGTCTGCCCGCAAACGGCGGGCCTGCCTGATTTTGGCAGCGCTCCTGTTCTTCTGCCTGCCGGCGGCAGCAGGAGCTGCGGCTCGCCTTTCGTCGGTCACGAGCACGGTAACGGGTGAACAGCTGCCACCGCTCGTGCAGCAGCGCATGCAGGAGAGCGTGCGCGTCATCAGCGAGCAGGTGCTGCTCGGTCATCCCGTGCAGGCAGCCTACCCACAGGAGGCGGCGCTCATCCGCGAGGTCTTTGACAAGGTGCTCGTGGGCTATACAGTGCAGCAGGTCGCGGTCCAGGCGACGGACGCGGGCGAGGCCAGCGTGCAGGTCACGCTGCTGCCCTGGTCGGACGTCATCCAGTCCGTGCAGGTCGTGACGCAGGTCGAGGGCATGCCGCCAGAGGTCGAGCGCCTCGTGCGGCAGGATCTGGCCGCCGTGGACGCGGTGTTCCGCGAGGCACTGCAGGGCCTGCCCGTGGCGGCGACGGACTGGACGAACGGCATCCTGAAACGGCAGCTCAATGCCTATCTGGCTGCGCACTTGCCGGAGTTCCGGGCGGACTTCGACCTCGTGCCCCAGGCGGATGGGCAGATGCAGATAGCGCTCACGGTGTTCCCGCGCCTGCCCGTCGTGCGCACGACGGACCTCTCCATGCGTTCGGACACCATCCCCAACTTCTCCCTGCTCAGCCACCGCGAGCTCATGCAGCAGCAGGCAGATTTACTCGTGGGCGTACCAGTAGCTTTTGTGGCGCGGCATCAGGCGGCATTTGAGCAGCTGCTCGCGCAGACACTCGACACGCTGCCCGATGCGCGGCAGCTTCACCTGCAGACGCAGGTCACGCTCACGCCGGGCGAGCGGCTCTATGTGATGAGCCGCTCGGACACGCGTGCGTTCCGCCTGCGCCTCACGGGCTGGCTCGATATGGGCCGCAGTGCCAACAGCGACCACGACCTCATGTTCCGTCTGCACGCGGGCAGCATGCTCTCACAGCAGGACGAGCTGCTCGCGCTGCTCGATGTCTACCCGCAGGATGTGGACTGGGACTGGCAGCTCGGCTGGCGGCACTGGCTCTCGCATAAAGGTACGGCGGATGTGCGCTACGACATGCGCGGCAAGCGTTTCCTCTTTGCCGCACGGCAGGAGTTCCTGCCGCGCTGGTGGCTGCGCTATGAGTACCGCTGCCTCACCAGCAGCGGCGAGGCGGCCGTGGGCTATAAGCTGCACGATTTTCTCAGCCTCGAGTGGCTGCGCGACCGTCACGACAACTGGCTGCGGCTCATCGGCAACTTTTAGTCACCCACACGGCAAATTTACGCACAAATTTGCTTGAAGTGCACTAAAGACTTTGCTATAATGAGAATGCTTTGATTTATAAGTATTTTCCTCTATTCATAACCCGTACAGGGAAAAGGAGTAAAGAAACAAAATGGTACAGTTACAGAAAAAGACGGTCAAAATCGTCAGCGTCCTCATTGCCCTCGTGTTCGTGGGTTCCGTCGTGGCCCTGGCCCTGACGCAGTCAGGCTCGGGCATTGCCTCGGCGGCCAGCTCCAATGTGGGCGTCGTTGATATGCGCCAGGTCTACAGCCAGCATCCGCAGACCCAGAGCATGCAGTCCGAGATGCAGAAAGCAGCCGCTGACGCTCAGAAAGAGTTCGAGGAGAAATCCAAGAACATGAACGATCAGGAAAAGAACGACTACTATCAGCAGACCATGCAGCGCCTGCAGCAGAAACAGCAGGAGCTGACGGATCCGATTGAGAAGGACGTCGAAGAGAAAGTCAAGACGGTTGCCCAGGCTAAAGGCCTGAGCGTTGTGCTCCTGAAAGATACCGTCGTCTATGGCGGCACGGATATCACGCAGGACGTCGTCAACAAGCTCACGAAGTAATTTTACGCTATGACAGTACCGAGCCGCCTCGTGCCCTCGGTGCTGTTTTGCGTGTAGGGATAATCGTGGCGGAGGAGGTGCTGCCGGATGGCGGAGGAACCAGCACAAAAGGACGTGCCTGCGCACCCACGGCGGCATCGGCGGCTCGTCGTGGGTGCGCTCACGGCGGCCATCCTCATGGCCTGCGGCGGTTGGCTTTACCACACGCTCGTGACACCGGCGGTGCCGGCCAGCGTGACGGAGGAGCCGGAGACGGCGCTCATGGACCTGCGCCAAGTCATGGCGGCGCACCCGCGTTATGCGGAGCTCACGCAGCTGCGTGAGGAACGGCAGGCACTGGAGCTGGAGCTCGAGGACCTGCAGGCCCAGCAGCCGCCTGAGCTCACGGTGCAGCCACCGGCGGTGGAGAGCAAGCCGTTTGACGACTCCGTCTGGCAGAAAAATGCCCAGACGGTCATCGGCGGTCGCTCGGAGCTCGCGCGCGAGCAAAAGGCCCTGCGTGAGCAGTACAGACAGGAGCACGAGGCCGAGTACACGGCGCGGCGTGATGCGCTGGACGCCGAGTACCGCAACACTATTCTGAACCTGCAGCTTAAGCTGGACAACCGCGACGTCATGCGCCTCTCGGCACAGTCTGTGGCCGAGCTCGAGCAACAGCTCACGCAGGTCAAGCAGGAGCGTGGCGAGCGGCAGTGGCAGATGTATCAGGCCTGGCAGCAGGAAATCAATGCCTATGTGCAGTCGGTCATGGGGCCGAAGCTCGCGGCCTGGCGGCAGTCGGCAGAGCAGGCCAAGGCTCGCCAGCAGAGCGAGGCACTTGCCAGGCAGACGGCAGCCCAGGCGCGTGACACGGCGGCCATGGATAGTCAGATGGATGCCTCGCGTCGGCTGCAGGACCAACTCGTCAAGCGGCAGGCCCTGCAGGCGAAGCAGGACGCGTGCAATGCCCTCGAGGCGCATATCCTTAACGATATCGCGGGACGCGCGGCGAAACTGGCTATCTTGCACCACTACACGTTGGTGCTTGTCACACCTGTGCGCCCGGTGCACCTCTATGTACCGACGGTCATACCCAGCGTGGAGACAGAGGAACACTATGAGGACCTCATCGGCGTGACGACGACGGATGTGACCGAAGAAATGATAGCAGAAATGCAGAGCCTGTAACGGGCTTAAAGATTTGAGAAAGAAGCGAGAAAAGCAAAATGAAACTGAGCAAGAAAGCCGTTGCCCTGCTGGCAACCGCCCTGTTTTCGGCAGCCATCATGAGCGGTTGCGGTAAGACCAATATTGGCTATATCGATGGTGCCCGCGTGATGAAGGAAGCCCCGCAGCTAACGGCGATTGTCGAGGAAGGCAACCAGAAAATGACGCAGACGCAGCAGGAAGCAGAGCAGAAGCTGAAGGACAATCCGGACATGTCTCAGGAGGAGGCCCAGAAGCTGCAGATGGATACGCAGCGCAAGCTGCAGGGCCTGAACCAGTCCTACACCATCCAGGTCAAGCAGAAGCTCGACACGGTGCTGGCGGATATTGCGAAAGAGAAGAAGCTGGATGCCGTCATCGACAGCGAGAAGGAGAATAAGACGGCCATCATGGGCGCCACGGACGTGACGGATGACGTCATCCAGAAACTGCAGTAAGGACGGAGATGCCACATGAAAAAGCGTTTGCAGGAACTAGCGGAGCTCGTCGGCGGCCGTCTGGCTGCGGGCACAGACGGGGATATCGTCATCACGGGGCTCGATAACCTCGAGGGCGCGGGCACGAGCGATTTGACGTTCGCGGTTGAGCCACATATCGAGGAGGCCAAAAGCACGCAGGCGGCAGCGGTCATGCTGCCCGAGGGCGTGGAGAATTTCCCGAAGCCGGCCCTGTACGTAACCGATCCGCGCGCGGCGTTTGCGAAACTGCTCGCGCATTTCACACCGAAGCTCGAGTTCCCGCAAGGAGTGAGTCCGCAGGCGCATATCGGTGCGGACGTCAAAATAGGTAAAGACGTGACGATTATGCCATTCGCCGTCGTGGATGACCACGCGGTCATCGGCGACCGGGTGACGATTTATCCGCACGTCTACGTCGGACAGTACACGGAAATCGGCGACGATACGCTCATCTATGCGAACGTCTCCATCCGCGAACACTGCCGCGTGGGCAAACGCTGCATCATCAACTGCAATGCGGTCATCGGCTCGGACGGCTTCGGCTTTACGACGCAGGACGGCGTGCACACGAAGGTGCCGCAGGTCGGCAACGTCGTGCTCGAGGACGACGTGGAGCTCGGGGCGCAGGATGCCATCGATCGTGCCGCCATGGGCTCGACGGTCATCGGTCACGGCACGAAGGTCGACAACCTCGTACATATCGGCCACAATTGCAAAATCGGCCCCAACTGTCTCATCGTGGCGCAGACGGGCATCTCCGGCTCCACGAATGTCGGCCATAATGTGACCTTCGGCGGCCAGGTGGGCACGGTCGGCCATATCAACATCGGCGCGAACTCCGTCTATGCGGCGCGTTCCGGTATCATCGGCAACATGCCCGAGGGCGTGTTCGGCGCGGGCTTCCCCGTGCAGCAGCATACGGAATGGCTGCGCATGCAGGCGGCCATGAAGCATCTGCCCGAGATGTACAAGAAAGTGAAAAAGCTCGAAAAACAGCTCGCCCAGTACGAGAAGAAATAAGGCAACGCGGACGCTTTCGGCAGTGTTGTCCTGAGTTCACAAGCAAGCCTTCTTCGTGGGGAGAGGGCTTTTTCTTTTTAGGCAACTTTGATGCTGCCGTCGGCATTGTGTAATTTGGTTTTGTGAAATAATGCATAAAGGATGATAGGCATGGTTTCGTATTATCTGCTCAAGGCACTGAGCTGGCTGTGCTGCCGTTTGCCGCGCGGCTGTTGTGAGGCACTCGGGCGGGCGCTCGGGACGGCACTCTGGCCGCTCGTGCCGGCGAAGCGCAAGCGGCTGGCCTTTACGCAGGTGCAGCGCTGTTTGCACGTGAGTGACGCGGAGGCTTGGCGTATCGCGCGAGAGAGCTCAGTGCGCTTTGGCCCCATGCTGTTCGAGGTGCTGCGTTTCCCGGTCATCCGTCAGCATATCGAGCAGTACGTGCGCGTCGAGGGGCTGGAGAAGCTGCAAAAGGCCATGCGGGAAGGAAAAGGCGGCATCATCGCGACGGGGCACAGCGGCAACTGGGAACTCATGGGTGGCGCATTTGCGCAGTACGGTATCCCGCTCGTCGGCGTGGCCATGCAGCAGAAATCAGCGGGCACGGACCGCTTCATCATGGAATACCGCACGCTCATCGGCATGCATATTACCTACAAGACGGGCGTACGGGAGATGTTCCGCATGCTGAAAGAGGGCTGGTTCATCGGC
>ONCF01000090.1 GCA_900316275.1 uncultured Veillonellaceae bacterium
CCCATGCCGAACACAGTAGTTAAGCATCCGCACGCCGAAAGTACTTGCTTGGAGACGAGCTGGGAGGATAGGACGTTGCCAGTTAAGTGAAAGACACCTGCGCTCGCAGGTGTCTTTTTTGATGTTTCACAATTTTTAGCAGGAATTATCCTGCTGGTTGTAGAATATAGCCTATAGAGAATCACTACAGGAGGTGTTGACGATGCTGGAGCAGATTTCAGCCTGGCAGGAACGGGTTACAGAGTGGCTGCGGGAACGGCTGCTGGTGTTAGTGCCGTTGACGCCAGCAGAGGTAACGGCGACGGTGCCCATAGATGAGGATACCGATGTAGATTAAATTGGGTTACAAAAAAAGCGGCTGCTTCCCTGTATGGAGCAGCCGCTTTTACGTGTATTCAGGTTTTGTTGCGGCGCGCGAGGATACGCACGACCTTCGCACCGGTGTTGCGGATGCGGCGCACGGGCGCGATA
The DNA here is from genome assembly GCA_900316275.1 of uncultured Veillonellaceae bacterium. Lineage (GTDB taxonomy): Bacteria > Bacillota > Negativicutes > Selenomonadales > Selenomonadaceae > UBA2897. The sequence continues at coordinate 472 of ONCF01000090.1, forward strand.
CGGTTTTTGATTTTCGGGCGGGCGTCTTTGTTCGAGCCGAAATCGCCGCGTTTGAGGAACGTCGTGCGCACCTTGTCCGGCTGGAAGAATTTGCGCAGCGCGCGGAAAATCTCGTCGGGCTCGACCTCGGTGTCGCAGATAAAGAGGTCGATGGAGACATAGCGCAGCTCCGTGTAGACGTGTACGCCGATATGCCCCTCCTGGCAGAGTAACATGGCGCAGAAATGGTCGTCCGTCATCTGCGCGGCATAGGCGTGGATGACCTGAAAATGGTGCTGTACGGCGATGCCAGCGAGTGTGCTCTCTATGGCGTCCTTGTCGTTCAGCTTGCTGTTTTTGCAGTTGTAAAGGTCAACGGTTAACTGGCGGGCTAAAATTTTCATGCCTGCACTCCTTTGTCGTTATTTTGCGTGCCGTCCCTCACGTACAGGACAGGCACGGGAAGTTAACTACTATTATAGTAGATTTATTCGCTGTTCGTCAATGTTTGGTGGGCTCAGACGCGCTGTTTGCGGGCGGATTTTTTGCCGCGCGGTGACGCCAGTAGCAGGGTAGTGCGAGATAGGCCACGAGTGCGAGCGTAAAGGCGATGACGCCCGTCATCTGCGCGCTGTGGAACAGGCCGAGCACGAGCTCCGTGTAGTCGCCGCGCAAGTACTCCAGGGCAAAGCGGGCGGCGGAGTAGAGCATGACGTAGAGCGCAAAGGCCTGCCCTTTGACGTGAGGGAAGGCGCGGTAGAGCAGCAAAATGGCGAAGATAACCATATCGAGCTGCCCCTCCCAGACCTCGGCGGGCCAGAGCGGCTGGTCGCCATACGTCTGGTGCGCGAGGGTGGTACCCGGATAGACGATGCCAAAGGGCAAACCCGTGGGCGCACCGAACGCGTCGCCATTCAGCAGGTTCGCGCAGCGGCCTAGTGCCTGTCCGAGGATAAGCGCGGGGGCAATCACGTCGAGGAAATGCACGGTATCCAGTTTATGACGTTCCGCATAGATAATGCCCGTGAGCACGCCGAGGAAAATGCCACCCTGGATGGCCATGCCGCCTTGCCAGACATTGAGCAGCTCTGTCAGGTGGTAGCGGTAGTAGCCCCAGTCGAAAAAGAACACATCCCACAGCCGCGCGCCGAGTAGCCCCGCCGCGCCGCAGTAAATGCCGAGGTCCACGATATAACGTTCATACCCGCGCCCGTCTGCCTTGGCGAGAAAATAAGCCACGCCGGTCGCGAGAATAATCGAAAGCGAGAGCACCAGACCATAGGCGCGGATGGGAAAATCACCAATGAAAAAAAGATATTGATGCATAACTGCCTCCAGAAAGGGCACGGTCGCTACGCAAGCCGCCATGCCTGAACATGCTTTTTATTATAAGGCATTGGCTGTGATTTTTAAAGCCTTAGCCCTGCTCCGTGAAGGCGTCCAGAAAGTTTGTGGCCAGCTGCGAGAGCTCGTGGCCCTTGCGCCAGATGCAGGCGAGCTGCGTCGTCAGCGCCGGTTCGTCGATGGTCTTGATGTGCAGGTGCGAGTGGTCAGCGAGAGGAACGGCTGAGGCGGGCGTGATGGCGATGCCGAGGCCGGCATTGGCCCAGAGCACGCTCGTGCGCGCGTCGTCGTTCAGGCAGTAAATGTGCGGCGTGACAGCCGCGGCGGCAAAAGCATCCTGCAGCAACTGGCCAAAGCGACGGTAGAGGATGAGCGGGCGCGACGCGAGCTCACTCAGCGTAATGGTGGTGCGCTCAGGGCACCAGTCCAGCGCGGAGGTCATGGAGGCCGTCATGGGCTCGGGGGCGAGATAGCGGCAGTGGAAACGGCTGCTGCGGAACGGCGTGCGCACGATGCCGAGGTCGATGCGGCCGCTGTCCAGCATCTCGATGAGCTGGTAGGTGTTCGCATCGTGGATAGCGAAATGCACGTCAGGGTAGGCCTGACAGAAAGCCTGCCAGGCGGGCTCCAGCAGCAGGCCGCCCGAGGAGGAGACCATGCCCAGCGTGAGCGTGCCCCGCAGGCCGGCGCGGCAATCAGCCACGGCGCGGCGCGTACTGTCGGCCAGCTCCAGCATCGTGCGGGCGTGCCGTGCCAGCACGCGCCCCGCCTCTGTGAGCTGGATGCGGTGCGGCCCGCGCGCGAACAGCTGCACCTGCAGTTCCTCCTCCAGCAGCTTCATCTGGTGACTCAGCGGCGGCTGGGCCATGTGCAGCTTGCGCGCAGCCGCGGTAATCTGCTCCTCCTCGACGATGGTCAAGAAATAGTGCAGCTGTTTCAAATCCATGCGATGACCTCCTAATATAAGGGAACACTATTCCATTAAAATGTGTTTTCTTGTCTTAACCATATTTATAGCGTATATTATGCAGACAATAAATATATTTTTCATATTGTTTCATGGATGCTATAATCATAGATGAAAAGACAGACAAAAGCAAGAAGGTTGAACAAATGGTAGGAATTGGCATCCCCGAGCTCGGGCTCATTTTACTCATCGGCCTTGTGGTCTTCGGCCCCGGCAAACTGCCCGACGTCGGCAAGGCACTGGGCAAAAGCATCCGCGAATTCAAGCAGGCGACCACCGACGAGCCAACTCAGCCTGCCGCACCAGCACAGACCACAGTGTCCGCGCAGCCACAGCCTGAGGAAAAGAAGCAGGCCTGAGCACAACTGAAAATAGTCAACACACTCCCGCGTACCTGACCCCAAGCAGGTACGCTTTTTATGTCTGCGATGGGCAAAATTTCTCTAATTTTTGCCCAGACGGCGCTCTGTCTGGTTGAAATCTCCTTTGCCGCGTGCTAGAATAGCTACTGTAACATTGTAAAAGCGTTGAGGGAGAGAGTAGCCTCGACGGGAAACCGGAAGCGAGCCGTGTGGGGTGGGAGACGGCGGGGAGTAGCGTCATGGTGAAAATCACTCCGGAGCTGCAGGCTGAAGAAATGCAAGCAATTTACGAGGTTTCTGCCAAAGCGGCCCAAGAAAGTGGGACAGTTTGGTTAGAGCAGCGGAAAATTACTGGAGCATAGTAATATGCTGCGCATAGTAGGCTGGGCCGGTGGCCGTCGTTAAGGGCTAGCGTATGCTGGTACGTGAAATAGGTGGTATAGTACAGTCGAACCTGTATCCTATTTTAGGGTACAGGTTTTTTGTATGCTTTTGTATGCGGGCGATATCAGTGCTGAGGCCTGACTGCGGTTAGAGCCGTGGGCTCAGGCGGGCGGTGTGGATATGCCCTGGGTTTTCTGCTGGCCAGCGGGCAGAGGTTGAGGAGGAATCGCTTTGTACAAGAAAGTAGACACGAACCTGAATTTCGTGGAGCGCGAGAAGGGCGTGCTGCAGTTCTGGCGCGACAACCATATCGCGCAGAAGGCTATCGACCAGCGTGAGGGCTGCGATACCTATACGTTCTACGATGGCCCGCCGACGGCCAATGGCAAGCCGCATATCGGCCACGTGCTCACGCGCGTCATCAAGGACATGCTGCCGCGCTATGCCTCGATGAAGGGCAAGAAAGTTCTGCGCAAGGCGGGCTGGGATACGCACGGCCTGCCCGTGGAGCTCGAGGTCGAGAAGGCTATCGGTATCAACGGCAAGGAGCAGATTGAGGCCTACGGCATCGAGCCCTTTATCAAGAAGTGCCGCGAGTCCGTGTGGAAATACAAGGGCATGTGGGAGGAGTTCTCCGACGTCGTCGGTTTCTGGGCCGATATGGACCACCCCTACATCACGTACGAGAACGACTACATCGAGTCCGAGTGGTGGGCACTGAAGCAAATCTGGGACAAGGGCCTGCTCTACAAGGGCTACAAGGTCGTGCCCTACTGCCCGCGTTGCGGCACGCCGCTGTCCTCGCACGAGGTCGCGCAGGGCTATAAAGACGTCACGGAGCGCTCGGCCATGGTGGAGTTCAAGGTCAAGGGCGAGGACAACACGTATTTCCTCGCCTGGACGACGACGCCGTGGACGCTGCCGTCGAACCTCGCGCTCTGCGTGAACCCGGACGTCGACTATGTGAAACTCGCGGTGAACGGCAAGCAGTACATTCTCGCCGAGGCGCTCGTGGAGAGCGTCTTCGCCGGCGTTGAGGGCGAGCGTCAGGTCGTGGCGAAATGCAAGGGCCAGGACCTCGTGGGCAAGGAGTATGAGCCGCTCTATCCGTTCGCCAACGCGGCGGTGGCGAAACAGAAAGACAAGCGCGCCTTTGTCGTGGTGGCCGATGGCTACGTCACGACGGAGGACGGCACGGGCATCGTCCACATCGCCCCGGCCTTTGGTGAGGACGATAATCGCGTCTGTCAGGCCAATGGCATCGCGTTCGTGAATCTCGTCAACAGCAAGGGCGAGCTCACGGCGGAGACGAAATGGGCGGGCGTGTTCGTGAAAAAGGCTGACCCCATGATTCTCGACGACCTCAAGGCGCAGGGCAAGCTGTTCAAGGCGCCGGAGTTCACGCACAGCTATCCGCACTGCTGGCGCTGCGATACGCCGCTCCTGTATTATGCGCGCTCTGAGTGGTTCATCAAGATGACGGCGGTCAAGGATGAGCTCGTGGCGAACAACCACACGGTCAACTGGATTCCGCAGTCCATCGGCGAGGGCCGTTTCGGCAATTGGCTGGAGCACGTGCAGGACTGGGGCCTGTCGCGCAACCGTTACTGGGGCACGCCGCTGCCGGTATGGCAGTGCGAGTGCGGTCATCAGGAGTGCATCGGCTCCATCGAGGAGCTC
>ONCF01000014.1 GCA_900316275.1 uncultured Veillonellaceae bacterium
CGCATGGTCTCTATCCTGCAAAAGGCCAAGACGTGCGACGCACTCTGCGTGAACTATCATGACGCGTACCGCATGGGCACGCTGAATGGTGGCCGCGTGCTCGACGAGCCCATCGGGCGCCTGCTGCCGGACTACTACGCCGACTTTATCGGCATCGGCCTCGACGACCTCTCCATGCAGCCGCTGAGCAAAGGCGGGCAACTGCTGCCGAACATCGTCTACTCGCTGCAGCCCACGGCCATCCGCCATGTGGTGGTCAACGGCAAGACGGTGCTGCACGGCGGTCAGTTCACGCAGATTGACACGAGCGAGCTCCTCGCGCGCATCCGCGAGACCATGAACTATCTGGAGTCCTGATTTAACCAGCCAGCCTCTGAGGGCCTATGCACCGGAGGCTTGACATATTTAGCAGCTGCCCCAGTGCAGCGGGAAAGGAAGTTTTATCATGAGCAAGCAGCTTTTCGCCATCGACCCTATCAAGGAATTGCCTCCTATGCCAGAATTTGTGCCGGGTATCCGCCGGGCACCGTCACGCGGTTTCCACCTGACACCGGCGCAGACGAAGACGGCGCTGAAAAACGCCCTGCGCTACGTGGACCCGAGCCTGCATGCAAAACTCATCCCCGAGTTCCTGCATGAGCTCACGACCTACGGCCGCGTCTATGGCTACCGCTTCCGTCCCGCAGGCCGCATCTATGGCAAGCCCATTGACGAGTACAAGGGCAACTGCATCGAGGGCAAGGCATTCCAGGTCATGATTGACAACAACCTCGATTTCGAGGTTGCGCTATATCCCTACGAGCTCGTGACCTACGGCGAGACGGGCAGCGTCTGCCAGAACTGGCTGCAGTACCGCCTGATCAAAAAGTATTTGGAAATCATGACGGACCACCAGACGCTCGTCGTGGAGTCCGGCAACCCGCTCGGCCTGTTCAAGTCCAAGCCGACAGCGCCGCGCGTGATTATCACGAACGCGCTCATGGTCGGCGAGTTCGACAATCAGAAGGACTGGGAAATCGCCGAGGAAATGGGCGTCGCGAACTACGGCCAGATGACGGCGGGCGGCTGGATGTACATCGGCCCGCAGGGTATCGTGCACGGCACGTACAACACGTTGCTGAACGCTGGCCGCAAGCACCTCGGCGTGCCGAAGGACGGCGACCTCGCGGGACATCTGTTCGTGAGCTCCGGCCTCGGCGGCATGAGCGGTGCCCAGCCGAAGGCCGCGGAAATCGCCGGTGCCGTGGGCATTATCGCCGAGGTCGATCAGTCGCGCATCGAGACGCGCCTGAGCCAGGGCTGGGTGCATGAGAGCTCCGACGACCTCGACCATATTTTCGACGTGGCCAATGCGCACTTAAAAGCTAAAACGCCGGTCTCCATCGCCTACCACGGCAACATCGTCGACCTGCTCGAGTACATCGTAGCGCATGACATCCACGTCGATCTCATGAGCGACCAGACGTCCTGTCATGCAGCCTACGACGGCGGCTACTGCCCACAGGGCCTGACGTTTGAGCAGCGCACAAAGATGCTGGCGGAGGACCGTCCGCAGTTCATCGAACTGGTCAATAAGAGCCTGCGCCACCACTATGAGCTCATTAGCAAATGCGTGGATAAAGGCACGTTCTTCTTTGACTATGGCAACTCGTTCCTGAAGTCCGTCTACGACGCGGGCGTCAAGGAGCTTTCGAAGAACGGCGTCGACGATAAAGATGGCTTTATCCTGCCGTCCTACGTCGAGGACATCATGGGGCCGGAGCTTTTTGACTACGGCTATGGCCCGTTCCGCTGGGTCTGCCTGAGTGGCAAGCACTCCGACTTGCTGGAGACGGATAAGGCAGCCATGAGCTGCATTGACCCGAATCGCCGCTATCAGGACCGCGACAATTACAACTGGGTGCGCGACGCCGACAAAAACAACCTCGTCGTGGGCACGCAGGCGCGTATCCTCTATCAGGATGCTGAGGGACGTATCCGCATTGCGCTGAAGTTCAACGAACTCGTGCGCGAGGGGAAAATCGGCCCCGTCATGATGGGGCGCGACCACCACGATGTCAGCGGCACGGATTCGCCGTTCCGCGAGACGGCCAATATCAAGGACGGCTCGAACGTCATGGCCGATATGGCCGTGCAGTGCTACGCGGGCAACGCGGCGCGCGGTATGAGCCTCTGTGCGCTGCACAACGGCGGCGGCGTCGGCATCGGCAAGTCCATCAACGGCGGCTTTGGCCTCGTGCTGGACGGCAGTGAGCGCGTGGACAACATCATCAAGAGCGCGCTGCTTTGGGATGTCATGAGCGGCGTGGCCCGCCGCAGCTGGGCGCGCAACGAGCACTCTATGGAGACCGTGCACCAGTACAATGAGGATTACGCGGCCGAGAGCCACATCACGGAGCCGTGTATTGCCGATGATGCACTCGTGGGCAGTGCCGTTGACGCCTATTTTGACAAATAAAAGTGTTGTTATAAGTTTTTGACAGGCAGGCTGACCCTTTGCGGCCAGCCTGTTTGTGCATTACTGCGGCGCGAGCGCGCAGTGGGAAAGGTGGAGGCTCTATGGAGGATAAAATTATCCGTCACCTCAGTCAGGTGGCGACGCCGCGTGGCACGACGGCGCGGCGCGGGCGTGCCATGAACCAGCTGGAGATTTACAGTGACGCGGCTATCTGGATACACGGTGACAGCATTATGGGCGTGGGCAGCGACGAGGCTATCAGCCGCCAGCTGCAGCTGCGCCACGTGCAGGCCGAGGAAATAGATGGGCGCGGCCTCTGCGCCGTGCCGGGCTTTGTCGACCCGCATACGCATTTCCTCTTTGCTGGCACGCGGGCGCGCGAGTTTGACGACCGCCTCGCGGGTGTGCCGTATCTGACGCTCTTGCAGCGCGGCGGCGGCATCGTGAGCACGATGCAGGCCACGCGCCAGGCTTCGGAGGAGGAGCTCTATGCGCTCGGCGCACAGACCCTGCGCGAAATGCTGGTACTCGGCGTGACGACCGTGGAGGGCAAGAGCGGCTACGGCCTGGACTGCCCGACGGAGCTCAGGCTGCTACGTGTCATGCAGCAACTGGACCGCGACCTGCCCGTCAGCGTCGTGAATACCTATCTGGGCGCGCACGCCGTGCCGCCCGAGTACAAAGACCACCCTGACGACTATGTGGACTTCATCATCGGGCGCGTGCTGCCGCAGGTGGCGGCGGAACACCTCGCCGAGTTCGTCGACGTGTTCTGCGAGACGGGCGTGTTCACGAACGCGCAGAGTGAGCGCATCCTGCAGGCGGCGCAGCGGCATGGCCTTGCGCTGAAGCTGCACGCCGACGAGATGAGCTCGACGGGCGGTGCCGGACTCGCCTGCCGCCTGGGCGCTGTCTCGGCCGACCATCTGCTCTCCATCAGTGACGCCGATATCGCGGCGTTGGCCCGGAGTGAGACGGTCGCCGTGCTGCTGCCCGCCACGGCGTTCTGTATGCGCAAAAACTACGCGCCGGCACGCCAGATGCTGGAGGCGGGCGCGGCCGTGGCGCTTGCGAGCGACTACAACCCCGGCAGCTGCTACACGTACTCCGTGCCGCTCATCCTCGGCCTCGCCGTCATCGCCATGCACCTGACGACGGCGGAGGCGCTCACGGCTATGACGCTCAACGCGGCCGCAGCCGTGCAGCGTGCGGACCGTGTCGGCAGCCTCGAGCCCGGCAAACAGGCCGATATCGTGCTGCTAAATGCCCCTGACTATCGCTTCCTCGTCTATAAAACGGGCCTGAACCTCGTGGAGAAAGTCTACTGCGCGGGTGAATTGGCTTACACTAAAGATTGACTACTTTGGTTTACTGGTGCTAATTGTATTTGTGTATACATGACTAAAGCACAGTGAATTCTCTTGACAGGACAGGACGGACGTGGTAGTGTATTACTAGTGAAAGACAAAGGAGTCTGGAGCGGCGGAGCTGCTCTGGGCTTCTTTTTTTGCTCAGGTTTTGATTGTTTCATCAACTAAAGGATTTGTGAATGCAATAATTCATGACAGAAAGGATTTTGATGGTATGATTTATCTGGACGGTAAATCGCTGACGTTGCCGCAGGTCGTGCAGGTGGCACGGCAGGGCGAAAAGGTGGCGCTAAGCGAAGCGGGCATGGCACAGATCAAGCGCAGCCGCGCTATCGTAGATAAAATCCTCGAGGAGGAGCGGCCCGTATACGGCGTGTCGACGGGCTTCGGCGAATTTTGCAAGGTCTTCATCAAGAAAGAGGACCGCGCGAAGCTGCAGCGCAATCTCATCCTCAGCCATGCGACGGGTGTGGGCGAGCCGCTGCCGCGCGAGGTCGTGCGCGCGGCCATGCTGCTGCGGGCCAACTCGCTCGCCAAGGGCTACTCCGGTATCCGCCTCGAGACGGAGCAGATGCTGCTCACCTTGCTGAATGCGGGTATCACACCTGTCATCCCCTGCAAGGGCTCTGTGGGCGCCAGCGGCGATCTCGCGCCGCTTTCGCACATGGTGCTCGTGATGCTCGGCGAGGGCGAGGCCGAGGTAGACGGCCAGGTCGTGAGCGGTGCGGAGGCGCTGGCGGCGCGCGGGTTGGCGCCTATCGTGCTCAGCGGCAAGGAGGGCCTCGCACTCATCAACGGCACGCAGATTATGACGGCCGTGGGCTGCATGGTCTGGGACAGGGCCGTCAACCTCATGAAGGCGGCCGACGTCATCGCGGCGCTGAGTCTCGAGGCGTTAAAGGGCACGCGCGCAGCGTTTGACAAACGCATCACGGAGGTGCGGCCGTACCCCGGCCAGATGGCCACGACGGAGAACGTGCTTGCGCTCACGCAGGACAGCGCCATCATCGCCTCGCATAAAAACTGCAGCAAGGTGCAGGACGCCTACTCGCTGCGTTGTGTGCCGCAGGTGCACGGCGCGTCGAAAGAGGCACTCGCACAGGCCACGCGCACGCTGAGCATTGAAATCAACGCCGTGACCGACAACCCCATTATCATGCCGGACACGGGCGAGGCCATCTCAGGCGGCAATTTCCACGGCCAGCCCATCGCGCTGGTCATGGATTATTTGAAACTCGGCATCGCCGAGCTCGGCAATATCTCCGAGCGACGCACGAACCGCCTGCTGGACATGAACCTCAGCGATTTGCCCGCATTCCTCACGGCGTTCCCCGGTGTCGACTCCGGCCTCATGATTACGCAGTATGTGGCGGCCGCGCTCGTCTCGGAGGACAAGGTGCTCGTGCATCCCGCGAGCGCCGACTCCATCCCGACGTCCGCGAACCAGGAGGACCATGTGAGCATGGGCACCATCGCGGCACGGCAGGCGGGCGAAATCCTCGACAACGTGACGAACGTGCTGGCCATTGAGATGATGGCGGCAGCGCAGGGTATCGATTTCCTCGCCCCGCTCACGCCGGGCAAGGGCACGGCGGCTGCGCATAAATGCATCCGCGCCGTCATCCCGCATCTCGACAAGGACCGTTTCCTGTCACCGGAAATCCGCCAGATGCACGACCTCATTCAGGATGGTCGTCTCGTGGCTGCCGCCGAGGCGGCCGTGGGTGAACTCAAGGTTTAACCGTTACGCTAAAGATTTAAACATTTAGAGCTTTAGCAGAGCATAGAAAGATGGTATAATATACCAGTTGCGTTACATAGCCGCCCTGTTCAGCGGCTGGTAACTGGAAATATTTTCTCTATTGAATTTAAGGAGGAAACAATTATGAACATGAAGCAGATTCTGGCTCTCGGAGCCACCCTCGTTTTCGCAGCGGCGGCCTTTACGGGCTGCGGCGGTCAGCAGCAGGCCACGAGCAGCAGCGCGAGCTCCTCGAGCGGCGCAGGCAAGGCCATTGTCGTCGGTCTCGACGATAACTATCCGCCCATGGGCTTCAAGGACGACAGCGGCGAAATCACCGGTTTCGATATCGATGTGGCCAAAGAGGCTGCCAAGCGTCTGGGCCGTGACGTGGAGTTCAAGGCCATCGACTGGGACAGCAAAGAAGCTGAGCTGAAGAGCGGCCGCGTGGATGTGCTCTGGAACGGCCTCGACATCACGGAGAAGCGCAAGGAAAACATGCTGTTCTCCGACCCGTACATGGATAACCGCCAGGTCGTCTTCGTGCGCAAGGGCGACGACAAGGGCATCAAGACGGAGGCTGACCTCAAAGGCAAGGTCGTCGGCACGCAGAGCGGCGGTACGACCGAGGAGTACTACGACGGCAACGCCGAGGCCAAGAACGGCCTGAAAGAGCTCAAGAAGTATCAGGACTACATTTCCGCATTTATGGACCTCGAGAACGGCCGTGTGGACGCCGTGGTCTCCGATGAAATCACGGGCCGCTACTACATGAGCAAGCACGGCGACAAGCTGGCGGCGCTCGACATCGTCGTCGGTCCGGTGAGCCAGTTCGGCATTGGTTTCCGCAAGGACGATACGGCGCTGAAAGGCGAAATCCAGAAAGTCCTCGACGAGATGGTCAAGGACGGCACGATGGCCAAGATTTCCGAGAAATGGTTCGGCAAGGACATCACGCTGAAAAAGTAAGCCTGCTTAACCAGTCAAAGTAAGAAAGAGGCGGGGCAGATGGCTCATTTAATGGATATGGTGCTGCAGATGCTGGCCGGCACGCAGGTCACGCTAGAGATTTTCCTGTTGACGTTCGTGCTCGTGCTGCCACTCGGGCTGCTCGCAGCGCTCGGACGTATCTCCAGCTGGCGATTGCTCAACGGTGCGCTGGAGTTCTACATCTGGATTATGCGCGGCACGCCGCTCATGCTGCAGCTCCTGTTCGTCTATTTTGCCCTGCCGATGATTGGCATCAAACTGCCGGACATCGCGGCGGCGCTCTTAGCTTTTACGCTGAACTACACGGCCTACTTCGCGGAGATTTTCCGCGCGGGCATTCAGGCCGTGCCGAAAGGGCAGTACGAGGCCGCGCATATGCTGGGCATGACGCGCGCGCAGACCATGTGGCGCATCGTCATCCCGCAGATGATCCGCAACGTGCTGCCGCCGATGA
>ONCF01000091.1 GCA_900316275.1 uncultured Veillonellaceae bacterium
ACTGATTTACCGTGGAAATTCAGCAGATGTTCGCCAAGGATATCAACCGTCCCATCAATGGTGTCATCAAAGTCAATCAGGAAGACCATGACGTCATCCGCCAGGAGGTGGACGAGTATGTCATCACGGATGAGCTGCGCAAGCATTTCCGCACCTTCCTGCAGGCGTATGCCCGGGCTTTTGCCCAGCCGACGTCGGATATCGGCGTCTGGATTGCGGGTTTCTTCGGCAGTGGTAAATCGCATTTCCTCAAAATCCTGTCCTACCTGCTGGACAGCGATCTGGCGGCTGCGTATCAGGTGCGCGAGTGCTTTCAGGAGAAATTCGCGGCCTCGCCGGAGCTGCAGCAGCTGCTGACGCGGGCGACACAGGGCGAGACGGAGACCATCCTGTTCAATATCGACATCGAGGGTCCCATCAACAAGGACAAGACGGCTGTGCTGCGCGTCTTCGCGAAGATGTTCTACAATCATCTGGGGTACTATGGCGAGTATTTGCAGACGGCGCGCCTGGAGCAGCATCTCGCGGCCAAGGGGAAGCTGGACGCCTTCAAGCAGGCCTTTGAGGCGGCGTATGGCGACAGTTGGGAGGCTTCACGGGATTCCTTTGCCTTCCTCGAGGATGAGGTCGTGACGGCCATGACTCAGGTGCTGGGCATGAGCGAGGTCTCGGCACGGGATTGGTTCAATAACAGCAGTGAGCAGGAGCTCAGCATCGCGCAGCTGGTGCGCGAAATCAAGGCCTATGTGTCGGCCAAGCCGGATAATTTCCGCCTGCTCTTTATGATAGATGAGGTGGGCCAGTACGTGGGCCGCGACACGGATATGCTACTCAATCTCCAGTCCCTCGTCGAGGAAATCGGTGCGCAATGCGGCGGCAAGGTCTGGGTCATGGCTACGGGGCAGGAGGCGCTGGACGAGATTATCAAGCTGCGGCAGGATGAGTTCTCGCGCATCATGGCGCGCTTCAAGACGCGGCTCTCGCTCTCCTCGTCCTCGGTCGACGAGGTTATCCAGCGCCGCGTGCTTGCCAAGACGGATGCGGCGGCGGAGGTGCTGGCTCAGGTCTACGAGGAGCATGCGGCCTCCCTGGCGAACCTGTTTGTCTTCAAAGATACGAAGACGGACGTGCATACCTACCGCGACCTGCACGAGTTCCAGGTCAACTATCCGTTCATCCCCTATCAGTTCCTGATGCTGCAGAAGGTCTTTTATGAGGTGCGCAAGCATGGCCAGACGGGCAAGCATCTCTCGGGCGGTGAGCGCTCCATGCTCTCCAGTTTCCAGGAGGCAGCGCAGAAAGTCCAGCACGAGCAGGAGACGGCGCTCGTGCCGTTCTACCGCTTCTACGATACGATGAACACCTTCCTCGACGGCAGTATCCGCCGCGTGGTTGACCGCTGCGAGAAAGCGGCAAAGCAGGGCGAGGGGCTGGAGCCCTTCGATGTGACCGTGCTGAAATGCCTCTATCTCATCCGCTACGTGGAGGACGAGATGCCGGGCAATGCCGACAACGTGATGATCCTGCTGGCGGACGACATCAACCTCGATAAAATCCAGGCCCGCCGCCGCGTGCAGGCCTCGCTCGACCGTCTGTTGCGGCAGAACTATGTCGGCCGCACGGGCGACGTGTTCCAGTTCCTCACGGATGAGGAGCAGGAGATGCAGGATGCCATTCGCAATCAGGAGGTAGATCCCAGCCAGATACGCGAGCACATCGGCAAGCTGATTTTCTCGGACATCTATAAAAACAGCAAGTTCCATTATCAGAACAGTGACTTCGCCTTTAACAAAATCATTGACGGCGCACTGATCGGCCAGTCGGTGACGGATGGCCTGAAACTGGAGTTCCTCACGGATCCCGCCGAGGTCAGCAGCATGAATGAGCTCAGTCTCGTGGGGCGTTCCTCCGGCGAGGCGCTGGTGGTGCTGGATACAGAATCGCGCTACTATGAATTCATCGCGGAGTCGCTGCAGATTCGCAAATATCTCAATCAGCACATACGGGAGCGTACGTCCGAGCTGGCCGGCCTCATCGGCATGCAGGAGGCAAAGGCGACCCGGCTGGAGGGACGCGCGCTCGAGGCTATCCGCGATGCCATCCGTCAGGGCAGTTTCTATGCGGATGGTGAGCACCTTACACTCAAGGCGGGCGAGGCCGTCACGCGTATTAATCAATCCCTCGAGTACCTGGCGCGGCATATCTATAGCAAGCTGGCCTACATCGACCAGCCCGTGGCCACGGAGGATGAGATACGGGCCATCCTCACAGGGACCCAGCAGGCGGCAGACCTGACGGGGAAACAGCTCAATGCGTTGGCCACCAGGGATATGGCGGAGTACCTGCAGGTACGCGAGGCGCAGAAACGCCGCACGACCATGGCGGATGTGCAGAGCCGCTATCAGGCTGTACCCTACGGCTGGCGGGAAATCGACGTGGCGGCAGTGGCGGCGATGCTGCTCGCGGGGCAGCAGGCCACACTGAACTATGCCGGTGCGACCGTCCGCCCGGAAGACACGCGCGTGGTGGACCTTCTGCGCAAACGCTCCGAGATTGGCAAGACGGTCATTGCCCAGCGGCAGCAGTTGAGTCAGGCCCGCCTGCGTGCGGCCACGGAGTTCCTCGGCGAGTTCCTGAATACGATGTCGGTGCCGCATGACCAGAACGGGCTCGTGGACTTCATCAAGCGGGAATTGCAAAAGAAACTGGATACCTACAAGGGATGGGAACGCGACTATGCCCATATCCGCTATCCGGGCCGCCTGACGCTCAGCCTGGCCTGCAAATTCCTGCAGGAAATCCTCGCGGCGCAGCATGATGACTTTGCCCTGCTGGAGGCACTGGTGACGCATATCGACGCTTTTGACCGCATCCTGGATGATCTGGAGCAGCTGGAGAGCTTTTTCGACAACCAGCGCGAGCTGTTCGAGGAGGGTTTTTACTTCTTCCAGAGCATTGGCAAGGATATCGACTATTTTCAGGACCAGCCGGAGATTATCCGGCAGATTAACCGTATCCGTGCCATCCTGCAGGTGCCGGAGGGCCAGCCCTATGACTACACGCGCATCCCGGAGCTGCGCGGCCTCATCGACGCCGTGCGGGCGGCGCACAATGCGCTGCTGGAGGCGAAGCGCCAGGAGCAGCAGGGCATCGTAGACCAGTGCCTCTATAACATCAAGGAGGCCGCAGGGCAGACCACCTACGTGCGGGAGATTGTCGACCGCTACAACAACTACTATCTCAGCCAGCTGCAGAAGTTCAAGCTGGCGGGCAGCATCGTGGAGCTCAACGGCATGAAGGACATGCTCTACGAACAGCAAGAGCGCGCGGTGCGCAGCATCACGAGTACCATCCAGCACCATGAGGACGCGGCGCGGAAAAAGGTCGAGCCCAAGGGGACGGATACGGAGAAAAAGCAGACGTCGCAGCCCAAACTGCCCGTGGTGCATACGGTGGACCGCCGCGGCCTGTTCACGGTGCAGATATTCCACTCGGAGGCGGAGATAGACGCCTACTTGCGCCGCATCGGCAACACGCTGAAACAGCAGCTCAAGGGGGCCGACAGCGTGCGCCTGAGCTGAGACAGCGTATGCCTGTTTTGACAAATATGTAGTTATTTGCTATACTGATGCTAGAAAAGATATGGTGCGGATGGATGACCCGTGCCATCCCTTCCAGTCAGGAGAGCGTTGCTCTTGGGGACAATAAATATACACTGGATACGTGGCCTGGCTTGGGCTGTATAGTACAAGCCTGTCATCTGTTCTCAGTATCAAAAAGGGAGGCTGTGTGAGCCTCTCTTTTTTTTGAAAGGATTATTGATGGATGGCTCTTTCGTTGCGGGAAATACAAGAATTTTACGCTGTGCATCTTGAAAATCGCATATTTCAATACACGTTGCGCGGAGGTCAGGTTATAGAGCTGGTTTTCCATCCGGAGAACCTGTGTCACCTTTTGGGGATCCAACACATTATTCCGCACAATAAAGAGTATATCGGTATTCGAGGATATCGCAAAATCCAGTCTGGCGTGTTGAATCTTGCACTCTTGAAAAAGCATGATGCGGTTCAGTATAAACGTATGCGCAAGCGTATTGTCCAATTTATGCGTGTCGCCGATTTGTTGTTGAACGGTTCCATATATAAGTTTTATTTTATGCGTCAGAAAGAGTCGCAGATCCGTGCAGATTACATTGTGTATTGGCATGACGAAGAACAGAAAAACTATAAAAATCTGTTTTTAGCCCAGGAACGTGTAAGCATTAAGCATAGCAATCATACCTATACAGCTATTTCGTACACTGTGCTCCATGAAAAGGAAGATTATGATCGCTATATTCGTTCTCAGGAATATAAAGAAGTAGATAGCTTCCAGATTATTGATCACCGGTAATTATGGTGAAGCGGGAATGTTCGTCAACAACATGAGGAGCGGAAATATGGACAAGAATGCCATCAAGAAATATGCCATCTGGGCGCGGCGGGAGCTCATCGAGCGCGTGACGCAGCGGGCGTGGCGCTATGAGGTGAAGGACGATGCGCCGCAGGCGGGGCTCACGGCCATCGAGGGGCGCGTACTGGAGCCCGTGGAGCAGCGCCAGCGCGAGCGGCTGGTGCGCGAGGTGCGGGCGCATGGCTTCCAAGCCGTGATGGAGGAGGCCGCCTATACGTGGTTCAACCGCTTTGCGGCCCTGCGCTTCATGGAGGTCAATGGCTATCTGCCCTCGCACGTGCGCATCTTCTCGGACGAGCAGGGCGCGTTCCAGCCGGAGATTCTGCATGCCTGCATCACGATGGATGAGCCGTGGCTGGATCAGGCGCGTATCTTCGCCATGCAGGAAAACAACGAGACGGAGGCGCTCTATAAATATCTGCTCATCGCGCAGTGCAACGCGCTGGGCGAGGTGCTGCCCGCGATGTTCGAG
>ONCF01000093.1 GCA_900316275.1 uncultured Veillonellaceae bacterium
CAGAAACGTATTGTCGCGTTCTTGCAGCCAACATTTAACGAACTTGCTAATTTGGAGGCTGACGAGCGACAGCTCGAGGCGCTGGCGACGACGTTCCCAGGGCGCCTGCAGGCCTCGCTGCTGCAGGCGGCTTTTAGTGGTGAACTGACATCCAACTGGCGTCAACGGCAAAAAGCTGATTGCATTCAGGCGCGCATACCTTCTGACATAAAAGTAGTAGAAAGCGGAAAAAATCCTGTTCCTTGGGGTTGGAAAATCATATCTTTGCTTGATGCTTTTTACAACCTTACAGATAGCACAAAGAAGCTAAAAAAGAAAGAATATCAGTCTTGTGGCGAAATGGCGATTGTTGATCAGAGTAAAGATTTCATAGCAGGCTATACAAATCGTGAAGACCTGGCACATAAGGAAAATTTACCTGTTGTAGTTTTTGGCGATCATACGCGTTGTGTAAAGTATGTTGATTTCCCATTCGTGCAAGGGGCAGATGGCATAAAAGTGCTGAAGCCTAAATATTTTGTGGATTGCAAGTTTTTCTATTATGGTTTGCAGTCTTTGAGACTTCCAGACTTAGGCTATCGGAGGCACTTTCCGCTTTTTAAGAAGGAGCTATTTCCAATTCCTTCTCTCGCCGAGCAGCGGCGCATTGTTGCGCGGCTGGAGGAGCTGCTGCCGTTGTGCGGGGAGTTGGGGGAGCCTTAGTAAGATGTTTATTATGCGAAAGGCGGTGGGACTATGCCGGAGGCCTTGACCGAGGAGGATGTGAAACACCTCTACATCACACCCGCGCTGGAGCGGGGGTGGGCGGCGGCGCATATCCGCATGGAGGCGCGCATCACGGACGGGCGGTTCAACCTGCGCGGCAATCTCGTGGCGCGCGAGCGGCCGAAGAAGGCCGACTACCTGCTCTGCCCGGGCGGCGGCGCACCGCTGGCCGTCGTGGAGGCGAAGGACGCCGCGCACAGCGTTTCCTACGGCCTGCAGCAGGCGAAGACCTACGCCGAGATGCTCGATGTGCCCTTTGCCTACAGCTCAAATGGCAGCGGCTTTACGGAGTACGACTACTACACGGGCGTCGAGCGCAACCTCGCGCTGGACGCGTTCCCCAGCGAGGCGGAGCTCGTGTCGCGCTGCGTGCAGGAGGGGCACCTGACACCCGCCGAGGTGCAGGTACGGGAGACGCCGGTCTATACCTCGGCCACGACCTATGCGCCGCGCTACTACCAGCAGGTGGCTATCGACCGCGTGCTCGGCGCCGTGGCGCGCGGGAAGCGCCGCTTGCTGCTCGTGATGGCAACGGGCACAGGCAAGACGTACACCGCGTTTCAGATTGTCTGGCGGCTGCGGCAGGCCGGCCTCGCGCGCAAGGTGCTCTATCTCGCCGACCGCAACATCCTCGTCGACCAGTCCATGCAGCAGGATTTCCAGCCGCTCGCCCAGTACATGCACAAGGTAAATTTTGTCCAGGACGATCGGACTAAGCTCACGAGCTACGACGTGTTTTTCTCGCTCTACCAGCAGATGGTGGGCGACGGCGGGGAGGAGCGGTTCCGCGAGCTGTTCGATGCGGACTTTTTCGACCTCGTGATTGTCGATGAGTGTCACCGCGGCTCGGCGAAGGAGGAGAGCCGCTGGCGGCGCGTGCTGGCGTACTTCACCGGTGCCGTGCAGCTCGGCATGACAGCCACGCCGCAGGAGACGGCCTACGTCTCAAATATCGACTATTTCGGCGAGCCCGTCTATACCTACAGCCTGAAACAGGGCATCATGGACGGTTTCCTCGCGCCGTTCCGCGTCGTGAACGTGCACATGGACATCAGTGACGGCTGGCGGCCCGTGAAGGGTCAGCTGGACTACTACGGCCATGCAATAGAAGACCGCATCTACAACAACACGGACTATGACTACAATATCGTGCTTGCGGACCGCATCCGTGCCGTGGCGCACGAGATTACGACGTTCCTGCGGCAGAGCGGCGACCGGCTGCAAAAGACCATCGTGTTCTGCGCGGACGAGGCAGCGGCCGAGCGCATGCGGCAGGCACTCGTGCAGGAGAATGCCGATATGATGCGCGAGCATCCGGACTACATCGTGCGCATCACGGGCAGCGACGACTTCGGCAAGAGCAAGCTCGACTATTTCATCTCGGTGGCGGCGCAGTATCCGGTCATCGCTACGACGTCGGAGCTCCTCTCGACGGGCGTCGACGCCAAGATGACGAAGGTCATCGCACTCGACAAGCATATCGTCTCCATGACGCAGTTCAAGCAGATTATCGGGCGCGGCACGCGCGTGCGTGAGCGCGATGGCAAGACGCATTTTACCATTCTCGATTTCCGCGGGGTCACGCGGCTGTTCGCCGACCCGGCCTGGGACGGCCCCGCGCTGCAGGACCCGGGCTATGAGCCGGGCGGTAGGGGCGTCGCAGAGCCGCCCGCCGGCTATGGCACGGATGGCGGCTCGGGCGGCAACGATGGAACGGGCCAAGGCGGTGATGGTGCAGGGACGGAGCCACCCTATCGCCCATATGTCACGTCTGATGGTTGCCGGGTACATGTGCTCGGTCAGACCGTGGCCGTTTACGATACGGACGGCAAGCTGCTGCGACAGGAAAATATCATCGACTATACACGCCGTAATGTACTTGGCGATTATGGTAGTTTGGCGAATTTTATCCATGCCTGGCAGGATAGTGCGAAAAGGGCCGCCATCACCGAGGCTTTGCGGGAACGGGGCATCGACCTCGCCAAACTCAAAAGCGAACAATACATGGAGGACGTGGATGATTTTGATTTCCTCTGCCATGTGGCCTATGACCAGCGGCCGCTCACACGCCGTGAGCGCGCTGAGAGCGTGCAAAAGACTGACTTTCTGCACCGCTACAGCGGCGCGGCCCGCGAGGTGCTTGATACGTTGTTGGAACGCTATGCGGACTATGGTATGTCCGAACTGGAGAATCCAGCAGTATTCAATGTTGCAGCCTTTCGACGCTTTGGCACTGTCGCTAAAATCGCTCAACTGTTCGGCGATGATGCGGATAGGGACGTACTGGCAGAGGTGCGCCAGGCACTGGAAGCAGAAATTTATAAGGTAGGATAGACGAACGTATATGACAAATCTCACCAGTCTTATCAAGAATCTGCGCGATATCATGCGCAACGACGCGGGTATCAATGGTGATGCCCAGCGCATCGAACAGATTATCTGGATACTTTTCCTCAAAGTGTATGCAGCCAAAGAGCGTGAATGGCGCTATGATGGCACGGGCTATAAATCCATACTGCCGCAGGAATGCCGCTGGGAGCACTGGGCGCATGACGACGGCAAGGGCACGGCACTGACGGGCGCGGAGCTGCTGCATTTCGTCAATGACACGTTGTTCCCCACGCTGCGCGGCCTGCGTGTGACGCGCGAGACGCCGCTCCGGCAAGCTATCGTGCAGACCATGTTCGCCGAGGCCAACCAGTACATGAAGGATGGCGTACTGCTGCGGCAGGTCGTGAACGTTATCGACGGCATCGACCTCGAGGACTACAGCGAGATACACGCGCTCGGCGATATCTACGAGGGTATTCTGCGCGAGCTGCAGAGCGCGGGCAGCGCGGGCGAGTACTACACGCCGCGCGCCGTGACGGATTTTATGGCGGAGCATATCGAGCCGCACATCGGCGAGCGGGTGGCAGATTTCGCCTGCGGCACGGGCGGTTTCCTCGTGAGCTGGCTGCAGCAGCTGCAGCGGCAGGAGCAGACGGCGGCGGACATCACGGCCATCAGCCGCTCCATTTACGGCATCGAGAAAAAGCAGTTCCCCTATATGCTCGCTATCACGAACATGCTGCTGCACGGCGTCGATGCGCCGCATATCGAGCATGCGAACGCGCTGACACACAACGTGCTCGACTACACGGCGGCGGATGCCTTTGACAAAATCCTCATGAATCCGCCGTACGGTGGGCACGAAAAGGCGGACGTGCAGAGCTATTTCCCCGAGGACCTGCGCGACTCGGAGACGGCGGATTTGTTCCTCGTGCTCATCCTTTACCGCCTGCGGCAGGGCGGGCGAGCGGCCGTCGTCCTGCCGGACGGCTTCCTGTTCGGCACGGATAATACCAAGGTCAACATCAAAAAGAAACTGCTCGCCGAGTGCAATCTGCACACCGTCATCCGCCTGCCCGCGAGCGTGTTCGCGCCCTATACGAGCATCACGACGAATCTGCTGTTTTTCGACAAGACGGGGCCGACACAGGAAACATGGTTCTACCGCCTCGACATGCCGGCGGGCTACAAGCATTTCAGCAAGACGAAGCCCATGCAGCGCGCCCATTTTGCACCCTGCGATGCCTGGTGGCGTGAGCGCACGGTCATCCCCGACCCCGACGTCGAGGGCGCGTACCAGGCCAACGTCTACACGCGTCAGCAGATAGAGGACGGCGGCTACAACCTCGACCTCTGCGGCTATCCCACGGCCGAGGAGGAAATACTCAGCCCCGAGGAAACCATCCGCCAGTTCCACGCCCAGCGCGACGTCCTCAACGCGAAAATCGACGCGCGCCTGCAGAAAATCGCAGAATTACTGGGCGTGGAGCAGTGATAAGCATGTCTGGCCAAACTAAAGAGCCCCGCGACCCGAAGGTGCGGAGCTCTTTTGCTGTGTGTGATGTTGTAATATAGGTTAGTCCTCGAGGAGCTGTTTGCCCGGTTTTACGAGCAGCCAGCAGACGACGACGATGCTGCCGAAGAGGGCCGTGATGGCGAAGGCGTTGTTCCAGCCGTAGGCCTCGACGAGGAAGGCTGTGACGACGGGGGCGAGGACGCCGCCGATGTTGCCCCAGAGGTTGATCCAGCCGGAGACGGAGCCGCTGAAGCGGCCGCCGAGCGACATGACGGAGGACCAGGTGGCGCTCATGCAGAAGCCGAGGGCACCGAGAGCAACGGTCATCCAGAAGATGGCAGCCTCGACGGAGGCCATCTGCGACGCGGCGTAGAGGCCGAGCGAGGTGACGACGATGCCAGCGATGGCCGTAGCCGTGCGCATCGTGTACTGGCGGGCACTGTTCTTGCCCATGGCGAGGCGGTCAGAGAGCCAGCCAGAGAAGAAGACCATAGCGGTCAGGGCAATCCAGGGGACAGCCGTCCAGAAGCCCATGGATTTCAGGTTCAGGCCATAGACCTCGGTGAGGAACATCGGCAGCCAGGCCAGGAACACGTACATGATGTAGTCAACGACGAGGAACTGCAGGCCGACGGCCCAGAAACGATGGTTCGTGAGCAGGCGTTTCCACGGAGCAACAGCCTTTTCCGTGTGCTCGCCGCGTGCCTCGTTGATGTAGGCGACCTCTTCTTCACTCACATAGGGGCAGTCCTTGGGATCGTCACGTGTGTAGCGGTGCCAGGCATAGGCCACGAGGGCGCCGATGATACCAAAGGCGATGAAGACGCCCTGCCAGCCGAGCCAGCCCATGAGCACGACGGTCGCGATGGGGCCGACGACGGGGCCGAAGAACGTACCACCGAGGATGGCGGAGCTGGCCTTGCCTTTCTCATCGTGGTGGAACCATTTGTAGCAGGCATTGCCGAGCGAGGGGAACACCGGGCCTTCGCCGAGGCCAAACGCGAGGCGGATGGCAGCGAAGCTGAACTTGCCCTGCGCAAAGGCGGTCAGGCCGGTAAAGAGCGACCACCAGAGGATGGCGAATGTGCCGGTCTTGCGCAGGCCAAAGCGGTCGGCGAGGATGCCGCCCGGCACCTGCATGAGGGCGTAGCCAGCAAAGAAGCAGGTCTGCAGGAAGCCCATGTCAATCTTGTTGAAGCCGAATTCCTGCATAATGACCGGCGTGGCCACCGAGAGGTTGACGCGGTCCATATAGGCGACGAAGCTGACCAGGAAAATCAGGCTCGCCACCTTCCAACGATAGTTTGTACGGGTGGGCGCTGCTGCGCTGTCCATGGTTCTTTCCATTTCCATGCTGACTCCTCACTTTCTTGCAGATTTGTGTAAAATGGTAATAGATAAAATAAATACGGCGATAACATATACATGTAAACTTGTAAATGTTATGTGCCTTATTATACTGTATACAGAACGCAAGTCAAGCGCTTTTTGCAGATTTTTTACAGAAAATTGTTCAGCATGTGAAATGGCAAAATACAAAGTTACGATTATGCAACATGTTACACAGTTGATGTACTTGCACGTGTAAATGCGTAATAGCAAATGGCTTGCCTGACGTAAAATAATTGATAACACTTCTTAGACGTGAGCTCGCTGCCTGCTATGCAGGTATGCGGTGTGCGCGACGGCCATAGGCAGGGCGGCAGAGTGACATTTTTAGACTTTTAAACTTTTTGCTTGACAAGGGTGCGG
>ONCF01000094.1 GCA_900316275.1 uncultured Veillonellaceae bacterium
AGCATACGGTCATGATGTGGTCCGCGAGGACGCAGAGGAGGTAACAAAGTGGATAAACGGGAGAGCATGTGGGATGTATATCTCAGGAAAGGCATGAGCCGCCGCAGCTTCTTGAAAGGCTGCGCGGCCCTCACGACCCTCATGGGCCTGACCACGGACAAACTGAACAAAGTGGTCGAGGCCGCCGAGAAGAAGCCGCTGCCGGTCGTGGTCTGGATTCACGGCCACGAGTGCACGGGCTGCGACGAGTCGTTCATCCGTTCGGCGGCACCGCTCGCATCCGATGTGGTGCTGAACGAGGTCGCGCTGGAGTATGACCATCTGCTGAGTGCCGCGAGCGGTGCGCCGTTCGAGGCGCATCTCGACGAGGTCATCCAGAAGTACAAAGGCCAGTATATCCTCGCGGTCGAGGGTGCTGCCTGCACGAAGGACAACGGCGTGTACTGCATGTCGGGTGGCCATACGTTCACGCACCTGCTGCAGAAGGCGGCAAACAATGCGGCGGCCATCATCGCCTACGGCACCTGCGCGGTGTCCGGCGGCATTCAGGCGGCCTCGCCAAACCCGACGGGCAGCTCGGGCATTGCACATTTCACGGGCAAAGCACCGGTCGTCAACGTACCGGGCTGCCCGCCTATCCCCGAGGTCATGACGGGCGTTGTCATGCATGTGGCGCTGTTCGGCACGGTACCGCCGCTCGACAGCGAGGGTCGTCCACGCCAGTTCTACGGCAACCGCATCCATGATACCTGCTACCGCCGTCCGTTCTTCGATGCGGGCATGTTCGCCGAGAACTTCGACGATGCCGGTGCGAAAGCGGGCTGGTGCCTGTACAAGCTCGGCTGCCGCGGCCCCGAGACCTACAACTCCTGCGGCAACCTGCGCTGGTTCCAGGGCATGAGTTATCCGATTCAGTCCGGTGCGCCGTGCATCGGCTGCTCGAATGCGCATTTCTGGGATAATGACCCGATGACGGAGCGCCTGCCGAAATTCGCGCCGTCCGTGGACGTCGATACCATCGGCGCCGGCCTCGCGGCCGTGACGGCTGTGGGCGTCGTCGCACATGGTGCGGCCTCGGTCGTGCAGAAAAAGAAACGTATCGCTGCCGAGCAGGCTGAGAAGGGAGCAGGTGAAGAATAATGAAACATGTAGTAGTGGACCCGGTAACCCGTATTGAGGGTCATCTGCGCGTGGAGACGTCCGTCGACGAAGCCACGGGCAAAGTCACCGATGCCCTGTCCTCCGGCACGGCCTGGCGCGGCCTCGAGCTCGTCATGAAGGACCGCGACCCGCGTGATGCCTGGGCCTATATCCAGCGTATCTGCGGCGTCTGCACGACGGCGCATGCGCTCGCCTCGCTGCGCGCGGTCGAGGATGCACTCGGCATCACGATTCCGAAAAACGCGAACTATATCCGCAACATCATGGCGGCGACGTTGACGGTGCAGGACCATATCGTCCATTTCTATCATCTGCATGCGCTGGACTGGATTTCTCCGGTTGAGGCGCTGGCCGCAGACCCCATCGCGACGGCCAATTTGCAGAACACGGTGCTGAACACGTACAAGTTGCCGTTCCGTGCCCCGGGCGTTTCGTCGACCGAGGCCTATGACCATGCGTTCCCGGCTGCAACGCCGCAGTATTTCGCGGAAATTCAGGGCAAGGTCAAGGCCATCGTCGAGAGCGGCCAGCTGGGCATTTTCTCCGCCAACTGGTGGGATCATCCCGACTACAAGCTGCTGCCGCCTGAGGTACACCTCATGGCTGTGGCGCATTATCTCGAGATGCTGGACAAACAGCGTGAGCTCGTTACGCCGCACGTTATCTTCGGCGG
This sequence comes from uncultured Veillonellaceae bacterium, assembly GCA_900316275.1. Taxonomy (GTDB): domain Bacteria; phylum Bacillota; class Negativicutes; order Selenomonadales; family Selenomonadaceae; genus UBA2897. The sequence goes on from ONCF01000094.1 coordinate 1,835, forward strand.
CAAGAACCCGCATCCGCATTACTGCGTCGGCGGTATGCCGTGCTCCATCTCGCTGGATGATGGTAATGCGCCGATCAACACGGCCCGTCTCGACATCGTGGACCGCGCGATCAACCTCGGCCGCACGCTCGTCAACAACTACTATCTGCCGGATCTGCTGGCTGTCGGTGCCGCCTACGTCAAGGCCGGCCGCGTCGATGGCGGCGGCATGGCGAAGGTGCGCGTGCTCGCCTATGGTGCGTATCCCATCGAGCCGTATTCCGGCACGACGAACGGCGACTTCTTCAAGAACCTGCTCGTGCGCTGCAACGGCGTAGTCGAGGACTTCGGCAAGGGCGTGGCGAACGCGCGCTTTACGGAAATCAACGGCGACGACATGAGCGATCCGTCGGCCCTCACGGAGAGCGTCGAGCACTCCTGGTACGAGTACTCCGGCAGCGACAGCGATGAGCTGAATCCGTGGGAAGGCCAGACGAAAGCGAAATACACGGGCCCGAAAGTCGGCACGGCTACGGAGTGGCAGGAACTCAACGAGCAGGGCAAGTACTCCTGGCTCAAGACGCCGAAATGGCACGGCAAGCTGGCTGAGGTCGGCCCGCTGGCCCGCTACATCATCATCTACACGAAGGCACAGAAGGGCCTGCTCGGCGAGCCGACCTGGGCCGAGAAGATGATGCTCGATCAGATTGACGCCGTGTCCAAGGTGCTGAACCTCGCGCCGGATGTCTGGCTGCCGACGATGGTCGGCCGCACGGCGGCGCGCGGTCTCGACTGCCAGCTGAACGCGGAAATCAACAAGTTCTTCTTCGACAAGCTCATCGCCAACATCAAGGCCGGCGATACGAAGGTCGCGAATACGGAGAAATGGGATCCGTCCACGTGGCCGAAGACGGCGAAGGGCGTGGGCCTGTACGAGGCGCCGCGCGGCGGTCTGTCGCACTGGATTGTCATCAAGAACGGCAAGACGGACAATTATCAGTGCGTCGTGCCGACGACGTGGAACGCCTGCCCGCGTGACGACAAGCAGGGCCACGGCGCCTACGAGATGGCGATGATGGACACGCAGGTCAAGGTGCCTGACAAGCCGCTGGAAATCGTCAAGGTTATCCGCTCCTTTGACCCCTGCATGGCCTGCGCTACGCACATGTTCAACACCGAGGGCGAGAGCCTGGGCGTCATCACGACGGACCCGTACTCGGGCACGCATGTGGAAAAGGGTGAGAAGTAACGGACTCAGGACTCTGAGGGAAAGGAAAGTAGCATGAAAGAGGAAAAACGAAAGGTGTACTACCTGTTCAGTCCGTTCCTGCGGATTTTCCATTGGATCATGGTCCTGTCCATCGTGGTGCTGTTCGTCACGGGTATTCTCATCACGAAGCCCGCGGCGATACAGGCCCTCGAGCCGACGTTCACCTCCATGTCCATGGACTGGGTACGTAACATCCACTTTATTTTCGCCTTCCTGTTCTGCGCGGCGTTCATCCTGCGCATCTACGGGTTCATTGTCAACAAGGGCGACCGCCTGTTCCCGCGCGTCTGGGAAGGGCATTTCTACAGCGAGACCATCGACGTGGCTATGCACTATATGCTGTTGAAGCCGAGCCATGCGCCGTTCCTGCGCAACCCGCTCGCGCGCAGCTCCTATGCCGGCCTCTACGTCATGGTACTCATCGAGATTTTCACAGGTTTCGCCATGTACTACATGACGGAGCCTGGTAATATTGGCGGCACGCTGTTCGGCTGGGTGAATGTCCTGCTGGGCGGCGAGATGGTCACGCACTGGGTACACCACATCGTGGCCTGGCTGATTATCGTTTTTGCCATCGGGCACGTCTACATGGTGTTGCGCGCCGACCTCATGGAGGCCGAGGGCGAGGCATCCAGCATGTTCTCGGGTGTGAAATTCCTCGAGCATGTGCCGAAGGATGCCTGCGAAGTTGACCCGCCGCGTGAGGCGAAGTGATACTTTATCCCCCCAAGGGGCTTACGCGAGCAGCGCACGGCCTCTATAATATAGCGTAGGGATAATCTATCATTTTCATAGGAGTGATTACGATGTGCAAAGAATGCGGCTGCGGCGAGACGAATGGCAACACGCGTCTGCAGTTCCTCGTCAAGGGCTATACAGAGGACGGAGCGAAAGAGGTCGAAAAGACCCTGCTGGGCCTGCCCGGTGTGCTCTACGTCCATATCCACTGGCATGAGGGCGAGACGACGGTCGACTACAGCCCCGCAAAGACGAAGCTCATGGACATCCTGAATGTCTTCAACGAGCGCGGTCTCGAGGCGGCACTGTAAGCCTGCAAAAACGCCACAAGCAACATAACTGATGTGCAAAAGAGAACGCCTTTCCGGCTGTCGATGATGGCGGAGAGGCGTTCTTTTGCGTAAGGGCACGGTGTGCAATGGCACAGCGTGCGCCATGTGCAGCGTGTCACAGAGCCTGCATGGGGCAGGTGCTATAATGGAGTAGTAATATGCATGAAATGTCCATTGCCGAGGGCATCCTCGACATCGCGCTCGACTATGCGCAAAAGAACGACGCCAAACGCGTTGCGGAGGTCGGCCTGATTATCGGCGAGATGTCGGGCGTCGTGACGGAGTCGCTCGAGCTCAGCTGGCGCATGCTCGTCAAGGGCACCGTCGCGGAGGGCGCGCAGCTGAAAATTAAACACACGCCGCTCGTGGGGCGCTGCACGAAATGCGGCAAGACGTTCCACATCGAGCACTATAATTTCTGGTGCCCGGAGTGCAAAGATGGCGTGCTGCAGCTGGAGTCGGGGCGCGAGCTCAAGGTGGAGTATCTGGAGGTAGATTGATGGAAGTCACAGTGATGAAAAATATCCTGGGCGAGAACGACCGCATTGCGGCCGAGAACCAGGCGCTGTTTAAAGAGAAAAATGTCTATGTGCTGAACCTCATGGGCTCGCCGGGCGCGGGCAAGACGTCGCTCCTCGAAAAGACCATGGAGCGTATCAAGGATAAGGTGCGCATGGCGGTCATCGAGGGTGACCTCTTTACGAGCAAGGACGCGGAGCGCATCGAGAAACACGGCGTGCCCGTCATCCAGATTAACACGGCGGGCGGCTGCCACCTCGACGCACCCATGGTGCAAAAAACGGCCGTGAAGCTCGACCTCGACAACCTCGACCTGCTCATAGTGGAGAACGTGGGCAACCTCGTTTGCCCAGCGGAGTTCGCCGTGGGCGAGGACGACAAGGGCGTGGTGCTCTCCATCACAGAGGGCGACGACAAGCCGATGAAGTACCCGCTCATCTTCAAGGAGTCAGCCGTGGCGGTGCTGAACAAAGTCGACCTCGTGCCGTTCTGCAATTTCAACCTGCAGAGCGCGGAGGAAGATATCGACACGCTGCATCCGGGCATGGACGTCATTGAGGTGTCCTGCACCAAGGACGCAGGTCTCGACGCTTGGTGCGACTGGCTGCTCGCGCGCGTGCGCGCCAAGCAGGGAAAGTGAGGCTTTTATGGCAGATGTTTTTGGCAACGGCTCGGCTAGTGTGTCGCCTATCGACGACGTGCTGCATCAGGCCGAGGTCACGATTCTCGGCGTCGGCAACGTGATTTTGCGCGACGAGGGCTTCGGCGTGCGCGTGGCGGAGTATCTCGACCGCCACTACGACTGGCCGGACAACGTGCAAATCGTCGACGGCGGCACGCTGGGCATCGAGCTCACGCAGTACGTGACGGGTACGCAGAAACTGCTCGTCATCGACTCCATCAACGGCCACGCCGCGCCGGGCACGCGCTTCCGCCTGCACAACGAGGCCATCATGGAGCATTTTCAGGATAAACTGAGTGCGCATGAGGTCGGCATCCAGGATGTGCTGGCGTTGCTCACGGTCACGGGACACAAAATCCCCGAGGTCGTGGTCATCGGCGCGCAGCCCTACGACCTCGAGGCCGGCGTGGAGCTCAGCCCCGGCATGGCCGCCCTGCTGCCCGACATCGCGGCGCAGGCTATCGAGGAGGTCGGCCGCTGGGGCATCCACCCGCAGCCGAAAGCGGGCGTTGAGGATGTCGACTACACGCAAGTGGCAGAGAGTATAAACAGATAAAGAAGACAGCCTCCCTCCGCAGAGGGTGTCTTTATGGGAGTTGATAAATATGTGTTTAGCAGTACCAGCCAAGGTGCTGGCTATCAAGGATGCCGTGGGCACGGTGGAAATCAGCGGTGTCACGCGCGACGTGTCCATGATGCTGCTGCCCGAGGCGCAGGTGGGCGATTTCGTGCTCGTACATGCTGGCTTTGCCATGCAGCGTGTCGAGGAAAAGGACGCGGACGAGACGGATGCGCTGCTCGCGGAGATGCACGGCGCGCCGCGCACGGTGGAGAGTTTGGAGGAAACAGAGCGTGGCTATGAAGGATAAAGCGGCCGAGCGGGCACTTGCGCAGGAGCTGGTGGGCGAAATCCGCCGCCTCGCGGCGCAGACGGACAAACATCTGCGCTTTATGGAGGTCTGCGGTACGCACACGGTGGCGATTTTCCGTGCGGGCATCCGCCAGCTGCTGCCGGAGAACGTGGAGCTCGTCTCTGGGCCGGGCTGTCCCGTCTGTGTGACGCCCGACGACTACATGGACAAGGCCATCACGTACGCGCAGCGCGACGACGTGGTTATCACGACGTTCGGCGACATGCTCAAGGTACCGGGCTCCCAGTCCAGCCTGCTGGAGGCCAAGACGGCGGGCGCGGACATCCGCATCGTCTACTCGCCGCTCGACAGCCTGCAGGTGGCGCGGGAGAACCCCGACAAAAAGGTCGTGTTCCTCGCCGTGGGCTTCGAGACGACGGCCCCTACGGCGGCAGCCACGGTGCTGGCGGCAAAGCAGGCGGGCCTCACAAATCTCTACATGCTCTCGGCGCAGAAACTAGTGCCACCGGTTATGCATGCGCTCTTGAACGACCCGCAGGTGCAGGTCGACGGCTTTCTGCTGCCGGGGCATGTGGCGGTCATCACGGGCACGCAGGCCTTCCAGTTCCTCGTGGACGAGTACCACAAACCGGGCGTCGTTGCGGGCTTTGAGCCCGTGCAGCTGCTGCGCGCGCTCGTGCGCCTGCTGCAGCAGGCCGTGCACGGTGAGGCGCGCATCGAGAACGAGTACGAGGATGTCGTACGTCCGACGGGCAGCCCGGCAGCGCAGCGCGCGACGGCCGAGGTCTACGAACCGGCCGACGCGGGCTGGCGCGGCATGGGCATCGTGCCGCTTTCGGGCCTGCGCATGCGTGACGCGTATGCGGCCTACGACATCGAGCGCCTGTTGCCACTCGACATCCCCATGGGCGAGAACAAGCCGGGCTGCCGTTGCGGCGAGGTGCTCCGGGGCATTGTGACGCCGCAGGACTGCCCGCTCTTTGGCAAGGCCTGTGTGCCCACGCACGCCATCGGGCCGTGCATGGTCTCGGTCGAGGGCGTCTGCGCGGCCTGGTATAAATATGGTCAGGGGAGGTTCCAGTATGGCAAATGATAAAGTGACCCTCGCGCACGGCGCGGGCGGCAAAATGAGCCACGAGCTCATGGAGCAGGTGCTGCTGCCGGAGTTCGGCAACCCACTGCTCAACGAGCTGCACGACGGCGCGCGCCTGCAGATGAGTGGGCAGATTGCACTCACGACGGACTCCTACGTCGTGCAGCCGCTGTTTTTCGCGGGTGGCAATATCGGCAAGCTCGCGGTCTGCGGTACGGTCAACGACCTTGCAATGACGGGCGCGGTGCCGCGCTACATCACCTGCGGTATGATTATCGAGGAAGGCTTCCCCATCAAGGACCTGCGCACGATTGCGCATACGATGCGCGAAATGGCCGACCTCGCGGGTATCTCCATCGTGACGGGTGACACGAAGGTGGTGGCCAAAGGGCAGGCTGACGGCATTTTCATCAATACGGCGGGCGTCGGCGATATCATCCCCGGCACGCATATTTCGCCGCGCGCCGTAAAACCGGGCATGCAAATCATCCTCTCCGGCTACATCGGTGACCATGCGGCGGCCATCATGGCGGGGCGGCACGGACTCGCACTGCCGGACTATATCAAAACGGACTGCGCGCCGCTCGCCAGCCTCACGCAGGCGATGCTCGCGGTCGCGCCGGACATCGCCGTGCTGCGCGACCCGACGCGCGGCGGCGTGGCGGCCGTGCTCAATGAGATTGCGGAGGCCGCGCACTGCGGCGTGCTTATCAACGAGGATGCACTGCCCATCCATCCCGAGGTGCAAGGCGTCTGCGATATTCTGGGCTTTGACCCGCTCTACCTCGCGAACGAGGGCAAGTGCATCGCCTTCGTGCCGCCGGAGCGCACGGAGGACGTGCTCACGGTCATGCGTAAAAATCCCTACGGCCGCGAGGCGCGTGTCATCGGCGAGACGACGGCCGAGGCGGCGGGCCAGGTCGGCCTGCGCACAGGCATCGGCGGCATCCGCATCGTTGACATGCCGCTCGGCAACCTCGTGCCGCGCATATGCTGATTCTTGACGCTGGCGCGTAAAATCCTTATAATAAGTGGCTAGAGACCATTTTTGCTTATAAGGAGATGCTGGCATGCCTTTGCGGAAAACCGTGCTGCTGCTCGTGGCGGCTTTGTTCTGTATGACGTCGCTTGCGGCGGCGCAGCAGGAAGATATGCAGTTCGTGGATGCGAACGGCGCCACGGGCTTTTACGTCGACGTGGCGACCATCAGTTTTGTCGACGACAATACGGTGGATGCGCATTTCGCCGTCATCAAGGCGGCGCAGAACCGCCGTTATGTCTACGCGGCGCGCTTCGACCGCCAGCAGCACACCTACCAGCTCTTTTCCTCGCTCGTGCAGAAATACGACACGAAGGAAGTGCTGGAACAGAAGACGCTGACGGGCGCGCCACTGCGCTACGGCCTCGCGTCGCCCATGAAGGAAATCGTGGACTATATTTTCCAGTTTAAAGACCCAAGTAAATAAAGAACGGCTGTGAGTGTACACAGCCGTTCTTTTTACAAGGACGCAGGCAGGCAAGAAAAAAGACACCCGCAGGAACAGGTGCCACAAGCAAGAACATATAAAATATAAGTGCTTTTGAGTATGTCGATCTCTCGACACCCTCATTATATGCAAATTGCCCGCAAATGTCTATAGCTGTATAAAATATTTTTTCGGGCGATATCCGCCATATAGGGACAGTCAGGAAAGACTGGCTCAGTCGATGACATTGACCAGGGAGGTGTCCGTCATGTCGGAACATGATGTGCTGAAAAAACGTACTGCGTACTTGTCCATTATCTCGAATACGACGTTGGTACTATTAAAGCTTGTCGTAGGTTTTATGGTCGGCGCCGTGAGCCTCATCTCGGAGGCGCTGCATTCGGGCGTCGACCTCATCGCGGCGCTCATCGCGTTTTGGGCCGTGCAGAAGTCAGTGACGCCACCGGACGCGGAGCACGACTACGGCCACGGCAAGTACGAGAACCTCTCGGCGGCCGTGGAGGCGCTGCTCATCGTGGGCGCGGCGCTCGGCATCGTCTACGAGGCCGTGCAGAAAGTGGGCGAAAGCACGGTGCCAGATATGCTGGGCTACGGCATCGCCATCATGGGTGTCTCCATCGTCATCAACCTCGCCGTGTCGCGGCGGCTCATCCACGTGGCGAAAATCACGGGCTCGCAGGCGCTGGAGGCGGACGGCCTGCATCTGCAGTCCGACATCTGGACGTCCGTGGGCGTGCTGGGCGGCCTCGTGCTCATGGAGCTCACGGGCTGGGCCTGGCTGGACCCGGTCATCGCCATTTTCGTGGCGGGCATTATTTTTCGCGCGGGCTGGCGCATGGTCTACGAATCGGTGCGCGAGCTCACGGACGAGAGCCTGCCCGAGGCCGAGGAGGAGCGTATCGGCGCCATCATCCGCCAGTGCCCCGAGGTGCGCGGCTACCACTGCCTGCGCACGCGCAAGTCGGGCTCGTACAAGCTGCTGGACGTGCACGTGCTGTTCGACGGACGCATGCACCTCTCACAGGTCGATGCGATCTGCGACGAGCTGGAGGAAAACATCCGTGAGGCGTTCGGCACGTTCGACATCATGATTCACCCGGAGCCCGACCAGCACCACGTGGAGGAAAGCAAGCAAAGCCAGTTCGCGAAAGCCAAGAGCGCCGAAAGGCAGGATGAAACACGTGATTAAGCAGATTTTCAGCGTGATTTCAAGTGCAAGGCATAGAATGTAGCCGGAAACTATGGTAAGATAGCAATAGTGACATAAGAGCCAGAGGGCTTTAAGGGGGAATTACTGTGTTCAAAAAACTTTGCAGCGCGGTGTTGGGCGTCATGTTCCTGCTCGGCGCGACGGGCGTAGGTCTCGCGGCGCCGGAGACGGTGCAGGCGAAGCTGGCGGCCATCGAGACGGATACGTACGGTGTGGAGCAGACGGGCGCTTTGCTCGACCGCATCAACAAGCTGGAGAAGGACTACGATGGCGTGCACCGCAGTGGCAGCATGATGGCGCGCGTGGACGCGCTCTACAATGAGGTCTACACAAACAGCAGCAAGCCGTCCGTGCTCACGGACCTGAACGCCATCGAGTGGAATATCGACCACGAGGTGAGCATGGCCTCGGTGGACAAGCGCGTGGCGGATATGGAGATGAAGCTGCAGGGCACGACGCGCGAGGGCACGTACCAGTACCGCATCGCGCAGCTGGGCAAGGCTTCGTTCGGCTCGGCGCAGCTGCCCATCGGCTCGGTGCAGGTGCCGGCAAATACGCTCATCAAAATCGCGCTGGTGACGCCGGTGCAGAGTAAGAATCTCAAGGCGCAGGATGTCATCCAGTACAAGGTGGCGCAGGATGTCATCGTGAACGGCAAGCTGGTGTTCGCGAAGGGCTCGCCGGGCGAGGGCATCGTGACGAAGGTGAAGCAGGCGCGCAATTTCGGCCGCAACGCCGAGGTGAATGTGGATTTCCACCAGACGAAGTCGGTGGATGGCACGTTCGTGCCGACGTTCTCCGGTGAGGAGGCCAAGAAGGAGATGAAGAGTCTCGCGATGGCGGGCGGCGCGTCCGTGGCCGGCATCGCGGTGCTGGGCCCGGTGGGCATCGTGGCCGGCGCGTTTGTGCACGGCAAGGATGTGGACCTGCCCGCAGGCACGGAGCTCTACATCCAGACGAAGGCCGACCAGGTGCTCTACGGCGTGGAGACGACGCTCGCGGAGTAAGGTCTAGGTAGCGGCAGGGGGCGGTGTGCCTTTTTGCTCCGCTCCATAAACGGCCCTCCGCCGATGTATCTGCTTCATTGTACTTTGTGTCGGGCAAGCCGCGACACGAGTATTCATAGAGGTGTAATTAAACAGAGTGGGGAGGGCCGCCGGCTGCGCCGGTGGGAGTATTCCGCTACGGCAAAGGAGCACCATGCCGCGTCCATGCGCTGGTGAATTTTTCCGCTACGCAAAAAGGCACACCGCCCCCGCTACGTTGGTGGCAATTTTGCAAGGTTACTGCAGTTTTTGCGGTGACCTTTTTATTTTGTTCGTAATATGGTAGTATAGAAGCAATAATGTCTGGAACGAAGTGAGGTATAAACCAATGACGGAGAGATTGGGCACGCGGGTGACTTTGGGGCTGTGCGCGGCTTTACTGGCGATGCCGGGCGCGGCCCTGGCGGCGTATCATGCGGACTCGGATACGGGCGTGGAGGCGCTGGACTATATCGAAAATGAACACCGTTCAGCACGCGAGCAGCGTTTGACGGCGGAGCAGGAGCAGCTGCTGAAAGACGCCGAGGCCATGAGCCGTCATCTGCGTAAGCCGCTGGATAAGACGCAGCCGGCACCCGTGGCTTTTGAGGGCGATGAGCTGACGTATGATGAGCGCACGGGCGAGTTCACCGCCAAGGGGCGGGTGAGCATCCTGCAGATGGACGCGCACCGGTTCCAGGCGGAGGAGATGCACGGCAACACGCAGCAGCAGCAGGTGGTCATCCCCGGCAAAGCGCATCTGCTGCAGATGACGCCGGGACAGGTGCGTGTGACGCTCGATGGCTATGCGGCGAACTACAACTACGGGTTGAAGACAGGCACGCTCGGTGAGGCTGTGGGCAAGGCGGGCTCGCATTATATTACGGGCAAACGCTTTGAGTTTTACCCTGACCACATCGTGGTGTACGACGGCACGGAGACGCGCTGCGGGGCCAGGAATCCGGACTATCATCTCGCGGCGTCGAAGATGGTGTTGTACCCGAATGATAAAGTGGTGATGGATAACGTGCGCTTTTACATCAAGCACACAAAAATCCTGCAAAAGAAGCATTACGAGAACAACAATCTCGGCAGCGACAATGGCGGTGCGCCGTCTTTCCCGCGCATTGGCTACAACAGTGATGACAAGCTGTGGCTGAAATGGCATCTCGACCATGACCTCGGGCATCATGTGGTGGCGAACGCGCATCTGCATGCGACGGGCGCGGACGGTTGGCGCTCGAACTACGATGTGACGTACGCGCACGCGGGCTTGCAGACGGGCGTGACGTATGGCCATTTCGAGGACAGCGATGACCAGTGGATCAAAAAGGAGCCGTCGTGGGTTACCAGCTATGACCATCGGCTGGGCCATTCGCATTTCCACTACGGTCTTGACGCGGAGTATGGCCGCTGGTACGGGCAGGGCGTGCACAGCAACCACAGCTACGGCGGGTTCCGCCTGAGCTACGACCCCATCAAGTGGTCGCGCAACACGCTGTATCTGGGCACGGGCTATGATATCACGCACGAGTCCTATGATGGCTCGCGCGTGCACGGCGCGCGCTTTGATGCGGTGCTCACGCGGGATATCGACCTGCGCTGGGCGGGCTATGTGGGCTACCACTACAGCAAGAAAAATGAGGAGAACTCGCTGTTTAATTTCGATACAGACGACTACAGCAAGAAGCTGGAGGGCGGCTTCAGCTACCGCGTGGACGACCGCAACCGTCTCGTCGTGGGTACGCGCTATGACGTGGACCACAGCAAATGGCGGAATGTAGATTACTACTGGTATCATGATATGCACTGCGCGCAGTTTATCGTGCGCTACAAGTCCATGGAGAACACCTGGCACGTGCGGCTGCAGTTTACACCGTGGTAATGAGGGAGAAAATGAGCGAAGATTTAGCAAAAGTAATTGATGATTTTCAGGGGCGCAACATCCTCGTCATCGGCGACATGGTGGCTGATGTCTATGTGGATGGGCGCATCTCGCGCATTTCACGTGAGGCACCGGTGCTCGTGTTGCAACAGGCGGGTGAGCGCATCGTGGCTGGCGGCGCGGCGAATGTCGTGAACAACGTGGCGACGCTGGGCGGCAACGTCTACGCTGTGGGCCTCGTAGGCGACGATAACGCGGCGCGGGGCATCCGCCGGGCGCTGGCCGCGAACGGTGCGCACACGGAGGGCCTGTTTACGGACGACACGCGTCCGACCATCTCGAAAACGCGCATTATCGCGGGCGGCCGCGCGACGGTGAGCCAGCAGATTGTGCGCATTGATAAAGAGAGTGACGCGCCGATGTCGGCGGAGCTGGAAAAAGACATCAGCCGCTATATCGCCGACCTGTTGCCGAAAATCGATGGCGTGGTCATCAGCGACTACGGCGCGGGCACGGTGACACCGGCGCTGCAGCAGCAGCTCATCGGCTGGTGCCGCGAGCACGGCATCCCGAGCATGGTGGACTCACGCTACGATATCCGCCGCTTCCAGCATATCGGCTATGTAAAGCAGAACGACGCCGAGCTCGCGGCGGCCGTGGGGCGCGCACTCCCAGACGAGGAGTCGCTCTACGCGGCGGGCCGCGAACTGCTCGCCGACCTCCAGGCCGACGGCGTGCTCGTGACGCGCGGCGAGCAGGGCATGGTGCTGTTCGAAAAGGACGGCAGCACGCACAACGTCCCCGTCACGGACAAAAGCGAGGTCTTCGATGTCTCCGGCGCGGGCGACACCTGCGTCGCCACGGTCATCCTCGCCCTTGCCGCCCACACGGCTCCCGCCACAGCCGCGACCCTCTCCAACACCGCCAGCGGCATCGCCGTGCGTAAGCTGGGAACGGCTACGGTCTCGGCGGAGGAACTAAAGGGGAGAGTATAAAAACCCTTTAAGGATGGAGATTTGTAGACTATGCAAATACCTTATAATGACGTAGAGTCTTTTTGCCGTGTACTACGTGAGGGCGGTCAAAAGGTCGTTTTCACTAACGGTTGTTTCGATATCCTGCACGCGGGGCATGTACGTTACTTGAATAAGGCCCGCTCTTTCGGTGATTGTCTGGTGCTGGGCCTGAACAGCGACGCCTCCGTGCGTCGGCTCAAAGGCCCCACGCGGCCTATCAACAACGAGCAGGACCGCGCTGAGGTTGTGGGGGCTTTGCGCGCCGTGGACTACGTGGTCATCTTTGACGAGCCGACAGCCGAGCAACTCATCGCGCTCGTGCAGCCTGATGTCTACGTGAAGGGCGGCGACTACACGCTCGACACGCTGCCCGAGGCGAAAATCGTGCAGCGCTACGGCGGCCGCGTGGAGTTCGTCAATCTCGTGGCCGGCCGCTCAACCACGAATGTCATTGCGAAAATCAAGGGGATGGAGTAATGCCTGACCTCAAAAACGTGCTTATCGTCAAGCTCAGTGCCATCGGCGACGTCATCCACGCGCTGCCCGTGAGCTATGCCATCAAGGAGACTTATCCCGAGGCGCGGCTCACCTGGGTCGTCGAGCC
>ONCF01000095.1 GCA_900316275.1 uncultured Veillonellaceae bacterium
ACGACCTCTGGGGTGAGATGAAGGAGTCCGGCGTTATCGACAAGACGGCGCTCGTCTACGGCCAGATGAACGAGCCTCCTGGAGCCCGTATGCGCGTGGCTCTGACGGGTCTGACGATGGCCGAGTATTTCCGTGATGTCGAGCATCAGGATGTGCTGTTGTTCATCGACAACATCTTCCGTTTCATCCAGGCTGGTTCCGAGGTGTCCGCACTGCTCGGCCGTATGCCGTCCGCCGTTGGTTATCAGCCAACGCTGGCCACGGATATCGGTGCCCTGCAGGAGCGCATCACGTCCACAAAGGAAGGCTCTATCACGTCCGTACAGGCCGTCTATGTGCCGGCCGATGACCTCACCGACCCGGCGCCGGCGGGCACGTTCACGCATTTGGATGCAACGACCGTGCTTTCGCGTCAGATAGCCGAGCTCGGTATCTACCCCGCTGTGGATCCGCTCGACTCCACGAGCCGTATCCTTGACCCGCAGGTCATTGGCGAGGAGCACTATCAGGTCGCACGCGGCGTGCAGGCCGTGCTGCAGAAGTACAAGGATTTGCAGGATATCATCGCCATCCTCGGTATGGAGGAGCTCTCCGACGAGGATAAGCTCACGGTTTCCCGTGCGCGTAAAATCCAGCGTTTCCTGTCGCAGCCGTTCTTCGTCGCCGAGGTCTTCACGGGCTCGCCGGGCAAGTACGTGCATCTGAAAGATACGATTCGCGGCTTCAAAGAGATTCTCTCGGGCAAGTACGATGACCTGCCGGAGGCTGCGTTCTACATGGTAGGCACCATCGAGGAGGCCGTGGAGAAGGCAAAGAAGCTGCAAGAGGAGGCATGATGCATGTCTACTATCAAGCTCGAAATTGTCTCGCCGGATAAGGTGGTCTACACCGAGGATATCGGCATGCTCATCGTCCGCTCGACGGGCGGCGAGCTCGGCATCCTGCCGCACCACGCCCCGCTCGTGACCGGTCTCGTGCCGCACGCTATGCGCGTGCGCATCGACCAGGACCGTGATGAACAGCTCATCGCAGTCGCGGGCGGTTTCATGGAGGTCACGCCGGAGAAAATCACGGTACTCGCGACGGCTGCGGAAATGCCGATTGACATCGACATCAACCGTGCCAAGGAAGCGATGACGCGCGCGAAAGAGCGTATCGCGAAATTCCACGAGGGTACACCCGAAGCCAAGGAAATCGACATCCGCCGCGCCGAGCTCGCCATGGGCCGCGCCATGGCCCGCCTGCGGGCGACCAAGACGGAATTCGCCGAGCCATAAACAAAAAAGAGCCGCTGCACTTGCGCAGCGGCTCTTTTTTGTTTATCAATGTTTAAGGAAACACTGATTAAATCGTCAGCCCATCTTGCTGCATCTTTTCCGCCTAGTCGTCGTCAATGGCTCTCGACATAGCACCGCTATGCCTTCGAGCCATTTCCTAGTCTAGACGAAAAATCTGCTGCAATCTGGACTAACTCAATTAATCAGCGTTTCCTTAATATTTCGGCTAAAATGGAGTGAGAGTCCATTTTAGCCGAAAAGTCCGTACACGAAAAGCGTTGGTATATTTTATGCTTGCATTATATGGGCACCAGCGCTGCATGAAACATGATTAACACAAAAAGAGCCATCCGTGCGGATGGCTCTGGGATTGCTATGGCAGGGGCAGCTGGACTCGAACCAACGCATGCAGGATTCAGAATCCTGTGCCTTACCAACTTGGCGATGCCCCTAGGTGTTTCAACAAATATTTATTATAGGTGCCACGCGGGTGTTTGTCAACGACTTTTTTTGCCATACGGGCACAGTCCGGTCGTGCTTGCTGTAGTCGTAATGCCACAGTCATAATGGGGACGGTAGCATTACGTGGAATTGTTGTGGGGCTTGTAGTGGCGTTAGGGGAGTTGCTCGAGGCAGGGCGTGGTGGTCAGGTGGATTTCGAAGGTGCGGGGCCAGGGGTAGCTCGTTTCGCTCGTAAGGCTGCGCAGGCAGTAGGCGTGCGCGCCGTCTGGAAGTTGAAGGGTGAAGGGTTGACGCAGGGCGGGGGCGTGCAGGAGCTGGCGCGTGTCCTCGGCCGTCTGGCGCTGCAGCATGGCGGTGGCCCAGCGGTAGTTCTGTTCCAGGTTGAGGTCGGCGGTGTTCTCGTAGCCGGCCTTTTTTAGTGTGTCGTTGACGGTGGCGATGCCGTCCTTGAGGTAGCAGTAGTCCTCGAGCAGGCGGCTCGTGAGCAGGCGGATGCGCTGGTATTCGGTGTAGTAGGCAGCTGGTTCAGTATCGGTGGCCTGAATTGTTTCGTTTGTGACGGTCGTATTGCTGGTGTTGCTGGCTGGTGAGGTTGTAGTGGAAGCAGGGGTGGCTGGACTGTTTGTGGTGCGGGTGGCTCGCCGGGCGGCAAGGTAGAGGCTGGCCTGGGCTGTAGCCGTGCCGATGGCGTTGCTGGCCGTGTTCCAACCGGCGTAGGCTGTGAGGTTGAGGAGCGGTGCCTGTTCCTGCAGGAGCAGAGGCAGTACGGTCTCCTCAGCGGTAAAATGCTTGCTGAGGTCGACGAGGGCGAGGCGCTGGCCAGCCTGCAGAGCAGCAGCCAGGCGCTGTGCGGTGGCGGCACGGGCGTCGAGCGTGTCCTGCTCGTTGTCGCGTGTGGCGATGAGCAACGTGCAGTCAGCGTCGTCCGGCGAGGTGACGGACGTACCACCGAGCAGGGCGATTTTTTCTGCGGCCGTCGTGGCGTTGTCCACGGCCATGTAGGGCATGGTGCGCGTGGCGGAGGCGGGCTGGTCGTAGTCGACGTAAATACGTGGCGTGTAGCCCTGTTGCTCGTTGTACCAGCGCGCGAGCAGGGAGAGTGCGATTTCGTCAGCGCCGTGCGTGATGCAGACCTGCTGCGCCGTGATGCCGTGGCCCACGAGGTAGGTGCGCAGGGCCTCCTTTTCGATGTTCGGGATGCTGTAGCGCTCACCGTCGTCCTGGCCGAGCACGAGCAGGTGCAGCACACCGTCCTGGGCGAGCAGGCTCAACTGCTCGTTGAGCAGGCGGTTTTCCGCGAAATGGGCGAGGTAGCGCGCAAGGCTCGCGGGCGGAATGGCCTGCTCCAGCCGCGTGAGCTCGTCCGTGTCAACGGGGAGCCCCGCGGCCTGTTCGCCACGCAGGCGTGAGTAGCGCACGAGGTCGCGGCGCTCCTGATAGCCGTCAATGCCGTCCTGCGGCGTGAGGCGTGGCAAAATGCTGAACGCATAGAGCGGCACGTCCGGGTGGGCGGCGTGCAGCGCACGCAGATAGTCACAGAGGTCCGCTATCTGTGCGGGCGTGGCCGTGTTTTCGCGTGCCGCGAGCAGGCCGCCGTAGAGCAGCTGATCGATGGAGAGGATAGCGGCCTGCTGGCCCGCGAGATGCGCCTGCAGCCAGGGGCGCAGGTCCGCCGTGTCGCCGGGCTGCGAGTAGTAGTCGCGCAGTTCGTCAGGCGGCGTCACGATGTCGATGCCCGCCATCGCTCCGCTGTCGATGATGAGCTGGCGGCAGGGTGGGCGGCCGTCGAGCGGCACGAGCAGGACGGAGGCCTGCGGCGCCGGCGCAGGCGGCGGTGCGGGCGTGCTCGCATAGTCGGGGTGAATATGCAGGTGCCAGCCCAGCAGCAGAGCACTCACGGTGAGCAGGACGAGCAGGCATGTACGTTTCATCAGCAATCCCCCTTCCTATGCGTCCTTGGCTTTTTGCCTGGTTAAACTGCCCTGTTTTAGTTGAGGTTCCCTTGGCTTTACGCTGGTCCAAAGGGAAATTTTATAACCCTTGCTTATAAGTTTGCGGGTATTCAGGCAGGTTTCTGCACACCATCATATAATATAGTTCCCGAAAAAGCAAAAATATGGTAAAATGTAGTTTGTTTGAGTTGTCAATGACGGCGACGTCAGCAAAGGAGCGAAGCAGAGATGCGCATTATCACGGGATTGGCACGGGGCTGCCGTCTGAAAACGCCGCAGGGCGCGGCGACGACGCGGCCCACGGCTGACCGCGTGAAGGAATCGCTCTTCAACATCCTCGGCGATATGGTGCGCGGCCGTACGGTACTCGACCTGTTCGCGGGGACGGGCAATCTCGGTCTGGAGGCACTTTCACGCGGCGCGGCAGCGGCGACGTTCGTCGACCGTGCGACGGGCAGCCTCATTGCGGAGAATGCCCAGCGCACGCGGCTTGCGGCGCAGAGCACCATCTGTGCGGGCGATGCCTGGCAGGTGCTCGGTCGCCTGCAGGCTCAGGGACAGCGGTTCAGTCTGATTTTCTGCGACCCGCCCTATCATCTGGGGCTGTGGCAGCGGGCTTTGGCCGTGCTCGACGGCAGTACGCTGCTCACGCCGGACGGCATTCTCGTGGTGGAACATGGTGCCGATGAGGACGAACTGCCGGCAATCGTACGGCTGGAGCGGCGTGATCACCGCCGTTACGGTCATACGACGCAGCTGAGCTTTTTCCAGTGGCGCGATTATGGCGCGGCAGAGGAGGCGGAGCCATGACGAAAGCGGTGTGTTCGGGGAGTTTCGACCCGGTGACGCTCGGGCATGTGGATATTTTCGCGCGCGCGAGCCGCATGTTCGACGAGCTCACCATCTGCGTGTTCCGCAACATCCACAAGCGCGGTATGTTTACCATTGCGGAGCGGGTCGCGTTCCTCGAGGAGGCCACGCGCGACCTGCCCAATGTGCACGTGGATGCGTTTTCGGGCCTGCTGACGAGCTACATGGTGCAGCAGGGTGCGAGCGTTATCGTGCGCGGCGTGCGCTCGGTTAAGGATCTCGAGTATGAACAGAATGAGGCGTACATGAACCGGCATTTGCAGCCGGGCATTGATACGATTTTCCTGCTGACCCGACCGGAGTTTTCCTATGTGAGCTCCTCGGGTATCCGGGAGCTCATCCAGTTCGGCGGCAGCATTCATGGCCTGGTGCCGGACTGCGTGGAGCGCGCGGTCGCGGCAGGCATAGAAAAGGAGTAAGAGACAGATGGCAAAAGCTAAAGATAAAAAATTGGCCAAGATAGCGGCAGAATTGCTGCCGGAGGAACCGGCAGAAGAGACGGCCGGGTTCGACGAGCATGAGTTCCGCAAACTACTCGAAGGTGTGTTCCAGAGCATGGGCAAGCTGGAGGATATGGTGGCGCGCAGCTACAAACTGCCGTTTGCGGACAAAGTCGTGGTGAACGACAATGATCTCTCACATTATGTGGATGATTTGCGCCGTCATCTGCCGACGGTGATAGAGCAGGCCAAGCTCGTCATCAAGCAGCAGGATGAAATCATTGCGGGTGCAGAGCGTGAGGCAGAGCGCATCATCAACGATGCCAAGAATTACGGGGAAAAGCTGACGAACGAGAGCAAAATCGTGGAGGAGGCCAAGGCTAAGGCCAAAGAGGTCCTGCAGCAATCTCAGGAGCAGGAACGCACGATTATGGAGCGCACGCAGACGAACGCCATGCAGCTGCGCAACAATGCGGAGACCTATGCGCAGCAGGTCTTTGACCAGCTGATCCGCAATGTCGGCAATACGTTCCAGGGCGTGCAGCAGGCGCAGACCGGGCTGCAGCAGGCCATGCAGGTGCTGGAGCAGGCGCGCCAGCAACTCACGGTTACGCAGCCACAGGCCCCGGCGGCCCCAGCTGCCCAGGCAGCACAGCCACAGGCACGGCCGGAGGGGCAGGCAGCGCCGCAGCCGCAGCAATAAGTTGCAATCATTTAGGAACCACTGATTAAGCGGGTCGGGGACCCTTGGTCGCTGGTTCCTTTCTTGACTATGGGGAGGAGGCGCGCGATGACGGAGCAGGATATCGCACAGCTGCTGCAGCGTTATAAAGCTGGCGAGCTCAGCGAGCAGGCGGCTATCAAGGCCATCACGGACGTACCATACGAGGATATCCGCTACGCGGAGGTGGATCACGCGCGCGAAATGCGCCAGGGCTTTCCCGAGGTTATCTACGGTGCGGGCAAGACGCAGGAGCAGGTGCTCGGCATTATGCAGTCGCTGCTCGCACACGGCGAGGGCAATATCATGGCCACGCGCTGCACGCAGGCACAGTATGACTATGTGCACGCGGCGCTGCCGGAGGCACAGTACGATGCGGCGGCGCGCATGATTTATATCGATAGGGACACGCGGCCCGTGCGCGATGAGGCGCATGAGGTGCTCGTGCTCACGGCGGGCACGAGCGATATCCCTGTGGCGCGCGAGGCCGAGCTAACGGCCTATCTCTGGGGCAACTATGTCAAGAGCTTTTATGACTGCGGCGTGGCCGGCATTCACCGCCTGTTTGCGCACGTGGAGGATATTGATAAAGCGAATGTGATTATCGTCGTGGCGGGCATGGAGGGCGCACTGGCCTCCGTTGTGGGCGGGCTCACGGACAAGCCGGTCATCGCCGTGCCGACGAGCGTGGGCTATGGCGCCGCGCTGCATGGCCTCTCAGCCCTGCTCTCAATGCTCAACAGCTGCGCGGCAGGTGTCTCCGTCGTGAATATCGACAACGGTTTTGGCGCGGGCGTGCTGGCCAGCAAAATCAACCATTTGCGCTGAATTGTCCTGACTGCTAACGGAGGATAACCTATGAAAGCGATTTATCTCGATTGCTTTGCCGGCATCAGCGGCAATATGTTGCTGGGCGCTTTTTTGCAGGCGGGTGTGCCCGAGGCCTATCTCTTGCAGGAGTTGCAGAAACTACCTGTGCACGATGAATTCCAGCTCGTGAACAGCGAGGTGGTGAAAAACGGCATTCACGCCTGCTATGTAGACGTGCAGCTCACGCAGGCACCGGGACACGAGCATAACCATATGCCTCCGCATGACCATGCAGCGGTGCATGGGCATGCGGAGGCATCGCAGGCGGCAGCGGCGCATGCACATGCGCACCGCACCATGGCGGACATCCGCACGATGCTGGAGCAGTCGACACTGGCCATGCCGGTGAAGCAGCATGCCGTGGCCATTTTTGAGGCACTGGCTGTGGCCGAGGGCAGGGTGCACGGAAAAAAGCCCGAGGCGGTCGCTTTTCACGAAGTCGGTGCGGTGGACTCCATCGTGGATATCGTGGGTACGGCCATCTGCCTCGACTATCTGGGCATAGGGCAGGTCTTTGCCTCACGGCTGAATCTCGGCAGCGGTTTCGTGCACTGTGCGCATGGCCTCATGCCTGTACCCGCGCCGGCCGTGGCCGAGCTCACGAAAACGTTCCCGACCTGTCAGCGGCAGGTGGAGAAAGAGCTCACGACGCCGACGGGCGCGGCGGTGGTGCAGGTGCTTGCGAACTACAGCGAGAGCCTGCCCACGGGCTTTGTGACGCAGACCATTGCTTATGGCGCGGGCACGTGGGAGCTCGACATCCCGAATGTGTTGCGTATGTATGTCGGCGAGTATCAGGGGGCGGGCACGGCCGAGCGCTGTATCCTCGAGGCGAATATCGACGACATGAATCCGCAGTTGTACGGCTACCTCTATGAGCAGCTGCTGGCGGCGGGCGCGCTCGATGTGTGGACGACGCCCATTTATATGAAGAAAAACCGTCCCGCGCAGATGCTTTCCGTGCTGACGGATAAAGCGCAACAGGCGGAGCTCGCAGGCATTATTTTCCGCGAGTCGACGAGCATCGGCCTGCGCGTCGTCCCCGTGCAGGCGCGGCTGGAGTGTTCACGGCGCACGGCACAGGTGGAGACGCCCTACGGGCAGGTGGCCTGCAAGGCCAGCGCCTGGCAGGGGCAGCTCGTCAACGTCTCGGCCGAGTATGACGACTGCCGCCGTCTGGCGGAGGCGCAGGGCGTACCACTCAGGCAGGTACAGCGGGCGGCCATCGAGGCTTTTTACGCGCGGCTGGGTAAATAAAAGGGGAGTCAATGTGGAGTCGCAGGCCACTGCAGGATGTCAAGGCGGATTTCTTGACAAACGCTATGGCCATGGCTATAATATACGAGGTTGATGCTGAATGAATATGCTGATAAATATTGCTGAATTGGCGGGGGCGCCGGGACGTGAACTGCCGTTTGCGTTTCAGGCGTCCGCAGATGAGCTGGATGTGAACGGTGCTGATTACAGTTTTACCGACCCTATTAAGGTCACGGGGACTATCGTCAACACGGGCACGGCTTTCCGCGTGGCAGGCACGCTGGCGGCGATGAAACATTTCGTCTGCAACCGCTGCCTGAAAGAGTGCGACGAGGCACAGGAGCATACCTTTGCCGAGACGTTCCAGCGCGGGGGGAGTGAGGACGCCGATATCACCGTCGACGGGGATATGGTGGAACTCACGGCACTCGTGCGTGACACGCTCTTGGCCGCTCAGCCGCTCAGCAATATCTGCAAGCCTGATTGTAAAGGACTTTGCCCGGTGTGCGGACACAATCTGAACGAGGGCGATTGCGGCTGTGACCGCTTCGTACCCGACCCGCGCCTGGCAGCATTACAGCAATTGAAATTTGATGAATAAAGCAGTACGGAGGAGGTGTATCGTAAATGGCAGTACCAAAGCGTAAGATGTCCAAGGCCCGCCGCGACCAGCGCCGCGCCAACTGGAAACTGACGGCGCCGGGCTATGTGGCCTGCCCGCAGTGCCACGAGCCGAAGATGCCGCACCATGTGTGCCCGGAATGTGGCTATTATGATGGCCAGGAGGTCGTCAAGGCGGCTGAGTAAGCTGAGAACGATAGGCAGGACCCATGCTGGTCCTGCTTTTTTCGTTGTCTGGCCACCATTTTCTACCGGCTGTTACACCTCTTTACCAGAGAGTGCTTGCTTTTTTAGTACGTACCAGCTATAATAGTTCATCATATGAGCTCGTAGCAGCAGGTACTAAAAACGGAGGGGGTGCGCAGATGGCCCGGGTCAAGAAAAAAATACGGCAGCAGCTGCTCCTGCAGCAGGTCAAGGACAAGCCTTTCCTGACGGATGAGGAGCTGGCACGCAATCTGGCTGTCAGCGTGCAGACCATCCGCCTCGACCGGCTGGAGCTCGGCATCCCGGAGCTGCGTGGACGCATCCGGCAGATGGCCGAACATGCTCAGAACAAGGTGAAATCCATTCAGAAAAGTGAGGTCGTGGGCGAGCTCATCGACCTCGAGCTCGGGCACTCGGGCATTTCGCTGCTGCGCATCACGGATGATATGGTCTATGCGAAGTCGAAAATTGCCAAGGGACATTACATGTTCTCACAGGCCGATTCGCTGGCGCAGGCCATTATCGATGCGCCGCTCGTCGTGACGGGCGTGGCCAATGTCAAATACAAGGTGCCCGTGCATGTGGGAGAAAAATTAATCGCCAAGGCGGAAGTCGTCAAGGTACGAGGGAATAAATATTTTGTCTGGGTGAAGACGCATAATGATGGCCGGGAGGTTTTTCGTGCGAAATTCATCCTGGTCTCCTGGGCAGATAAAAAGGGGATGGACTTGTGAAAATTGCAGTGGATGCTATGGGGGGGGACTTTGCCCCGCTGGAAATCGTCAAGGGCTCGGTGGACGCTGCCCGTAAATATCATTGTGAAATTGTGCTGGTCGGTGACGAGCCACAGATCCGTGACGTGCTGAAGTCGACGCCGGACTGGGAAAAGCTCGGCATCACGATTCACCACACGAGTGAGGTCATCGAGATGGGCGAGCATCCCGCCGAGGCCGTGCGCAAGAAAAAGGACGCCTCGGTCGTCGTGGCCACGCAGCTCGTCAAGGACGGCGTCTGCGACGCGGTGCTCTCGGCGGGCAGTACGGGTGCAGCCGTGACGGCAGCGCAGTTCATCCTCAAGCGCATCAAGGGCATCGGGCGTCCGACCATTGCGACGCCGATGCCGACGCCGCAGGGGGTGACGCTGCTCCTCGATTCGGGCGCGAACGTCGACACGAAGCCCGAGCACCTCGTGCAGAGCGGCATCATGGGCTCCATCTACGCGCAGTATGTCTTTGGTATCAAAGCACCGAAAGTCGGCTTGCTGAACATCGGCGAGGAAGAGACGAAGGGCAATGAGCAGGCCAAGGCGACGTATGAACTGCTCAAGACCGTACATACCATCAATTTCTGCGGCAACGCTGAGGGCCGCGATGTGCCCACGGGTGCGTTCGACGTAGTAATTTGTGATGGATTTGTGGGCAATATTGTGCTAAAATTTGCAGAGGGTCTGGCCATGACCATCCTGGGGCTGCTCAAAGATGCCATCGGGCACGGCGGCCTGCTGGCCAAGGCGGGCGCACTGTTCCTCATGCCCACGCTGCGCAAGCTGGGCAAACGCCTCGACGTGACGGAGTATGGCGGTGCGCCGCTCCTGGGCGTCAACGGCGTCTGCATTATCAGTCACGGCTCGTCCAAGGCCAAGTCCATCTGCAGTGCCATTGGCGTGGCCGATGACTATGTGGAGGGCAAGGTGCTCGAGCATATCCACGATACAATTGTGGAGGAGGAGCAGCTGGCCCAGGCCGAGGAGGAGGCTGCCAAGGCTGCGAAAAAAGCGGCGGAGGCAGAGTCGGCACAGGATTAAAGGGCAACGGAATTATTTCTATTTATAAAAGCGTTTTTGTAGTCAGAGGCGTGCGCGCCCCCTGAAGGAGGATTTTTACATGTTTGAGAATAACGCCATCTGCAAGCTCCTGCATATTAAATACCCGATTTTCCAGGGCGGCATGGCCTGGATTGGTACGGCGGAGCTGGCTTCGGCGGTCTCCAATGCCGGCGGCCTCGGCATCATTGGCTCCGGCAATATGCCGCCGGAGCTCCTGCGCAAGGAAATCCAGAAATGCAAAGGCTGGACGGACAAGCCCTTTGGCGTGAATGTCATGCTGTTGAGCCCCTATGTGAAAGAGGTCATGCAGGTCGTGCTCGACGAGAAGGTGCCCGTGGTCACGACGGGCGCGGGCAACCCGGGTGAGTACGTACCGGCGCTCAAGGGAATCGGTTCGAAAGTTATCCCCGTCGTCGCGTCCGTGGCGCTGGCGAAGCGCCTCGTGCGCTCGGGTGCGGATGCGGTCATCGCTGAGGGCACGGAGTCGGGCGGTCATATCGGCGAAATCACGACCATGGCACTCGTGCCGCAGGTCGTGGATGCCGTGGACGTGCCGGTCATCGGTGCGGGCGGTATCGCTGACGCGCGCGGTATGGCGGCGGCCTTTGCGCTCGGTGCGCAGGCCATCCAGATGGGCTCACGCTTCGTCATGAGCGAGGAGTGCATTGCCCATCCGAACTACAAGGACTACGTGCTCAAGGCCAAGGACCGCTCTACGGTCGTCACGGGCCGTACGCTCGGTCATCCCGCACGCGTGCTGCAGAATCAGCTTACACGCAGGTTCCTGAAAATGGAGAGCGAGGGGGCCTCGCCCGAGGAGCTCGAAAAGCTCGGCGTGGGCTCGCTGCACCGTGCGACGCATGAAGGCGACGTGCATAACGGCTCGGTCATGATTGGCGAAATCGCCGGTATGCTCAACGACATCAAGCCCGTCAAGACCATTATCGAGGATATCGTGAACGGTCTGCCGGACGTCATGAAAAATGTAGAGAGCAAGTGCCAGTAAGGTGCACTTGTCACGATAAAAGATAAAATAAATATAGACATATAAAATAAATGGGCAATTTTGGGAGGTAATGGACGTGAATAAACTGGCCTTCGTATTCCCCGGACAGGGCGCTCAGGCCGTCGGTATGGGCAAGGACTTCTATGAGCACTCCGAGACGGCGCAACGGCTGTTCCAGGAGGCGGACGAGGCACTGGGCTACTCGATTAAGGAACTGTGCTTTGCGGGCCCAGAGGAGGAACTGAAGCTCACGGCGAATACGCAGCCGGCTATTCTCACGCTGAGCGTGATTGCCGATGCCCTGCTCAAGGAAAACGGCGTGCAGCCGGAGGTCGTGGGCGGCCACAGTCTCGGTGAGTACTCGGCCCTCGTCGCGGCGGGCGTGCTGAGCTTCCGCGATGCCGTGGTGCTCGTGCACAAGCGCGGTCAGTACATGCAGGAGGCCGTGCCCGTAGGCGAAGGCGGCATGGCGGCTATTATCGGCCTCGACGATGCGACGATTCAGCAGGCCTGTGACGACGCAGCCGCGCAGACAGGTGGTCAGGTGCTGCCCGTGAACTATAACTGCCCGGGTCAGACGGTCATTGCGGGCTCAACGGCGGCCGTGGAGGCCGCGGCGGCGGCACTGAAGGCGGCAGGCGCAAAACGTGCGCTCGTACTGCCGGTGTCGGCACCGTTCCACTCCCCGCTCATGCAGCCGGCAGCCGTCAAGCTGGCAGCTGAACTGGATAAAGTGGAGCTGCACGACGCGCAGGTGCCTGTGGTCTCGAACTATACAGGTGAGCTGGAGACTAGCGCGGCCGATATCAAGGCCAACCTCGTGGCGCAGGCCGACCATCCCGTGCGCTGGATTCAGTGCGTGCAGGCCATGCAGGCCTTCGGCGCGGACACGTTCGTCGAGGCCGGCCCGGGCAAGACGCTCTGCGGTTTCAACCGCCGCATCGACAAGGCAATCAAGAGTCTGAACGTCGAGGATGTGGCCAGCTTGCAGAAAACGCTTGACTATTTCAAGGAGGTCCGTTAATATGCTTTTAGACGGAAAATCGGCGCTCGTCACGGGAGCCTCCCGTGGCATTGGCCGGGCCATCGCGCTGAAGCTCGCGAGCGAGGGCGCGAAAGTGGCGCTGAACTACGCGGGCAACACGGCGAAGGCCGAGGCAGTCAAGGCGGAAATCGAGGCTGCGGGCGGCACAGCCCTGCTCGTGCAGGCCGATGTGTCGGATGCGGCGCAGGTCGATACCATGGTCAAGACCGTGGCTGACGCGTTCGGCCGCATCGATATCCTCGTGAATAACGCGGGCATCACACGCGACGGTCTGCTCATGC
Source organism: uncultured Veillonellaceae bacterium (assembly GCA_900316275.1). Lineage (GTDB taxonomy): Bacteria > Bacillota > Negativicutes > Selenomonadales > Selenomonadaceae > UBA2897. Next base: position 12,835 of record ONCF01000095.1, read on the forward strand.
GCATGAAGGAGGAAGATTTTGACGCGGTGTTGAATACAAATCTCAAGGGTGTATTCCACTGCACGAAAGCCGTCTCCCGCCTCATGATGAAACAGCGCTACGGCCGTATCGTGAACATGGCGTCCGTCGTGGGCCTCATGGGCAACGCGGGCCAGACGAACTACGCGGCGGCCAAGGCCGGGGTCATCGGCTTTTCGAAATCCGCGGCACGCGAGCTCGCGGCGCGCGGTATCACCGTGAATACGGTGGCGCCGGGCTGCATCAACACGGATATGACGGCTGTGCTGCCTGACAAGGTCAAGGAGGGCATGCTCGCGAACATCCCGCTCAACCGCATCGGTGAGCCGGAGGATGTCGCGAATGCGGTGCTGTTCCTCGTCTCTGATTTAGCGGCTTATATCACGGGCCAGAACGTCGATGTAGACGGCGGCATGGTAATGTGATATAACTATATAGGTACACCAATTTAAGGAGGTGAAACCCAAATGGAAACTTTGGATAAGGTAAAGGACATCGTCACCGAGCAGCTTGGTGTGGAGAAAGACGAAGTTACGATTGAGTCTTCTTTCATCGATGACCTCGGTGCTGATTCGCTGGACATCGTCGAGCTGATCATGGCCTTCGAGGAGGAATTCAATATTGAAATTCCGGATGAGGCTGCTGAGAAGATCAAGACCGTTCAGGATGTAGTCAACTACATCGACGAACAGAAAAAGAACCAGGATAAATAATCGAGAACGTCTTATCTTTTAAAATCCCGTGAAGTTACTTCGCGGGATTTTGTTCAGATAAGATTGAGGAGGATAAACATGAAGCTTCCAGAGCTGAAAATTGGCACGAAAATTGCGCAAGTACCAATCGTTCAGGGCGGCATGGCCATCCGGCTCTCCACGGCCCGGCTGGCAGCTGCTGTGGCGAATGAGGGCGGTATCGGCCTCATTGCCGTCTCCGGTATGCCCATGGATGAGATACGCTATGAGATTCGCCTGGCACGGTCGCTGACCAAAGGCGTCATCGGTATCAACATCATGGTGGCGGCGCGCAATTTCGCGGAAGCTATCCGTACGGCTATGGACGAGGGCATTGACCTCGTGGTCGCCGGTGCAGGCTTTTCCCGGGACATCTTTGGCCTGGGGCGGGAGACCGGTACGCCGGTTGTGCCCATCGTTTCGTCCGTCAAGCTGGCGAAAATCTCCGAGCGGCTCGGGGCCTCGGCCATAGTGGTCGAGGGCAAGGAGGCCGGCGGCCATCTGGGCACGAGCACGTCCGTGCGCGATTTGATTCCCGATATCCGGGCGGCCGTGAAAATCCCGGTCATTGCGGCGGGCGGTGTGCTCTCCGGTCGGGATATCACAGACTTCATCAAAATGGGCGCCAATGGCGTGCAGATGGGCTCGCGTTTCGCGGCGAGTGAGGAGTCAAACGCGGCACCGGCGCTGAAGGATTACTACCTGAAGTCGAAGCCGGAAGACGTCGTGGTCATTCACAGCCCGGTGGGTCTGCCGGGGCGCGCCGTGCGCACGCCGTTCTCGGCTAAGGTGCTGGAGGGCCCTGTGCCGCCGAAGTCCTGCGACAACTGTCTCAAGGCGTGCAAGCATAATTTCTGCATCATCAAGTCGCTCATCCGGGCGCAGCAGGGTGATGTGGAGACGGGGCTCGTCTTTACAGGCGAGTATTTGCCGCGCATCAACAAGATTTTGTCCGTACATGAGATTTTCCAGCAGCTGCAGAGTGAGGCAGCTGCGGTCGAAGCATAAAGCAAGAGAGATATATAGTGCAGAGAGGAGTTCTGGATTTTGAGCAAGCGCGTGGTTATTACCGGTCTGGGCGCGATTACGCCGATTGGTATTGGCAAGGATGAATTTTGGCAGGGCCTCATGGAGGGGCGCAATGGTATCGGTCGGATTACTCGTTTCGATGCCACGGAGTACAAGTCGCAGATTGCGGGCGAGGTCAAGGATTTCGACCCGACGGCCTACGGTATCGACAAGAAAGAGGCCCATCATATGGACCGCTACAGCCAGTTCGCCGTGGCGGCAGCCGGTCTCGCGTTCAAGGATGCGGGTATCGACCTCGACAAGGAAGACCATGACCGCATCGGTACGTTCGTGGGCGCGGGCATCGGCGGTATCGAGACGATGAACGGCCAGTACGAGAAGCTGTTCGCCAAGGGCCCGGGCCGTATTTCGCCGTTCTTCATCCCCATGATGATTGCGAACATGGCGGCTGGTCAGGTCTCCATCAACTTCGGTCTGCACGGCCCGTCGGCCTGCGTGGTTACGGCCTGCGCGACGGGCTCGGACTGCATTGGCGAGGCTATGCGCGTGTTGCAGCGCGGCGAGGCGGACGTGATGATTGCGGGCGGCACGGAGGCCTCCATCAGCGAGGCGGCCGTCGCGGGCTTCAGCGCCATGAAAGCGCTCTGCTCTGACCACAACGACGACCCGGCGCATGCCTCCCGTCCGTTCGATGCGAACCGCAGTGGTTTCGTCATGGGCGAGGGCGCGGGTATCGTCGTGCTCGAGACGCTCGAGCATGCCCAGGCGCGCGGCGCGCATATCTATGCGGAGCTCGCGGGCTATGCCTCGAACGCCGATGCCTACCACATCACGAGCCCGGCACCACACGGCACGTATCAGGCGAAATGCATGGCCGCGGCTATTGCGGATGCGGGCCTGCAGCCGGCGGAGGTCGACTACGTGAACGCGCACGGCACGTCCACGCATATGAACGATGAGGGCGAGACCGAGGCCATCAAGGCCGTCTGGGGCGAGCATGCCAAGGACGTCTCCGTGTCCTCCATCAAGTCCATGACGGGTCATATGCTCGGCGCCGGTGGCGGTGTAGAGTGCATTGCGACGGCGCTCTCCATCGAAAATGATATGCTGCCGCCGACGATTAACTACGAGACGCCGGACGAGGGCCTCGACCTCGACTATGTGCCGAATAAGGCCAAGGCCAAGACGGTGCGCGCGGCGATTTCCAACTCCTTCGGTTTCGGCGGCCACAATGCCTGCCTCGTGCTGAAGAAGTTCGCTGAGTAAACCGGGTCAGCAGAGCAAAATGATTGCGAAAATGGACGCAGCGCGTACAGAGGCGCTGCAAAAACTCGCCGCACAGCTGGGCGTTGCCTTTAGAGATTTGGCGCTGTTGCAGCTGGCCATGACGCATACGTCGTTTGCCAACGAGGCCCATGGGCATGTAGAGAGCAGCGAGCGGCTGGAGTTCCTCGGCGATGCTGTGCTGGAGCTCGCCGTGAGCACGTACCTCTACCAGCGTTATCCTGAGATGCCTGAGGGGCAGCTCACGAAGGTGCGGGCGAGCATCGTCTGCTCGGCCACGCTGGCGGAGCTGGCGACGCAGCTGCACCTCGGCGACTACCTGCTGCTGGGACACGGCGAGGAAATGGGCGGCGGCCGCACGCGGCAGACGAATCTCGAGGATGTCTTCGAGTGCGTCATCGGTGCCGTCTACCTCGACCAGGGCTGGCCGGCGGCCAACGCCTATGTGCGGCGGCAGCTCGCGCCGCAGTTCGCGCAGGTGTCCGAGGGCAACTCCGTGCAAAAGGACTACAAGACGCAGCTGCAGGAGGTCGTGTTCCGCCAGCCGCATCAGTCGGTGGAATATGTGGAGCTGGCGGAGTCCGGACCCGACCATGACAAGCGGTTTCGCTTCCAGGTTGTCGTCACGGGCCAGGTGCTCGGTGAGGGCCTGGGCCACAGCAAAAAGGAAGCGCAGCAGCACGCGGCGCGTCTCGCGTTGCAGAAACTGCAAAAGGCATAAAATTTTAGAGCCAACGGGCACATTTTGCATGTTGTCCGTTGGCTCTTTGCGTAGGAGCGTTTATAATAGAGGTAGCGTTGATTTCAAGTTAGCGGCAGACGGCAGTACAACGTATGTAGCGGCCGTGGATGCCAGAGGAGGAAGGCACAATGCGTAAACTGACGATGCTGGGCACGGGCAATGCCATGGTGACCAAATGTTACAATACCTGTTTCTTTATTGAGCTCGATGACGGCAGCCTGTTCCTGACGGATGCGGGCGGTGGCAACTATATCCTGCATCAGTTTGAGGCCGTGGGTTTTGATTATCAGAAATGCCACCACATGTTTGTGACGCATGGCCACACGGACCACATTCTCGGCGTCATCTGGGTGCTGCGCAAAATCGCCGACCTCATGAATAAAGGTAAGTATGAAGGCGAGTTCCATGTTTACTGCCACGATGTGGTCAAGGATATGCTCCTGACCGTCACCAAAATGATGCTGAAGAAAAAGGATTTCGCGCGTATCGGCAACGGCATCTTTATCCACGAAGTCACGGACGGCGCAGTCGTGCGCTTTAACGACGTGACGCTCACGGCGTTCGATATCCTTTCGACGAAGGCGAAGCAGTTCGGCTACGAGCTGCGTTTTGCCGACGGCGAGCGCCTGACCTGCCTCGGCGACGAGCCGTACAACGAGCACGACAAAAAATATGCGGAGGGCGCAGACTGGCTGCTCGCGGAGGCGTTCTGCAAATACGGTGACCGCGATACATTCAAGCCGTACGAGAAGAACCACAGCACGGTCAAAGAAGCCTCCGAACTGGCCGCGCAGCTCGGCGTCAAAAATCTCCTGCTCTACCATACGGAGGACAAGAGCATCGCGACGCGCAAGCACGACTACAGTGCGGAGGCGCGGGAGTATTTCCACGGCAACGTCTTTGTGCCGGATGATTTGGACGTGCTGGAGCTCTGAGGTGCAAAAGGCGGCCAGGGGTTAATGAAACATTTTTAAGAGATATTCGTTGTATTGCGCGGACACCTTGAGAAAGTCAGCGAGCTCGGCAGCACTCAGATTGTCGAGTCCCTTGAGGAAGGTGTGCCGCGTGATTTCGTTCTGATCCTCCAACACCTGAGTGCCGGCGTCCGTCAGCGTGATGATGTTGCTGCGGCGGTCGTTCGGGTCGCGGCGTTTCTCCACGTAGCCCTGTTGCACAAGCTTTTCCACAACGGTCGTGAGCTGCTGCTTCGAGATGTTCAGCAGGTTGCTGATGTCCGTGATGGAGGCCGCGTGCTCCGTGGCCAGGGCGCAGAGCGCCGCGAACTGGTTCAGCGGGATGGGCACGGAGGCGCGGCGAAAGAAGTTGTTGCGCACGTAGACGAGCATTTTAATAAAGTCCTTGGACAGCTCGTAGGCGGCGGGATTATTTTCCGGCATGGGGCATACTCCTCTCTGCTTTTGCGCGTTCATGAGGCATTCAATTAGATTTGTGTACGTTTCCCTAAAATATTCATTAATAGCAGGGTGGCTAGTTCAAATCCGGTTGACTTTTCACTAAATATACTATACGATAGATAGCATCAATAGTAAAGTTTTATTTACTATTTTGTTCAAGAGGGAAGTTTTTAAAGGAGGTTATCTGTTTGTTTTTTACGAAAAACAAGAAGCTGGGGGCGGCCGTGATTGCTGCACTGCTGGCGACTTCCTCTGTCTGGATTGCTGGCTGCGGCTCCAAGCCTCAGGCACAGCATATGGGCCAGCAGGTCAAGGTCATGCAGGTTATCCAGCAGGATACACCGCTTTATAGCGAGTACGCCGGCCAGATTGCCGGCAAGGACGAGGTCAAGGTGCAGTCCAAGGTCTCGGGCAATGTCGTAGAGAAATTCGTTGAAGGCGGCCAGTACGTAGAGGTCGGCCAGCCGCTGTACCGTATCGACTCGCGTCAGTACGAGTCGGCGGTGCTGGCGGCGGAGGCGACGCTCGCGCAGGCCGAGGCCACGCTGGGCAACGCGCAGACCGATTTGTACCGCGACCAGCAGCTGCTCGCGGATAACGCGATTTCCGAGCAGACGGTGACGACGCAGGAGGCCAACGTGAACGCCTATCAGGCCGTGGCCGATGCGAACGCCGCGCAGCTGCGCAAGGCGCAGCAGGACCTCGCCGATACGGTGATTATCGCGCCGATGTCGGGGCAGCTCTCCGTCGATGACGTGGCCGTGGGTACGTTTGCGGCCGCCGGCAGCACGAACCTCGTGACGATTGGTTCCTCGGACCCCGTCTACGCGCAGTTCAGCCTGTCCGAGACGGAGTATCTGAAGGCGGTCAACATCCAGACGGCGAATAACGGTATCCAGCCGCATGTCACGATTACGCTGGCCGACGGTACGGTCTACCCCTACGAGGGCCAGATTGTGCAGGCGGACCGCGCGCTGAAGAGCAAGACGGGTACGCTGACCATCAAGGCGCTGTTCCCGAATCCGGAGCATCTGCTGCTGCCGGGCATGTTCGCGCGCGTGCGTCTCTCCGGTGAAATGGTGCCGAATGCCCTGCTTGTGCCGCAGCGCGCCGTGCAACAGCTGCTCGGCAAGTCTTTCGTCATGATTGTGGGCGAGGACGGCAAGTCGGCGGCCCGCACGGTCGAGCTCGGCGATAAGATTGGCAGTTACTACATCATCAAATCCGGTATCGAACCTGGGGATAATGTCATCGTCGAGGGCCTGTCCAGCCTGAAGGAAGGCATGGACCTCATCATCACGCAGGTGACACCGGAAGACATGGGCTTCTCGCTTGCGGGTGATGACACCCAGTTTAACGACAGTGAGGCTTCGCCGGCGGAACCGTCTAAGAGCTAAGGGGGCGCGGCACTTTGTCTAAATTCTTTATTCACCGGCCCATATTCGCGATTGTTATTTCGCTGATTATCGTGATTGCCGGTGTGCTGGCGGGCACGCAGCTGCCGATAGCGCAGTACCCGCAGATTTCACCGCCGACGATTTCCGTCAGCACCATGTATACGGGTGCGAACGCCGAGGTCGTCAATGAGACGGTGGCGCAGATTATCGAGCAGCAGGTCAACGGCACGCAGGGCATGGACTACATGTCCTCGAACTCCAGTGATACGGGCTACTACGGTCTGCAGGTCGTGTTCAAGGTCGGCACAGACGGTGATATGGACGCCGTCAAGGTGCAGAACAACGTGGCCGTGGCCAATGCCTCGCTGCCGGACGATGTTAAGACAGTCGGCGTGACGACGCGTAAGGCCTCGAACGAGATGGCCTACATGATGTCCATCTATTCACCGGATGGCACTTATGACCGCGCGTTCATGAAAAACTACGCCGATGTCTACCTGCTGGATAAAATCAAGCGCGTGCCGGGCGTCGGCAGTGTGCAGGTGTTCGGCTCCGACTACGCCATGCGTGTCTGGCTGAACCCGGACAAGCTGGCGGACTACGGCCTGACGGTCTCTGACGTCACGGCGGCCATCAACGAGCAGAACGTGCAGGCGCCGGCCGGTACGGTCGGCTCGCTGCCGGTCAACAACGACCAGGAAAAGCAGGCTACGGGCCGTATTTCCGGTCGTCTCGTGACACCGGAGCAGTTCGGTGACATCATCCTGAAAACCGATGCGGACAGTGGCGCGTTCGTCTACTTGAAGGATGTTGCGCGCATTGAGACCGGTCAGAAAAATAACGAGATTGTTTCGAAGTTCAACGGCTATCCGGCCGTGGGCTTTGGTATCCAGATGACGTCGGACGCCAACGCCATGGAGACGGTCAACGGCGTAAAAGCTATCCTGCAGGAGGCAGAAGAGACCCTGCCGCCTAATTTGAAGATGTCGGAGGTCTTTGACTCCACAGATTATATCAAGGCCTCTATCACCGAGGTGCTGCACACGTTCTTCGAGGCATTGGCCCTCGTCGTGCTCGTTATCTTTGTCTTCCTGCAGAACTGGCGTGCGACGCTCATTCCGTTGCTGGCCGTGCCAGTCTCCCTGATTGGTACGCTCGCCGCGTTCATCCTGTTGGATTTCTCCATTAACACACTGACGCTGTTCGCGATGGTGCTGGCTATCGGCCTCGTCGTCGATGATGCTATCGTCGTTATCGAGAACGTCGAAAAGCATATGGAGGAAGGTCTGGAGGTCGTCGACGCCACGGAGCGCGCCATGGACGAGGTGCAGGGCCCGGTCGTGGCCATTGCGTTCGTGTTGGCTGCTGTGTTCGTGCCGGTCGCCTTCCTCGGCGGCATGATGGGCGTGCTGTACAAGCAGTTCGCTCTGACTATCGCCATTTCCATGGCCTTGTCGGCCTTCGTGGCTTTGTCCCTGACGCCGGCTCTCTGCGCCATGATTTTGAAACCGCACGCGGCTAAAGATGATGAGGGTGTGCTCGGACGTTTCTTCAAGAAGTTTAATGACGGCTTCGAATTCACGAAGCGCCGTTACATGGGTATTGTGGCGCGCTTTATCCGCCACACGCGGCTCGCAATTGTCTTTATGCTCATCGTCTGCGGCATTACGGCAATCGTCTACAAGAATCTGCCGTCCACGTTTGTGCCGGAGGAGGACCAGGGCTACCTGATGACGTCCATCTCCCTGCCCGAGGGCACGTCGATGAACCAGACGCAGAAGACGGTCGACAAGGTGCAGACGGCAGCCGCCCAGCAGATACCAAAGCTGCAGAGCACCATGTCCATCACGGGTTTCGATATGCTTTCGTTTAACGCGAAATCCAGTGCCGGCATGGTCGTGCTCGGCTTCCAGGATTGGAGCAAACGCCCGGGTGACGAGTATTCCGTCAGCGCGGCGACGAAGAAGATGTTTGCGCTCGGCGCGCAGGTCGCGCCTGAGGCCACGGTCATTACGTTTAACCCACCGGCTCTGCCGGGCCTCGGCACGGTTGGTGGCTGGACGTTGCAGCTGCAGGATATGTCCGGGCACACGGATCTGGAGCTCAGCGATGTGACGCAGCGCATTGTCGCGGCGGCCAACCAGCGGCCGGAGCTCAAAGGCGTGCGCACGACGTATCAGGTCAATTCGCCTGTGGTCAACTACGAATTGGACCGCGAGAAAATCAAGAATATGGGCGTCCAGCTCTCCGACGTGTTCATGGCTATGCAGGTGAACTACGGCGGCTCGCAGGTCAACGACTTTAACCAGTTCGGCCGCAGCTACAAGGTTGTGCTGCAGTCTGACCGCCAGTACCGCAGCGATACCGAGGGCATGAAGTTCATGTTCGTGCGCAACAGCAGTGGTGACCTTATCCCGCTCGACATGCTTTTGAAGCCGAAATCCAGCACGGGCCCATCTCAGGTGTCGCGTTTCAACGGCACGCGTGCCGTGACGATTCAGGGCAATGCGGGTGACGGCTATTCGTCCAGCGAAGCCATGAAAGCCATTCAGGAAATCGTGCAGCAGGAGGCCCCGACGGGCTACGCTATAGAGTGGTCGGGCCAGAGCCGCGAGGAAAAGAATGCGGCCAGCTCGACGGGCAAGGTCTTTGCCTTGTCACTGCTGTTCGTCTTCCTCGCGCTGGCCGCGCTCTATGAGAGCTGGAGCGTACCGTTCGCGGTGCTGCTGACCGTGCCGACGGGCGTCATGGGCGCCCTCGTCTCCGAGTATGGCCTGTCCATACTGGAGGCCACGCTCGGCCATACAAATGCGGGCTTGCAGGACAGCGTCTACATGCAGATTGGTATCATCATGATTATCGGTCTCGCAGCGAAGAACGCTATCCTCATCGTTGAGTTCGCCAAAGTGCGTGTGGACCGCGGCATGGAGCCGGTCAAGGCGGCCATTGAGGCAGCCGGCCTGCGCCTGCGCCCGATTCTCATGACGTCGTTTGCGTTCATCATCGGCTGCCTGCCACTGGCTATCGCCACGGGCGCCGGTGCTGCTGCGCGTAACGGCATGGGCGTCGCCGTTGTCGGCGGCATGCTGTTCGCTACTTCGCTGGGTATCTTCCTCATCCCGGTCTTCTTCGTCCTGACGGAGTGGATTGCGGTGAAGCTGGGCATCCAGAAGCAGGAGAAGAAACGCACGGCCGCAGATTATATGTAAAAATTTCCAGCCAGCAGGCTGGTGTGTAAATAAAGGTTCCTGTGTTACAAGCAGGAACCTTTATTTTTTTACGGCAAACACTTGCTATTGCGCACGCCGTTCTGTAAAATAGTATTGACATAAGCAGACAGACGCGAAAGGAGCGTATTTTTTCATGGCAGATAAGGATAAAGCACAGACGAAAGAGGAAGCGCTGGACAACGCGCTGAAGCAGATTGAGAAGGACTTCGGCAAGGGCTCCATCATGCGCCTCGGCGATGCGAAGGCCAACATGAACATCGAGACGATTTCGACGGGCATTTTGCCGCTGGACATCGCGCTGGGCGTGGGCGGCGTGCCGCGCGGCCGTATCATCGAGGTGTACGGCCCCGAGTCCTCCGGTAAGACGACGGTCACGCTGCACATGATTGCCGAGGCACAGAAGCAGGGCGGCATCGCGGCGTTTATCGACGCCGAGCACGCACTCGACCCAGTCTACGCGCAGAAGCTCGGTGTGGACATCGACAATCTGCTCATCTCGCAGCCGGATACGGGCGAACAGGCGCTGGACATCGTGGATGCGCTCGTGCGCAGCGGGGCCATCGACATCATCGTTGTCGATTCCGTGGCCGCGCTGGTGCCGAAAGCGGAAATTGAGGGCGAAATGGGCGACTCGCACGTCGGCCTGCACGCACGTCTCATGAGCCAGGCCATGCGTAAGCTCACGGGTATTATTTCGAAGTCGCGCACCGTGGCCATTTTCATCAACCAGATTCGCGAGAAGGTCGGCGTCATGTTCGGCAACCCCGAGACGACGACGGGCGGCCGCGCGTTGAAATTCTACTCCTCCGTGCGCCTCGATGTGCGCCGTATTGACCAGATTAAGCAGGGGCAGGACGTCATCGGCAACCGCACGCGCATCAAGGTCGTGAAGAACAAGGTCGCGCCGCCGTTCCGCACCTGTGAGTTCGATATCATGTATGGCGAGGGCGTCTCGAAGCTCTCCAGCATCATCGACATGGGTGTGGACATGGACATCGTTGACAAGAGCGGTGCCTGGTTCTCCTACGGCGGCGAGCGTCTCGGTCAGGGTAAGGAAAATGCGAAGCAGGCGCTGCGTGAGCGTCCGGAGCTCGCGGAGGAAATCGAGGCCAAACTGCGCGCGAAGCTGCTCGGTGACGGCGCGGCGGAGGATGACGTAGCGCAGACTATCGGCGCGGGCGGCAAGGCTGACGAGGCGGACGATGCGCAGTAAAACGTACTGGAACAGCGAGACGGGTGAGGAGGAAACGGCGCGTCAGCCGCGCAAACCGGCCAAGACGGCGCTCGTGGCGGCCGTCGATATCCTTGCACGGCAGGAGTACAGCACGGCAAAACTGCGCGAAAAACTCGCGCGTAAAGGCTACGAGGAAGCGGAAATTGACGCGGCGGTGGCGCGGCTCGAGGAGAAACACTACCTCGACGACGCGGCGGCCTGCCAGCGGCAGTTTGAGTTTCTCTACAACGAAAGCCGCAGCTCCGTGCGTCAGATTTGCCTGAAGCTGCAGCAGCGTGGCTTTGCACGCGACGCCGTGCAGGCCTGTGTGCCCAGAGACACCTATGAACGCGAAAAGGCGGCGGCCCTGCGCACGCTGGCACTGAAATATAAACGCAGTGCGGAAACGCAGAAAATGCTCGCGAGTCTCTACCGCAGCGGCTTCGACAGCAGCGCCCTGCGCGCGGCTGTCGAGGAATACACCAGCGAAATAGAGTAATGCTTAGGACAGAGGGCTGAGAGGCCGGTTGCCGTTTGGGGCGGCGCCGCCTTTCGGTCAGCTGTCCTTTTCTTGTCCTTAACGGGCTGAGTTATGTTATAATGCTATATAGGTTTTATGTAAGTTCTGGAGGAGGAGCGCGGAATTGAGTACTATTGCCAATCACGAGAAAGCTGCTGACGAGTTCATTCTGGTTTTGGATTTTGGCGGCCAGTATAACCAGCTGATTGCCCGGCGCGTGCGCGAGGCGCACGTCTACTGCGAGGTGCATCCCTCGACGCTGTCGCTGGCGCAAATCAAAGAAATGGCGCCGCAGGGCATCATCCTGACGGGCGGCCCGAACAGCGTTTACAAGCCGGACTCGGCCACGTGCAGTCCTGAGTTGTTCCGCCTTGGCATCCCCGTGCTCGGCATCTGCTACGGCTCACAGCTCATGGCGCATCTGCTCGATGGCCGCGTAGAGACGGCGCCGACGAGCGAGTACGGCAAGACGGAGGTCAGCATTGACGCGCGGGACTCCCTGCTGTTTCAGGGCGTCGACGCGCGCACAATCTGCTGGATGAGCCACACGGACTATATCGCGGCGGCTCCGGCAGGCTTTAGCGTGACGGCGCATACGCCCGTCTGCCCCGTGGCGGCCATGGAGAACGCAGACGCCAAACTCTACGCGACGCAGTTCCACCCTGAGGTATTGCACACGGCGCAGGGCAAGACCATGCTGCGCAACTTCGTCTATAACGTCTGTGGCTGTAAAGGTACGTGGAAGATGGGCGATTTCGTAGAGCGCACGGTCAAGGCGCTGCGGGAGAAAATCGGCACGGGCAAGGCACTCTGTGCGCTTTCGGGCGGCGTGGACAGCTCCGTGGCGGCCGTGCTGCTCTCCAAGGCTATCGGCAAGCAGCTCACCTGTGTCTTCGTCGACCACGGCCTGCTGCGCAAGGACGAGGGCGATCAGGTGGCAGCCGTCTTCGGCCCCGAGGGTCCCTATGCTTTGAATTTCGTGCGCGTAAATGCACAGGACCGTTTCTATGAGAAACTCAAGGGCGTGACGGAGCCTGAGCGCAAGCGCAAAATCATCGGCGAGGAATTCATCCGCGTGTTTGAGGCCGAGGCCCAGAAAATTGGCGCCGTCGACTACCTCGTGCAGGGCACGATTTACCCCGACGTCATCGAGAGCGGCCTCGGCAATGCGGCGACGATTAAATCCCACCACAACGTGGGCGGCCTGCCCGACTATGTGGACTTCAAGGAAATCGTGGAGCCGCTGCGCCTGCTGTTCAAGGACGAGGTACGCGAGGTCGGCCGCGAGCTCGGCCTGCCCGACTATCTCGTGAACCGTCAGCCCTTCCCCGGTCCGGGCCTCGGTATCCGCATCATCGGTGAGGTCACGGCGGAGAAGGTCCACATCGTGCAGGAGGCCGACGCCATCTACCGCGAGGAGGTCGCAAAAGCGGGCGTCGCACCGCAGCTCGGCCAGTACTTTGCCGCGCTCACGAACATGCGCTCCGTCGGCGTCATGGGCGACGGCCGCACCTATGACTACGCCATCGCGCTGCGCGCCGTGCTCACGAGCGACTTCATGACCGCCGAGAGCGCCCAGCTCCCCTGGGACGTCCTCCAGCGCACGACGAGCCGCATCGTCAACGAAGTCAAAGGCGTCAACCGCGTCCTCTACGACTGCACCGGCAAACCGCCCGCGACGATTGAATTTGAATGAGTCAGGGACTGGTGTGCCGCGACAGATAACGGAGCAGGTTCTGAGCTTTGGCGACTACGAGGCATAACAGCTAAAGAGGTGTAGCATGGTCAGTGAATTGGTGACGAAACTGCAGGAGCAGGTGGATTTTTCGGCTTCGGAGCGGATGATTGCGCAGTATGTGCTGGAGCATTTCCGGCGACTGCCGGAGATGACGACGCGGCAGCTCGCGAAGGAGACGTTTACGAGCTCGGCGGCCATCGTGCGCTTTTGTCAGAAACTGGGCTTTGGCGGCTATACGGAGTTCCGCGTGAAGTTTTTGGCGGAAATGTTGCAGTATATCCGCCAGCCGCACGGCGATAGCGTGGTCATGACGGACCGCGACTCCATCCACTCCATTCTCGACAAGGTCACGAGCATCGAGCTCGACGCGCTGCGGGATACGCGCGCCATGCTCGACCCTGCGGATTTCATGCGCGCCTATCACCTGCTCTCGGGCACGCAGCACGTGGATTTTTACGCCACGGATACGAACCTCGATATCGCGAACATGGCGGCCGCGAGCTTTATCATGGCCGACAAATGCTCGACGGTGCACGCGGCCATGAC
>ONCF01000096.1 GCA_900316275.1 uncultured Veillonellaceae bacterium
CATGGTCGGGATGACAGGACTTGAACCTGCGGCCTCCTCGTCCCGAACGAGGCGCGCTACCAAACTGTGCCACATCCCGACAACAGGAAACATTATACTACGCCACCAGTTTTTTGGCAAGCACTTTTTTCAAGCATGCAGAAAATCAGTTTTCTGCCGCCGGCTGAGCCGGTGTGTCAGCCTGCTTACGGCCAAACAAACGCCTGAGCGCGGGCAGCCAGCTCCGAGGCGGATGCGCATCGAAATACAGGAAAATAATTGGGATGACGATGAGCGTGAAGACCGTTGAGGTGATGAGGCCGCCGATGATGACCATGGCCATCGAGGAGCGCGTCTCCGAGCCCGCCGTCAGCGAGAGCGCCATCGGCGTCATACCGACAATCATCGTGATGGTCGTCATGAAAATCGGCTTCAGGCGCACCTTGCCCGCCTCCACCACGGCCTCGTAGGCCGTGCGGCCGCGCTCCATGAGCGTCAGCGTGTAGTCGATGAGCAGCGTGCCGTTTTTCGCCACGATACCATCCATGACGAGGATACCGATGAGCGAGTACAGGTTCAGCGTGTTATGCGTGAGGAACAGCAGGAATAGCGCGCCGATAATGCCCAGCGGCAACGAGAACATGCGGATAAACGGCGTAATCGTCGACTCATAGAGGATGCCGAGCAGCATGTAGATGAGCACGAGCGCTAAGAGCAGCGCCTGCAGCAGCTGTGTGAACGTGTCGTTCATGTTCGTGGCCTGCCCCTTGAACTGGTACGTGATGTGGTCGCCAAGATTCGCGGCCTTGAGGGCTTTGCGCGCGTCCGTCATCACGTCGTTGAGCGGCCGGCCCGAGATATTCGCGCCGATGGCCACCGAGCGCTGCTTGTCCACACGGCGGATGGTCACCGGGCCGCGGCCGTTCTTGATGGTCGCGACGTCACCGAGGTAGATGAGCTGGCCGCCGGCCGAGAGCGGCACGCGGGCCACGTCTGAGGCCTTGTAGCCGTCAGCACCGGTGAAGCGCACCTTGATGTCCGTATCCTGGCCGCCGTTCAACGGGTCGTTTTTCAACTCGCCCGCCGAGAGGCCGGAGATGGCCGAGGCAAAGGCCGTATCCACATCGCCGAGCGACGTGCCGTAGGCCTTGAGCTTGTCACGGTCCACAGTGAGTTGCAGTTCGGGCATGCCCTCCGTGTAGCTCGTGTTTACGTCCGTGACGCCCTGCACCTCGGTCTTGAGGATTTCCATGACCTGCTCCGTCGCCGCGGTCAGCTGGTCGTTGTCCGCGCTGCGCAGCTCAATCTGCAACGCACCGCCGCCGTTGCGCGCACCGCCACCGCCCGAGATGCCCGCGACGGAGGTCTGCGCCTCCGCCACGCGCACGTCGGCGTTCTTGATATCAGCCGCGAACACGCGCATTTCGTTTGCCACGTCCCAGACGGAGCGGCTGCGCTCCTTGCGGTCGTAAAGCTGCACCTTGATGCGGCCCTCGTAGGCCGTCGAGCCGCCCGCGTAGGTCATGAAGTATTTGACCTCCGGTATCTCCGCGAGCTTCTCCTCCAGCTGCAACGCGACCTTGTTCGTCTCCTCCGAGGACGAGCCCACTGGTGTATTGATGTTGATAGTAAAGCTCGACTCATCTGTCTGCGGCATGTACTCCGAGCCGATGAGCCCGAGCGGCACCATGGCCACGACGCCGCAGAAAATGACCGTAATGATGGCGAGCAGCTTCTTTTTATGGCCAAAACTCCAGAGCAAAATCCGCTCATAATACTTGACTGCGCCCTGCTCCAGCCGATCCATGAAGCGCCAGAGCGGTTTGTCCGGCACGAGGTAGCCGCCCGCGAAGAAACGCGAGGCGAGCATCGGCGTCAGCGTGAACGAGACGAAAAGCGAAAACAGACCGGCAAAGACGATGGTCAGGCCGAACTGGCGGAAAAACTGCCCCGTCATGCCTGTCATAAAGGCAATGGGCATAAAGACGGCCGCGTCGCAGAGCGTGATGGCAATGGCCGCCATGCCGATTTCCGTACGGCCCTTCTCCGCCGCCGTCAGTGGCGCCTCGCCGAGCTGCAGATGGCGCACGATATTCTCGAGCACCACGATGGAGTCATCGACGAGGATACCCACGCAGAGTGTCATGCCCATGAGTGACATCATGTTGAACGTAAAGCCCGCACAGTACATGACAAAGAACGTTGAGATGAGCGACGTCGGGATGGCAATCATGACAGCGAGCGTCGAGCGCCAGCCACGCAAAAACAGGAACAGCACGAGCCCCGTCGTGATCAGGCCCTCGATGAGCGTGCCCAGCGTATTGTGCAGCGAGGTCTCGACATAGTCCGCATCGTTCGAGACGATGAGGAACTGGTAGTCGGGATGGGCCTTGCGCAGCTTCTCCACCTGCGAGAGGATATTCGCGGCCGTCTCGACGAGGTTCGCGTCACTGTTTTTGTAGATGAGGACGTTCACGGCCTCCTGCCCGTTCAGGCGTCCGTAGCGGTTCGCGCGCGCGTCACGCTCGCGGATAGTCGCCACGGCCGTGATGGGGATTTTCGCGCCGTCCGTATTCTGGATTTGGATTTTCTCGATGTCCGCGGCCTCTTTGTACTGGGCCACGACGCGCACGTCGGACTGCGTCTGCTCCGTATAGACCGTGCCCGAGGGTACGAGCTGGTTCTCCGCCTTAATGGCCGCCGAGATTTTTGCCAGTGTCAGCTTGTACGCCGCCATTTTGTCGCGGTCGACGTCGACGGCCACCTCTTTGTCACGGCCGCCGTGCAGCTCAATCTCCGAGACGCCGCCCGCCTGCGACAGCACATCCTGAAAGACGTTCTCCGTCTCCATATAAGTGTCAGCTACGCTGTGCTGGCTCATGACTGCCAGCTCCACGATGGGCTTCGCGTTCATGTCGCGCTTGATGACGACGGGCGACTCTGCCTCGTCCGGCAGCTTGCGGCGGATGGCCTCGACCTTTTTGCTGGCGTCGATGGCCGCCTGGTCCGCGTCCGCGTCGAAATCCAGTTTCAGCGAGACGCGCGCACGCTCGTAGCTGGCCGTGGAGGTCATTTTCTCCACATTGGAGAGACCGGAGAGCGCGTTTTCGACCGGTTTCAGCACCTCCTGCTCCACCGACTCCGCACTCGCGCCCGGATATTTCACCGTGACAGTCACATATGGCGTGTTCAACGCGGGCAGCAGCTCGACGCCGATGCGGTAAAAGCTGTAGAGGCCGAGCACGACGAAAAACAGCACGACCATGCAGATACCGACCGGCCGCTGGATGGAAAGACGGGTGATATTCATGCCGCACCATCTCCATCCTGCTGGCCGTCAGCGCCATTCGAGTCGTCGATATCGACTTGCATGCCGTCCTTGAGCTTGTCCTGATTGTTGAGAATGACCACGTCACCCTCCGCCAGGCCGTCGAGGATTTCCTCGCTCTCATTGTTCATGAGGCCGATGGTCACCTGGCGCTCATGCACGCGGCTCTCGCTGTCCACGACCCAGACGCTCGTCACACCGTTGCGGATGAGCACGGCCTCTTTCGGCACGTAGAGCGTGTCGCGGCGCTGCAGGATATCGAGCGTCGTATGCGCGTAGAGACCGGCCTTGATGGGGATGCCGTCGCCCTGCGTCAGATAGTCGCCGCTGTCCGTCACCACGACATCTGCGAGCTCGATGCGCACCTGGTACACTTTCGCCGTGCCATCCATCGCCGGAGACACGTAGACAATGCGCCCCGGCACGGCACGGCCGAGCGCGTCGATGGTCACCATGACGTCCATACCGGTATTCAAAATGGCTGCATCGTTCTCGCCGAGCGTGCAGTCCACATTGAGGTGGCTGTTGTCGACGAGTGAGAGCACCTGCTTGTTGGCCTGCGCGATGGCACCGACCTCGATGTCACGGTAGCCGATGACGCCGTCACGCGGTGCGCGCAGGATGAGGTCGTCGCGCTGCTGCTCGAGCGCCTCCGTCGCGTGCTGCTGCTTCTCCGCCGTGAACTGTTTCGACTGCACGCTGGCCGCGTCGCCGTCCGAGACCTGGTTCGCAAGCACCTCAAAAGCCGCCTGCGAGGCCAGATACTCCTGCTTGACCTTGTCGAGCGTGTCCTGCGAGATGGCGCCGATGGAGAACAGATACTGGTTGCGCTCGTATTTTGCCGCCTCCAGCTCGTAGTCGTTGCGCGCCTTGACGTAGTTCGCATTGTAACTGGCCGAGGCCTCGCGCGCATCGGCGCGGGCCGCCTGTGTGGCCGCCGCATTCTGCTGGATGGAGATATCAAGGTCGCTCGTATCCTGCACCATGAGTACCTGCCCCGCCTGCACGTGGTCGCCGAGTGAGACATAGATGGCGCGCACGCGCCCCGTATATTTCGGCGCGAGCGGGATATTCGCGTCAGCCACCGTCTGCCCCGAGAGGTCGATATGCCTGAGCATGTCCTGCCGCGTGAGCGTCACGACCTTGACTAGCGGCCGCGCATGCTTGACTTTGACCTTGACGCCCTTGCTGCTGCTGAATGCCCAGTAGATGCCCGCACAGAGCAGCACAAAAATCGCCAGCCCAGCCATAATGCGCTGCTGGCGGCTCCAATTCCCTAACCGATGCCGTACCATAAACTTCACCCTATCTGCATTCCTTGCCATTCTCACGTACAAAACACGAGAGAATGCGTGATATCATTACTAAAGTATAGCACAGATGTCACGTGAAAACGATAAACAGCGCCAAAATTTTTCTTTAAGAAAACATGATAAAGCGCCGCGTTGATGTATTCTTTGCCTCCCGCGTTGCCGCTCTGCAGATTGCTTGATTTTACGCTATTCAGAGGCACGTAGATGTAGACTGATATCACGGATTTAGGTAAAGTATAGCACGATTTATTACAGCTCTCACTTAAAATTCAATGCCCCGTTGCGCCTGGATGCCCTGCTGGTAGGGATGTTTCACGAGGCGCATCTCCGTCACGAGCTCGGCACGCGCGAGGAGCTCGGGGGCGGCATCACGGCCGGTGAGCACGAGATGCAGCGCGGGCGCCACGCTATCGCGCAGGTCGAGGAGCGCCAGCACCTGCTTGATATCCAGCAGGCCGAATTTCACGGCGTAGTTGATTTCGTCGAGGATGAGCATGTCCCACTTCCCACTGCGGATAGCCGCCTCGGCCTCGGCCAGCGTCGCGGCCGCTGCCGCGCGGTGGCGTGCCTGCTGCTCCGGGGACTGGTCGCGGCGGGTGAAGCCGCAGCCGCAGGTACGTAGGGAAATGCGGCCCAAACCCGGTACCGGCTCCAGTGCGGCTATAGCACGAGCCTCGCCGGTGGCCTGAGAGCCCTTGATGAACTGCAGGATGAGCACGCGCAGGCCATCGCCCCAGGCGCGCAGCGCGAGGCCCAGCGCCGCCGTTGTCTTGCCCTTACCATCGCCCGTGTGCACGAGCGTGAGCCCCCGCTGTTCCATGGCTTATTATCTCCTTCACAAATAGATTCTTATAGGTTCATTTTAGGCTATTCAAGATACCAATGCAAGCTATAGACAAAACAGATATAATGTAAGACAATACAAAGTAGTGTTGTTTTCTCATAGGATAGGAAGCGGTTTTATGTCAAAATCATTGCTCACGCCCCGGCCGGGGCATTCCCTCTCCCTGCCGCAGTGCACGTTCGTCACGGCGCGGCGGCTGCCGGCGGCGCGCCTCGTGCTCGTCGCGGGCGGCCGCGCCCCGTCGGCGAAGTGGCTGCAGGCCGTCGCGCATGATATGCCGCTCTGGGCCATTGACCACGGGCTCGACGCCTGCCGCGCGGCGGGGCTCGTGCCCGAGCGCCTCATCGGCGACGGCGACAGCGCAAGCTCTGCGAGCTGGGGCTGGGCGCAGCAGGCACAGGTGCCCACTGACCGCTACCCACGTGCCAAGGACTACACTGACACGCAGCTCGCGCTGCGCACGGCGGCCGCCTGTGTGGGGCGCGCCAGCTTTCCGACCAGTACGACCACGGCTGGCACTGACAACGCCCACGCAACGGCTGACCTGACAGGTGCCGTCAGTAACGGTGTCTTTGTGAGCGACGGCGCCGTGCTGCTGCTCACCGGCTGCTGGGGCGGGCGCTTTGACCACGCCTACAGCACCATGTACAGTGCGAGCCGCGCCGAGCTGCCCGTCGTGCTCGCCGACGAGCGCGAGACCTGCTTTTTCGTGCAGGCCGGGCAGCAGGTCACACTGCACTGCCAGACGCCGCCGAAAGCTATCTCCCTGCTGCCGCTCACGGCACGCGTCACGGGCGTCACGCTAACAGGCACGCACTGGCCGCTCACTGACGCCACGCTCACGCAGGCCAGCGCCAACGCCATCAGCAACGAGCTCGAGCCGCCAGCCGAGGCCCTCACGCTGCGCACGAAAAGCGGCATCCTTGGTCTCTACTGCTGCTGGCAGGAATAATACGAAAAAAAGACTCTTGCGCAACAAGCAAGAGTCTTTTTTTATGCTTTGTACGGCTGGCAATGCGGGCAGAAATGTGTGCCGCGACCGCCAAGCTTCGTGTACTCGATGATGGTGCCGCAGCGGTGGCAGGGCTGGCCCTCGCGGTAGTAGACGTTGAGATTGTCCTGGTGGCCGCCCTTGCCACCCGCGCCGTTGCGGTAGTCACGGAACGTCGTGCCGCCGTCGCGGATGCCGGCCGCGATGACGCTGTTGACAGCCGCGTGGAGCTGTTTGATTTCCTGCTCGTTCAGGCTCGCAGGCGTGCGGCGCGGATGCAGCCCCGCGAGGAACAACGCCTCATCGGCGTAGATGTTGCCGATACCTGCAATGACCTGCTGGTTGAGCAGCAGCGCTTTGATAGCACCCTTCTTGCGCTTGCGGCACGCCGCAGCGAGATAGTCCACGGAGAACGCGTCCGTGAGCGGCTCGGGGCCCAGCGTCGCAAGGCCGTGGATGAGGTCTTCGTCGCCCGGATGAACGCCATAGAGGCGGCCGAACGTGCGCGTGTCGGCAAAGACGAGCGCCGCGCCGTTGTCGAGGTGAAAGACCTGCCGCACGTAGGCATCGTCGAGGTGCCCGTCGGGGCAGTAGACGAGCCGCCCCGTCATGCGCAGGTGGATGACGATGACATCACCACTCGCCAGATCCAGCAGCAAAAACTTGCCGCGCCGGTCAAGCGCCGTGATTTCCTGTCCCTCGGCCATCGCCTGAAACGCCTCGGGCGTCACGAGCTCAATCTGGCGCGGCAGCAGAATGTCGACTTTGGTAATGCGCCGTCCCACGATGTTTTTTTCGAGGTAGCGGCGGATGGTTTCGACTTCGGGCATTTCCGGCATAGGTATCTACTCCTTTGGATAAAGCCGCGCGTAGGCGGCAGCATCGTGCAGGACCTGACGCACGTACTCGCGCGTCTCGGCGTAGGGAATGGCATCGACATCGTGGAAATCCTCTCCCCAGCCGTAGGTCCTGATCCACTCCTGCACGTTGCCGCGCCCCGCATTGTAGGCCGCGAGCGCGAGGATGTCGTTGCCGTGGAACTCCTCCTCCAGCGAGGCGAGATACCACAGGCCGTAGCGGATATTGCGCTGCGGCTCGTGCAGCGCCTCCCAGCTGTAGCCTTTATCATCTATCTGCCCCGCAATCCAGTCCGCCGTCTCGGGCATGAGCTGCATGAGGCCCACGGCGCCACGGTGCGAGTGCACATCGTTCTGGAACTTGCTCTCCACCTTGATGACGGCCGCCGCGAGGTGGACATCCACCTGATAGGTCTGCGCATACTGTTCCACGGTCGCCCGATAGGGAAAGGGATAGATATAGCGCCGCTGTACGGGCGCGAACTGCAGCAGGCACCAGACGGCGATGAGCAGCCCGAGCGCCGCCACGGCCGCGAGGAACGCGCACCCCACGCGCCGCCGCTCCTGCTGCAGGCGGCGGTTGCTGGTAAACGTATGCTGTGTAGGCTGGGTATCGGTCCGTGACTGCTCCGCAGGTGTCATGCTGTGCTCACCTCCCGTCAGGACCAAGGACAGCAAGGAGCCAAAGGCCACCGGAGTGACCGCCCCGTTGCTGCCTGCTGTTTCAAGCATTTGCATCGTGTTGTATCTCTTCCCACATCGTGGCCAGCTGCCGCGCCGTAGCCCGGCGGCTGCCATTGTTATCTATCACATAGTTGGCGCGGGCGCATTTCTCAGCCAGCGGCATCTGCGCCGCGATGCGTGCCGTGGCCTCGGCCTCGCTGTAGCCGTTGCGTGCTGTGAGCCGGGCGCGCTGCACCTCCGGACGGAGCCAGAGGACGCAGACCTTGTCGCAGAGCGCATCCCAGCCGGACTCATAGAGCAAAGGCACATCGAGCACGCAGACGCGCGTCCCCGCCGCCCGCAGCCGCTCTACCTCGACCATGATGGCCTCGCGAATCAGCGGGTGTGCCGTCGCGTTCAGCCACTGCTCGGCCGCCTTGTCGCCAAAGACGCGTCGGCCAATGGCGTGGCGGTCGAGCGTGCCCTCCGGCTGCAAAATGGCCTCGCCCCAATGCTTCACATAGGCCGCATAAAGACTGCCGCCCGGCACCATGAGGCTATGCGCAACCGCATCGGCGTCAACCACCGCTGCGCCCTGCCGCTGCAGCCAGCGCGAGGCCGTACTCTTGCCGCAGGCGATACCGCCCGTCAATCCGAGGATGAACATCTCACTTCGCCTCAGCCCAGTTTTTGCCCGTATGGACGTCGATGACCAGCGGCACGCTGAGGGCCGCCACCTGCTCCATCGCCTCGCGCAGGATAGCCTCGACCTGTGCCTGCTCCGCCTGCACGACCTCGAGCACAAGCTCATCGTGCACCTGCAGCAGAATACGGCTCTGGAGTCCCGCCCGCCGTACGCCGTCCCAGGCACGAATCATAGCCAATTTGATGATATCGGCCGCCGAGCCCTGGATAGGTGTGTTCATGGCCATGCGCTCCGCGAGACTGCGCTGGTTGAAATTGCGGCTGTTGATGGTCGGCAGGCTGCGACGGCGCCCGTAGAGCGTCTCCACATAGCCATGCGCATGCGCAAAGGCCACCTGCTCGTCCATAAAGCGTTTCACGCCCGGATAGCGCGCAAAGTATGTAGCGATATAATGTGCGGCCTCTTTGCGCGGGATATGGAGGTCACGCGCAAGCCCGTAGTCGCTGATGCCGTAGACGATGCCGAAATTCACGGCCTTGGCCTTGCGCCGCATCAAGGGTGTCACCTCGGTGAGCGGCACGCCGAACACTTCGGCCGCCGTGCGCGCGTGAATGTCCTGCCCCTGCCGGAAGGCATCGATAAAGCTCTCATCGCCCGACATATGCGCGAGCAGGCGCAGCTCAATCTGCGAGTAATCGGCCGAGAGCAGGCAGTCATAGCCCTCACCCGGCTCGAACATGGCGCGGATGGTGCGGCCCTCCTCCGTACGCACGGGGATATTTTGCAAATTCGGGTCCGAGCTCGAGAGCCGTCCCGTCGCCGTCACGGTCTGGTTGAAATTCGTATAGACGCGGCCGGTCTCGGCGCTGATGAGATTGACAATGCCGTCGAGATACGTGGACTTCAGCTTTTGCCACATACGCTGCTGCAGGATAAGCTCCACGATGGGATTGTCCGCGCGCAGTGTCTCCAGCACCTCGGCATTCGTCGAGTAGCCCGTCTTCGTCTTCTTCACGGGCGGCAGGTGCATTTCCTCAAACAGCACCTGCGCGAGCTGCTTAGGCGAATTCACGTTGAAAGGATGCCCCGCCAGCGTGTAGATATCCTGCTCCAGCTGCTGCAGGCGTGCCCCCACGGCCTGCGTCTCCTCGGCAAGGCGCGTGCGGTTCACATAGATGCCCTGCTGCTCCATATCGGCGAGCACGGCCACGAGCGGCAGCTCAATGTCCCGATAGAGCCGGTCCAATCCCTGTGCAGCGAGCTCCGCCTGCAAAACCGGCCGCAGCAGATACAGCGCCCGCGCCTGCCACAGCGCAGCCTCGCGCTCGGCCGTCGTAATGGCTGCGCCCGTTTCCCAGAGCGTAGGCTGCGCAGCCGCCTCCTGCAGCACATAGGGCTGCACCTGCGGCAGATACTGCTGCACGAGGGCCGCCAGGGCATACTGACTGCGCTCGGGCTGCAGCAGATAGGCCGCGAGCTCGGCGTCAAAATACACCTTACCTGCCGGCAAACCCGCATGATACAGTGCCTTGAGCCCGCACACGCTCACCATTGCGTCGCCATCCGGCGCGGCATCAACGCCAGCCTGCAGCTGTGCCCGCACCTGCGCCCAGGCCGCGCTTTCCGCAGACACAAAATAGAGCTGCTCCGCCGTGGCCAGCGCGAGGCCCTGCAGCTTTTCAAAGGGGTGTTTGCCCGTCAGCACGGCCGCCAACGCCAAGCCTGCCGTAAATTCCGGCACCGCATCGGCCGCCGTGAGCTCCGTATACGTGAGGTCGAGTGGCTTTTGCTCTGTCACCTGCGGTGCCGGAACCGCTGCGTCCGCCGCCTCGCCGTATAATTTCGTAAAGTTTTTCCACACGGCATTGAGACCGTGTGCCGTACAAAAAGCCTGCATAGCTGCATGGTCCGTTTGGATGGCATAATCCGCCGCCGCGAACTGCACGCCCGGCACCGCGAGCTCGATGGTCGCGAGATCTTTGGAGAGCAGCGCCTGTTCCTTGTTCTCCGTCAGGTGCTCCTGCAGCTTTTTACCCTTGATGTCCACGATATGCGCGAGCACATTTTCCACGCTGCCGTACTCGATGATGAGCTTGCTCGCCGTCTTTGGCCCCACGCCCGGCACGCCGGGGATGTTGTCCGCCGTGTCGCCCATGAGCCCCTTGAGGTCAATGAGCTGCAGCGGCTGGAGCTGGTATTCCTCCTGAAAGGCCGCCTCGTCGTACTCCTTGAGCTCCGTGATACCCTTTTTCGTGAGCAGCACACGCAGGCCGGGACGCACGAGCTGCAGCGCGTCGCGGTCGCCCGTGATGACGAGCGTGTCACAGCCCGCCGTCGCCGCCTGTGTCGCCAGCGTGCCGATGAGATCGTCAGCCTCGTAGTTGTCCTTTTCGAGGAATGACACGCCGCAGGCCGCCGCAAAGTCCTGCAGCAGCGGTATCTGGCTGATGAGCTCCTCCGGCGTCTTGTCGCGATTGCCCTTGTAGGCCGCATACTTCTCCGTGCGGAACGTATGGCGGCTCTTATCAAAGGCGATGAGCGCGAGCTCCGGCTGCAGTTCACCCATGAGCTTGAAAAACATATTGGCAAAGCCCACGACTGCGCCCACGGGTTTGCCCTGCCGGTCCGTCAAGGGTGGCATGGCGTAGAATGCCCGAAACAGGAGGCTGCTGCCATCGATAACCACGAACCGTTGCTGCTTTCCCATTGTGCTGCTCCTCTTTACTGTTTCGTTGCCTCAGCCTCTATCTCAGCCAGCGTCTTGGGACGCTTAGCCTGCTGGGTCTTTTTACTCTTTTTGTCCTTGCTCTGCTTGACCTGCTTAGCGTCCTTGGCCTGCTTAATATCCTGGGCCGTCGTCACCTCGGGCTTGTCCGTCGGGTTGGCCGGGACCTCGATGGGCTGCACGGTCGGTGCTGGCAATCCCACGGAGCGCAGCGTATACGTGCCGTCCTGCGCGAGACCTCCCTGCAGGTGGAACAGCGTGCGCGCCGCCTGCGGGTCGCAATAGAGCGTATCCTGCTTGTCGTAGCCGCGTGCCGAGCCCTCGGAGGAAATAAGCCGCTCTACACTCGCATTCCAGCCGAGGTTGATTTTCGTGGCCTCGGCCAGCTGCACGGCGGGCAGGTAGACGATGCCATTCTGCTCCACGGCCTTGCCCTCGAGCTTCTGGCCATTGACGAAAAGCGGATAGACCTTTGCGATATAGGTGGGCTCGCCGTCAGCGGCTGCGATTTTCTCCTCCAGTGCCGTGTCCGTCACGAAATCCTGCACGCCGTAGCCCTTGAGCCAGGCGCGCACATCCGCCACGTCGATGGGCTGGCAGCCGTAGCCGTCAGGATAAATGTAGTAAACAATCTGCGCATCGTCCGCCTTCTCGACCACGATGCGGTTGTAGGTAATCTCGACGGGCGTGCCTACGGACACCTTGTCGAACAGTTCCTCCACATCCTCCTCGAGCATACGCACGCAGCCGTTGGAGACATACTCACCGATGGAGCTTGGCTTGTTCGTGCCGTGGATGCCGTAGTGTCCCTGCAGCGTCATCCAGCGGTAGCCAATCGGGCAGTCCGGCCCCGAGGGGATGACAATTTTCGGGTCCTCCGGCGAGACCCAGGTCGGGTTGACCTCTTTCTCCTGAATTTTGTAGTAGCCGGTCGGCGTCGGCGTCGAGGGCGTGCCGGGGCCGATGGGATAAAGCGCCACGCGCTCCGTGCCGCGGAACAGCGCCAGAGAACGCGCCGCCAGATTGATGGAGATTTTCAGCTGCTCCTCCTGCTTTTCCGTCGAGTCCTCCTCTACGAGCGGCTTGCCCTCGGGCGCCGTGTAGAGCATCTGCGTGCCGTTATCGTTCTGAGCCGCCTGGCTCACGGGCAAGCCCGTGCCCAGCACGAGTGCTGCCAAAATCCCCGCCACCAAAGCCTGTTTCTGCTTCATCATGTTACTTATCTCTTTTCTCAACCATTTATGCCTGCCCCATCCTTGAGCAGACTGTTAGCAAAATATCAGTACCTCTTCATACTACCAAATTCGGCTATGATATTCAAGTTACGGCCGATACAGCTGCTTCAGCGTGGCACCGTGGTAGTAGTGCTGCAAGATGCCGGTGCAGTCGAGCGTTTTCGCCCAGGCGCGGGCGCCGTACTGCGACAGGCCGAGGCCATGCCCCCAGCCGTAGCCGTGCAGATGCACCGTATCCTTGTCGAGCTTCATTTCAAACAGCGTGCTGCGCAGGCCGAACGCATTGCGCAGATCCTCCCCTGTCACACGCATCGTGCCCTTTTTGCCCACGAGCTGTACCTGCTTCACGCGACCCGAAACGGTGCGGTCCGCACTCGCCTGCCCCATATGCAGCGGACTGAGGCGGATGGCCTTGAGCTCGCCGATATCCCCTTTATGACGAAACTGCGTCACGAGTGTCGTGGCCTGGATATCCTTTTGCCACGGCTGCGTAAAGCGCTCGACCTCCGTGGCCGCGCGCAGATAAGGGATTTTCGTACCCCAAACGTCCTCGCTGTTCTCCGTCATACCGCCGGAGTCGGTGTGGAAAAGCGCCTCAATCAGTTTGCCCTGATACGTGAGCACCTGCCCGTAAGTGGCCCGCGTCGCACGGTCGGAGCCCGTCTGCTCGCTGCGGATGCCGTGATAGGACTGACAGTGCGTCGTCGTGCAGAGGTCGTAGCCCTCCTTTTTATGGCGGCCGCGATGTGCGAGCGCGAACGTGCGCGCGGCCACCGCCTGCGCCTCCACAGCGGGGGCAGGCCACGTGGGCGGCATCTCCTCCGCCGTCACGGCACGCACATAGTCCTCCGTGCGCACAACGTTGATGGCCGTAATGCCGTTCGCCGTCCAGCGCAGTTCCACCGCGCCGCGGTAGGGCTGGTTGTTCACCCGGACGCTGGCCTGCTCGGCCTGTCTGTCATTCGGCGCGCGCAGCGTGAGCGTCTGGCCGGGCACATGCCGCCCTGCCAGCACGAATGAACTCGCCTCGCAGTCGACAGTCAGCGACTCCCCTTTTGCCAATCGGGCGATGGGACGCGACTGCTGCTCACTCACAAGCACCATATCCGTGCCCACAGCCGTGAGCACGACGGAGCCCTGCGCGGAGAGCAGTCCCACGCGCAACGTCGGCTGCCAGGCGGCGTGGGCGGTGGGTACGGTCAACATGCCCCCCAACAGGTAGAAAAAGAGGCCTAAGGCCATGATAAATTGCTTCAATTCGTTTGCTCCCCCAACTGAGCCTCGGCCGCGAGGCGGGCGCGCTTTTTCGCGCGGTTTTCCTTGCGGCGCTGCTTGCGAATGGCTTTGCTGTAACGCTCCTCCTCGGAGAAAATGCAGCCGCAGTACGGCTGGCGGTATAGCTCCAGCTCGTGGCTGATGTCAATGCCCTCCTGCCAGCCAGGGCGGAAATCCTCGTAGTAAAACGTGACGCCGTACTGCGCCGCGAAATGCTCCGCCGTGTGCCGCATGAGCTCGTGCTGCTGGTAGATGCTGTAAAACAGTGTCGAGGTAAAGGCGTCGTAGCCGTGCTCGCGCGCAAAGCGTGCCGTCTGCTCCAGCCGCCACGTGTAGCACATGGTGCAGCGACCATTCGGCACCGCCTCGGCCGGCAGTGCCTGCTTGAGAAAATCGCGCAGGCGATAGTTCTCATCCGTCTCGATGGCCATGCCCACCTTAGCTGCGAACTCCTTCGCGGTGTTGAGGCGCATTTCCCACTCCTTGTACGGATGAATATTCGGGTTAAAGAAATAGCCCGTGGGCTCGATACCCTCCTCGCGCAATTTCTTCACCGGGTAGCACGAGCACGGCCCGCAACACATATGCAGCAGTAGTTTCAACAGAAAATCTCCTTGTAAAGATACCTCAACCACGGCAAGCCGCCAACGAGCTCACCAGCGAATATGCGAAGTAACATACTGGTGTCAGTTCTCGGGATAGGCGATGCCGAGGTGCTCATAGGCGGCACGTGTAGCGACGCGGCCGCGCGGCGTACGGTTGATAAAGCCCAGCTGGATGAGGAACGGCTCGTAGACATCCTCGATGGTGTCACGCGACTCGCTGATGGCCGCCGCGAGCGTATCGAGGCCCACAGGGCCGCCCGCGAACTTCTTGATCATCGTCTCCAGCATGCGGCGGTCCGTGCGGTCTAGGCCCGCTTTATCGACCTCCAGCATGCGCAGGGCCCTGTCGGCAATGGTGTCCGTGATAACGCCACTGCCCTCAATCTGTGCCACGTCACGCACACGCTTGAGCAGGCGGTTCGCAATACGCGGCGTACCGCGGCTGCGGCGCGCGATTTCCAGCGCTCCCTGCTCCTCGATGTCAATCTGCAGGATTTCCGCCGCGCGCTTGATGATGAGCACGAGCGACTCCGGCGTGTAATACTCGAGCCGCGAAATGATACCGAAGCGGTCCCTGAGCGGTGGCGCGAGCGAGCCAGCCTTCGTCGTGGCGCCGATGAGCGTGAACGGCGCGATGTCGAGGCGGATGGAGCGCGCGCTCGGCCCCTTGCCGATGATGATATCGAGCGCGAAGTCCTCCATGGCCGAGTACAGCACCTCCTCTACGCTGTGCGAGAGGCGGTGTATCTCGTCGATAAAGAGCACGTCATGCTCCTGCAGGTTCGTGAGCAGTGCCGCGAGGTCACCGGAGCGCTCGATGGCTGGGCCCGACGTCTGGCGGAAATTCACGCCGAGCTCATTGGCGATGATACCGGCGAGCGTCGTCTTGCCGAGGCCCGGCGGGCCGTAGAGCAGCACGTGGTCGAGCGCCTCGCCACGCGAGAGCGCCGCCTTGATAAAAATGGACAGGTTATCTTTAGCCTTGTCCTGACCGATGTACTCCGCGAACTTGCGTGGGCGCAGGCTGTACTGCCAGTCATCGGTTTCCTGCTGCTCCATGGAGACGATACGGCTCTCGTCGAAATCGTCCATTTGGAAATCCTCCACCGTCTAGCGCCTCCTTTTAAAATCTGCTCAGTTCTTTGAGTGCCAGCTTCAGCGCGGCCTCCGTGCTCTCACACTTGGCCACTTTGCGCAGCACGGGCGTAATTTCCTGCTCGCTGTAGCCGAGCGAAAGCAGGGCCGCGCGCGTCTCGCCCGCGATATCGCCGAGTGCCGTATCCTCAGCGCCCGTGTCAAACAGGTCACCTTCGTCCGCATCCTCAGGCGTTGTGTGGGCAAAGGCCAGCTTGTCCTTGAGCTCCAGTATCAGGCGCTCCGCCGACTTTTTGCCGATGCCCGGCAGTTTCGTGAGTACAGCGGCCTGCTTGTTCTGGATGGCGCGGCAGAGGCTCGCAACCGTGATGGACGAGAGAATACCGAGCGCGACTTTCGGCCCGATGCCCGAGACGCTGATGAGCTGCTGGAACAGCGCGTACTCCTCCTCCGTGCCGAAACCGTACAGCGTGATATCGTCCTCGCGCACGGCCATATGCGTAAAGAGCAGCGCCTGCTCGTGCAGATGCAGCTGCCGCCGCGTGCTGTCGGCGATGTAGACGCGGTAGCCCACGCCCTGCACATCGAGCAGCACGCAGTCCGTATACAAATACGCGACCTCGCCGCGCAAAAATCCAATCATAGCTGATTCCTCCAGCGCAAACTGTTCAGGCAGTGTGTCGTACAGATGGCGCAGGCCAGCGCATCCGCCGTGTCGTCGGGCTTGGGCGGCTCCTGGAGGTGCAGCAGCTTCGTCACCATGTAGATGACCTGCTGCTTCGTGGCCTTGCCGTAGCCCGTCACGTCCTGCTTGATCTGCATAGGCGTGCGCTCGACGATGCGCAGATTATTTTTCGCCGCCGCCAGCAGCACGACGCCGCGCGCCTGCCCCACGGGGATAGCCGTTGTGACATTACGGTTAAAGAACAGTTTCTCAATGCCCATGATATCGGGCTGGTACTCCTTAATCATGCGATCCAGCTCATCGTAGATTTTCATGAGCCGGTCCTCCATACGCATCTCCGGCACGGTAAAAATCGAGCCGTAGGCGCGCGGGACGAGGCGGCTGCCCTGCGTCTCCACAAAACCGTAGCCGCAGATAGCTGTACCGGGGTCGATGCCTAATGCTAGCATAAATACTCCATACTGAAAAAAGGGACACAATCACTTGCGCCCCTTTTGGTAGAAAGACGAAGCTTACTCCTCGTCGTCGATTTCGTAGTTGCTGTAGACGTTCTGGATATCGTCGCTCTCCTCGAGCGCGTCCACGAGCTCCTGCATCTTCTCGGCATCTTTGCCGCTGAGGTGCACGTAGTTCTCCGGCACCATGGTGATTTCCGCGGAGGCTGCCTCGATGCCCTTCTCGCCGAGCGCCTGCTCGATAGCGTCGTAGGCATCCGGTGCCGCCGTAATCTCGAACGCATCATCCTCGGACTTCATATCCTCGGCACCGGCGTCGAGCACGAGCTCCATGAGCGCGTCCTCGTCATCGAACGTCTCTTTCTCCACGACGAACACAGCCTTCTGCTGGAACATCCAGGCCACGCAGCCGTCCTGACCGAGGTTGCCGCCATATTTCGAGAACAGGTGGCGCACATCCGCCGCCGTACGGTTGCGGTTATCCGTGAGGATGTCGAGCATGACCGCCGTGCCCGCCGGGCCATAGCCCTCGTACGTGAGCTCCTCGTAGTTACTGCCCTCGGTGTTGCCGAGGCCCTTGTCGATAGCGCGCTTGATGTTGTCCTTCGGGATATTGTTGGACTTCGCCTTGGACAGGGCCAGCTTCAGGCGCATGTTGCCCGTCGGGTCCGCACCGCCCATGCGCACAGCGATGGTGATTTCACGGCCGATTTTCGTGGTAATCTTACCACGGATGGCGTCGTTAGCACCCTTCTTGCGTTTGATATTGGCCCATTTAGAATGTCCTGACATGTAGAACGACTCTCCTTCAAATTATGTTTTACCGCCTGCGCGGTCCTTTAAATGTTACGTCAACCTGTTTAGTATACTACGCCTTGAGCCTCACTGCAAGAGCTTGTAGTACTTCTTCTTGCCCTTCTTGACCATGGCACTGCCGTCCGTGAAGTCACTGGCCTGCAGCACATAGTCCGCATCCTCGACCTTCGCATCATTCAGCGAAAGGCCGTGCTGCTGGATGAGACGGCGGCCTTCGCCCTTCGAGGCAAAGACTTTGCCCGCCACGAGCACGTCGAGCAGTTTCTGACCGACGGCCGCCTGCACCTCGGGCATGTTCTCGGCCTGACCGGCACCGCCGAACAAGGCCTCGGCGGACTGCTTCGCCTGCTGGGCTGCCGCCTCGCCGTGCACGATTTTCGTGACCTCGTAGGCGAGCACGCTTTTAGCCTCGTTGATCTGCGAGCCCTCGAGGCTGCCGAGGCGACGCACCTCGTCCATGGGCAGGAACGTCAGCAGTGCGAGGCATTTCTCCACGTCTGCGTCGTCGACGTTGCGCCAGTACTGGTAGAACTCGTACGGGCTCGTCTTCTCGGCGTCGAGCCAGAGCGCGCCGCCGGCCGTCTTGCCCATCTTCTTGCCGTCGCTCTTCGTGAGCAGCTTGTTCGTGAGGCCATAGACCTGCACATCCTGCTTGCGGCGGTTCAGCTCCACACCCGCGATGATGTTCGACCACTGGTCATCGCCGCCCATCTGCAGCTTGCAGCCATAGCGGCGGTTCAGCTCGAGGAAGTCATAGGCCTGCATGACCATGTAGTTGAACTCGAGG